>NZ_CP011390.1:1305714-1632142 GCF_001644645.1 Flavisolibacter tropicus | reverse complement strand
TTATACACCATGATGAAGGGCGAATAGGCTTGGTAACGGACGACTATTACTTTACTAAGAATATCAATTTTATAAAAGAAGAACTTCATTTTATCAGTAACAAAAAGTTTACTCCAGCCCAGCAGGATTCCATCAAACAAAAGCTGTCGGGGGTAACAACAGCCTACTATGAGACCGCTAAATGGATGTTATTGAATAATAAGCAGAACTAGGAAAGAACTAAGATTCTTGGGATTAAAGGGATTATGAGGAAAATAAAATAAAAGAGGCCTGTAAGTAACAGGCCTCTTTTATTTTATATGTAGGAGTCATTTTTTGTGTCATTGTTTCTGGGCAATAAGGATGAGGCGAGGAGTTTTTCGGATATCGTATGGGTTCAGTTGATAATCGCCAAAAACCTCTGTAACCTGCAGGCCTTGAAAGGATAGCATGTCTGTAAAATCGCCAAGTGAGAACTTGGCTACTTTTTCTTCATGGAAAAGTGGGTGAGATAGGGCTGGGTCGGTAACCGTAATCTTTTTATAAAAGTGGGTATCGGTATGCCAGCGATGGATCTCATAGATTGTTCCATCAATTGATTTAACTTCATTATGTACCAGGCGGTCTTCTACATAATGAACATTTAAATAGTCAATGACCACTTTCCCAGACGGCTTTAAACTAGCGGCAATGGTGCGTATAGCATCATCATGCTCCCGGCGAGTGGCAAAGTAGCCAAAGGATGTAAAGAGGTTAAAGGCATAGTCAAAATAATTGATCCAAAACAAGAGCCGCATATCGTGAACATAAAAATGCAGGTTGTCTGAAGCAAATTGTTGGGCAAATTGGATGCTGTCTGGAGAAATGTCGATTCCGGTAACATCAAAGCCTTGGGTGGCCAGAAACTTACTATGACGGCCTTTTCCGCAGGCAATATCTACCATGCGACTGTTGGAAGCGGGACGCAAATGCTGAATTAGCTGTTGCATAAAGGCCTCAGCTTCTTTCTCGTCCCTGTCAAAATATAATTTATGATAGTAAGAAGAATTGAACCAGTCTTTATACCATTCAGCCGCTGCCATTTTACCTTTTTTGCAAAAGTAATAGGTGTGGCATTCAAATTTCAACTCTTTGAAAACACCTTGCACTAAAACCGTATTTTTGCCACCCTAAATTTTGTACCATGGCATTGATCAAGAGCATATCTGGAATTAGAGGAACTATTGGCGGAAAGCCCGGCGATACCCTTTCACCTATTGACGTGGTAAAATTTACTGCCGCTTTCGGAAGTATTTTGGCAGAAGAACATAACAATAAAACTACTAGCCCTAAGGTAGTAGTTGGTCGCGATGGCCGTATCAGTGGCTCTATGGTTAGCAGCCTGGTTGTAAATACCCTAATTGGGTTAGGAGTAGATGTAGTAGATCTAGGATTGTCGACAACACCAACAGTTGAAATTGCTACTAAAAAAGAGGGAGCGATAGGCGGTATTATTATTACGGCCAGCCATAACCCAAAAGAATGGAATGCTTTAAAGCTTCTGAATAGTGAAGGCGAATTTATTTCAGCTGCTGTTGGTGCTGAAGTATTAAAAAGAGCTGCTGCAGAGGAACTTACGTTTGCCCCTGTAGATAAGCTGGGAACGATAGCTGTTGATAATACTTATCTACAAAAACACATAGAACTGGTTTTAAATTATCCATTAACCAATAGAGAATTAATTGCGCAACGCCAGTTTAAAGTAGTTGTTGATTGTATCAACTCAACCGGTTCAATGGTAATTCCTGACCTATTAAAGGCTTTAGGAGTAGAAGAAGTGATTGTGTTAAATGGAGAAGTGAATGGCAAATTTGCCCATAATCCAGAGCCTTTACCGGAGCACCTGACAGCACTTAGTAATGAAGTGGTAAAACAGAATGCTCATTTTGGAATAGCTGTAGATCCTGATGTGGACAGACTTTGTTTTGTGTGTGAAGACGGATCTATGTTTGGCGAGGAGTATACACTTGTGGCCATTGCTGATTATGTATTAAGCAAGCGGAAAGGCAATACCGTAAGCAATATGAGTAGTACGAAAGCGCTTAAGGAAGTGACTTTAAAAAATGGCGGCAATTATTATCCATCGGCAGTAGGTGAGGTGAATGTTGTAACTAAGATGAAAGAAAAAGAAGCTGTCATTGGCGGTGAGGGTAATGGTGGTATCATCGTTCCTGACTTTCATTATGGACGTGATGCTTTAATTGGAATTGGCTTGTTCTTATCTCACTATGCTGCTTATGGTAAGGGTTTAAAGTCGTTCCGTGGAAATTACCCTGACTATTTTATTTCTAAGAATAAAATAGAGCTTCAAAAAGGCTTTGATGTAAAAGCGATATTTGAAAGTATTCAAAAGAAATACAAGAACAATCCCATAAATACTGAGGACGGTTTGAAGATTGAGTTTGATAATGATTGGGTGCATTTGCGTACCTCTAATACTGAGCCGATCATTCGCATTTATGCCGAAAGCAATTTTGAGACAACTGCCAATAATATTGCTATGCGTTTGATGCAAGATATTCGGGAGTTCATGTAAACCCCTGTCCTCTAAAGGGGAACTTAGGAGGTTATTTTCCTTTTTTATAAAAGAACTTTACAAGCAGGCTAACTAGCCTGCTTTTTTTTATAGTGCTTTCAAGTAGGGAAATAAATCTTAATCTAGCTCTTTGGTAGGGTTTTGCTTATTGAAAAGTAGATGGAATAAGGGTTTGGTGCTATTTCATTCATTCGATTTTCTATAGTTCTTTACGTAACTTTGCGCCGTCTTGCTTGCTTATAGTGCGAAAGATTGAGGTGTAGAGGGATGTAAGGATACAACAAGAACCGTAAAGCTGTTTTGAAAACTTAAGCCGTCTTGAAAATTAATATGGAACGTATTTATTTTGATAATGCTGCAACCACTCCTCTGGACCCACAAGTAATGGAGGCCATGTTACCCTACATGTCTACTTATTTTGGAAACCCTTCTTCCATTTATTCTTATGGTAGAGAAACAAGATTGGGGATAGAAAATGCACGTAAAACAGTAGCGCGTCTTTTGGGCGCCAAGCCTGGTGAGATTTTCTTTACTTCAGGTGGAACGGAAAGCAACAATACGGCTATTGCTGCAGCCATTCGTGATTTGGGCTGCCGTCATATAATTACTTCTCCTATTGAACATCATGCTGTACTCCACACTGTAGAGTATTATGGTCACCAAAATACTGTTAGCACCAGCTTTGTAGGCCTATTACAGAATGGCGAGATTGATTACAATGACCTGGAAAACCAATTGGCTAATCAGACAGAGAAAACGCTTGTAACGCTAATGCATGCCAATAATGAAATTGGAACGTTACTCGATATCGAATATGTAGGTGGTTTGTGTGAGAAATATGGTGCTATTTTTCATTCTGATTGTGTTCAAACAGTAGGTCATTACCCTTTGAACTTACATCAATATAAAGTGCATTTTATATCTGGTGCTGGGCATAAGTTTCATGGACCAAAAGGGACCGGTATTCTTTATGTAAGCGAGAATATTTCTATCAAGCCATTTATACATGGAGGCGGTCAAGAGCGGAATATGCGTGCTGGTACTGAAAACGTTTATGGGATTGTTGGATTTGCTAAGGCTCTTGAACTGGCTATGGCAAACTTTGAAAAGGATAGTACTTATATCAAGTCGCTGCGCCAGTATATGATGGAGCAGCTTCAAGAAAATATTCCAGGAGTTGAGTTTAATTGTGCTGGTAACTCTCTTTATACAGTTTTGAGCGCTTGCTTTCCCAAAAGCGAGAAATCCGAAATGTTATTGTTCAATCTGGATATAAATAACATCTGTGTTTCTGGTGGAAGCGCTTGCAGTAGTGGAGCTTCTGTGGGATCGCATGTAATGCAAGCCTTAAAAAAAGTGGATAACTGGGTGACTTTACGCTTCTCTTTTAGCCGATTTAATACAACAGCTGAAGTTGATACAGTTGTAAATAAGTTGAAAGAACTTATTTAGACTCCTTAATTATAACTGAAGGAAGTACACCATAGACTTTTTTAAAAGCCAACGTGAAGTTGCTCAAATTGGCGTATCCCAAAGTATAACCCACATCTTTAATGGAATGCACTCCACTTTTTAATAACGTCATGGCTTTTTGCATACGTTGTTTCTGAAAGTATTCGTAAGGGGGCATTCCGTATACTGATTTAAAGATCTTTTTTAGTTTAGACTCACTCATAGCTATTTCCCTGGCCAGCTCCTTTATAGTAGGAGGGAGTGCTGTAATATCTTTTGTAAGTATAGCCTCTACCTTTTGGGCAGCCAGTATATCTGCACGTGAAATACCGTTTGACGGCGATAGGTATTGTAATTGATTGTAGAGCCAATCAAAAAACTTCTCTACAATACGCATCATCCTGTTTGAAGTGAATAGCAGTGGCTTTCTTTCAGTTGATAAAATCTCATCTAAAAGCTCTTTAAGTTCTATGTCGACGGGCATGTACCAAATGCCTGCAGTTTTCAGGCTCACATATTTTTCCAGGATATCTTCTTTTTCACCTAGTTCCAGGTATTCATTCATCCATTGTACAGGTAATAAGATACGAATGCCTGTTAGTGTGGTATCTTTTTGGAGCCCTAACTCCACATCGAAAAGAAAGCTGGTAAGATATATGGCGGTATTCCGTAATTGCTCTGCTGTAAGATCTTCTGAATTGATGCGAATTGAACCTTTGTTGGCCCTACTTATCTGGTCGAAACTTAGCAAATAGAATTCTTTGTCATTTTTTTCTCTAACGAATAGAAGGTCATCATTTAAGTGAATATTATAAACTAGCGATTGTAATCCGTAGGGGAGGTTTACCAATTTAAAAAAGCCTTGGCCAAACGATAGAGGAATATTTAGGGTTTGATCAACTAGCTTGGTTTGGAAAACTTCAGCCAACTGACCTAGCATAGATTGGTAAGAGTCAAGTTTATAGTGGAATTCAATCATTTAAGGCTCTGCAAAAACTACAAATAACGCAGCGGGTTGCGGCGGGCCGCAAAGATGTAGCGCTTAATGTTGAGCCAGAATGCTGCAATCATATAAATCACTACCGGAGATCCAAGCGTTAAAAAAGAAATGTAAATGAACCACATACGGATACGAGTAGTGGCAATTCCCATTTTTTCTCCTAAAGCGGTACAAACACCAAATGCCTGCCACTCAATATAGTCTTTCAATTGGTTCATATGGCTAATATAATTTTTTTGAGATAACCGGCCAAGCTTTCAGATGGGGTCTCAATGTTTAATTCGTTTTCAATAACTTTGCACACTTCAAGCAAGTTAGGTAAACCGCAAATGGAATGCCTGTATATAGTTCTGTTTTAAAATACAATTAAGAAATGGTATTTGACTTAGACCTGATAAAAAAGCTGTATAGCGAATTGCCTGCAAAAGTGGCAAATGCCCGTAAGTTATTGAACCGTCCCCTTACGATGGCTGAGAAAATCCTGTATGCACACTCTTTTACCCCTGCTGCACGTACGTATGAAAGAGGTAAAGATTATGTTGACTTTGCTCCAGACCGTGTAGCCATGCAGGATGCAACGGCTCAAATGGCATTATTACAGTTTGATACATGTGGTCGCAAGCAGGTAGCAGTGCCATCTACGGTACACTGTGATCACCTAATTCAAGCCAAAGTTGGTGCAAAGCAGGATTTGGATACCGCTATTGATACAAATAGAGAGGTGTACGATTTCCTTGCCTCAATTTCTAATAAATATGGCATTGGCTTTTGGAAGCCGGGTGCTGGAATTATTCACCAGGTAGTATTGGAGAACTATGCTTTCCCAGGTGGAATGATGATTGGTACAGATTCTCACACGCCCAATGCTGGTGGATTGGGAATGATTGCCATTGGTGTAGGCGGTGCTGATGCGGTAGATGTAATGGCTGGTTTGCCATGGGAATTAAAAATGCCTAAGCTGATTGGTATTAAGCTAACCGGTAAAATGAGTGGTTGGACTTCTGCCAAAGATGTGATCTTAAAAGTTGCTGGTATCCTTACTGTTAAAGGTGGTACCGGTGCTATTGTTGAATATTTTGGAGAAGGTGCTGATAGCATCAGCTGTACTGGTAAAGCAACTATCTGTAACATGGGTGCTGAAATAGGTGCTACCTGTTCATTGTTTGCTTATGATGAAAGAATGGCTGGTTACCTGAAAGCTACAGGACGTGAAGAAGTGGCTGCATTAGCTGATGGCGTTCGTGAGCATTTGCGTCCAGATACTGAAGTAGAGGCTACTCCAGCTAAATATTATGATCAGGTAATTGAAATTAACCTGGATGAATTAGAACCACATGTGAATGGTCCGTTCACACCAGATTTGGCTACTCCTATTTCTAAAATGGCAGAGGCTGTAGCTGCTAACGGATGGCCTGATGCTGTTGAAGTGGCCCTGATTGGTTCTTGTACCAACTCTTCTTATGAAGATATCAGCCGTTCAGCTTCTATAGCTGCACAAGCAAAAACAAAAGGTCTGAAAACCAGCAGTGAGTTCACTGTAACCCCAGGTTCTGAGCTGGTGCGTTATACCATTGAAAAAGACGGATACCTGAACACATTTGATGAGATTGGTGGTGTGGTACTGGCAAATGCTTGCGGACCTTGTATTGGTCAGTGGGCACGTCATATGGACGATCCAAGCAGAAAGAATACGATCGTTACCTCATTCAATAGAAACTTTGCAAAACGTAATGATGGTTTAGCATCTACGCATGCGTTTGTTGCTTCCCCTGAAATTGTTACTGCTTACGCTATTGCGGGACGTTTATCTTTCAATCCATTAAAAGATAAGCTGATCAACGAGAAAGGTGAAGAAGTAATGCTGGATGAGCCGAAAGGTTTTGAATTACCTCCTCGAGGCTTTTCTGTAGAAGATCCAGGTTATCAAGCTCCTGCAGAAGACGGTAGTGGCGTACAAGTGGTGGTTAGCCCCGAATCTAGCCGTTTACAATTGCTGGAACCATTCCCAGCGTGGGAAGGCACTGATATAAACAACCTGCGTTTATTGATCAAAGCCAAAGGCAAGTGTACTACAGACCACATTTCAATGGCTGGTCCATGGTTGAAATTCCGCGGTCATTTGGATAATATCTCTAACAACATGCTTATTGGTGCTGTTAACTTCTTTAACGGACAAACGGATAGCGTGAAGAATCAACTGACTGGAGAGTACGGACCTGTTCCTGCAACTCAACGTCAGTATAAAGCAGCAGGTATTGGTGCAGTAGTAGTAGGCGATGAGAACTACGGTGAAGGTTCCTCTCGTGAACATGCGGCTATGGAACCTCGTCATTTAGGTGTTCGTGCGATAGTGGTAAAAAGCTTTGCCCGTATCCACGAGACCAACCTGAAAAAGCAAGGTATGCTGGCTTTAACGTTTGCCAACAAAGAAGATTACGATAAAGTACTGGAAGATGATGTGATCGATATTGTTGGTGTAACTGAATTGGCTCCAGGTCATCAATTGACTATGGTGCTGAAACACCAGGATGGTACACAAGATAAAATCAAGTTGAACCATACTTACAACCAACAGCAGATTGAATGGTTTAAAGCCGGTAGTGCCTTAAACTTAATTCGCAAGCAATTTGCATCAGCTTAATTTCTTTGACTAATTGATAGTAAAGCGAGGCACAAAGCCTCGCTTTTTTATTGTTTAAAGCATTGTCTGAACTTTAATATAGGCAACCTGAATTGCTATATCAGCGTATGGTAAGATAAATGGCCCCTTACCATGCGAAGAAATCTATCCTTAATAAAGGTCTGTTTTATTGTATTCACCTTTATTTCTTGTAGTAAAGGTGGCGGATCGGACAACACAGATCCATGTGCAGGTGTAACAGTGTTACTTACGGGTAGCGTAACTAGCACACCTACCGGACAAAGTACTGGAAGTATTGTAGCTACTGCTTCAGGGGGAACTGGATTTACTTATAGTCTTAATAGTGGTGCCTTTCAGTCGTCCGGCACTTTTAATAACTTGGCTGCTGGAACTTACACCCTGACTGCAAAAAATAGTAATGGATGTACAGGCTCGCAACAATTTACAGTTACGGCCACTACTGCATGTATTGGCACCACAATTTCAATATCATCAAATACTACCAGTGCCGTTCCTTGTGGTGGTACAGCAGGAAGTATAACTGTTACTGCATCAGGTAGTACAGGCTTTACTTATAGTATAAACAATGGCGCTTTTCAGTCAGCCAATACATTTACTAATCTTAATGCCGGTAATTACAGTGTGGTTGTAAAAGATGCCAATGGATGTACACAAACGGCATCTGCAACTGTAAGTGAAACGGCGGCTGGTCCTTTGTTTACAGCAGTACGCAATATTCTTCAAGCAAATTGTGTTACTTGTCATAACAATTCGAATCTGCAAGGTGGCATGAACTGGACTATTGCCTGTAATATAGTAGAACAAAAAGCGCGTATAAAAGCACGAGCTGTAGATGCAGCGGGAACGCCAAACCAAATGCCGCTGCCTCCCAATCCAGCGTTATCAGTTGCAGACAGGCAAAAGATAGTTGACTGGATCAATGCAGGTGGAACATATGCTAACTAGCTATCTTGCCCCCACCTAAATGACTTATTAGAAAGGCCGGCTAGATCGATGACGCGATCTACAACCGTTAAAGCTAATTCTTCAATTGTTTGTGGCTTGCTATAAAACGATGGAGTAGCTGGACACAGGACGCCACCTGCGAGTGTTACTGTTTCCATGTTTTTAATGTGTACCAAGTTATATGGTGTTTCGCGTAGTACTAATATCAGTTTTTTACGTTCCTTGAGCATTACGTCTGCTCCTCGTGTAATTAAATCATTAGAGATGCCATTGGCAATTCTACCTAAAGTTCCCATGGAGCAAGGTGCTACAATCAAGGCATCGTATTGTGCAGAGCCAGAAGCAAAAGGTGCTGTAAAATCACTCTTTTCAAAAAAGCGAAAGGGAAAAGTTTTATAGCTATCGTTACCCAATTCTGTTTGCCATACATATTTAGCATTATCACTCATTACAACAGAAACTTCCTGAAACTGCTCCTTCAATTGCAGGCATTTCTGTAACAGTAGTTGAGCATAGATAGCGCCACTGGCGCCAGTTATAGCTATCGCAATTTTTTTTGCATTCATTGGTTTTCTGCATTTTCGTTTTCATCTAAGGGAGATAAAGTTTCTGCCACTTCCAACCAATATTTAAAGAACAACTCTATTTTATTCTTAGTAGCATCGATTGTTGTAGGTTTTGTGGCGTAGGTATTGGCTCCGCATTGATAGCACTTTGTTACAAAGTCAGGGTTTTTTGTGTCACCAAGGATAACAACAGGAATATGCTGGTAGGTAGGGTGGCGACGGATTTTTTGGAGAACTTCAAGACCTGTTTCAGGATGTAGGTTATAGTCGATCACAATTAAAAGCGGATTACTTTCTTCAAGTGTGGCAAAGAGCAGGTCGGTGTTGGATAAAAACCTAATAGGAACGGCTATGTCTAAGCCTTTCATTACTTCGCTTGTAAAATAGCGATCGTCATAATCGTCCTCCAACATTAAGATATAGCGTTCTTGTATATGCATATGGAAAGGGGATAGGGTATAAAATTACGCGTGAGGAGTTAAATAAAAAAAGAGGCTTCAAACGAAGCCTCTTTTTTAAATTGTTTTATTAATTAAAACGTTTTATTTGTTTGACTCGGTTGGGCATTAATTGCATTGCCAACTGGAGCTTTGTTTACATTTTCATTTCCCAGGTTTTCTAAAATCCAGTTCGTCATTTTACTCCATAAGTGGAAGCTGGTATTGTCTACGCCTCCAGAAATGCTATGGTTCTTATTAGGATAGTAGCCACTTTCAAAATCTACATTCGCTTTTACCAAAGCTGTAATCATTTGTGCAGAGTTTTGAAAATGTACGTTGTCGTCTGCTGTGCCGTGAATGATTAAATATTTACCACGAATCTTATCTACATAATTAACAGGAGAGTTTGATTCATATCCTTTAGGATTCTCCTGTGGCGTACGCATAAAGCGCTCAGTGTAGATATTGTCGTAGAATTTCCAATTGGTAACAGGTGCTACAGCTACTGCTGCACTAAACGCATCGGCCCCTTTTGTAATAGCCAAAGAGCTCATAAATCCACCAAAGCTCCAGCCCCAGTGGCCAATGTTTTTGCCGTCAACAAAAGGCATTTTGGCTAACCATTTGGCAGCGTCGATCTGGTCTTCAATTTCTAGCTTACCTAGATTCAGATAGGTTTTCTTTTTAAATTCTTCACCACGGAAACCTGTACCACTATTGTCTATAGAAACAACGATAAATCCTTTTTCTGCCAGCATCTGATGCCACATACTAGCTGCGCCAAAGCGATTCGCTACTTGTTGAGAGCCAGGGCCGCCATAGTTGCAAAACAGTACTGGGTATTTTTTATTTGGGTCGAAGTTTGTGGGTTTTAGCATCCAGCCATTAAGCGTATCACCTTTTGTATTTGGTACGCGGATAAAGTCAACTTTACCTATCGCATATTCATTTAACGTAGATATTAGCTTGGCATTTTCACTCACTACTTTTTCCTTAACTGCTGTAATACTTCCTTTGTTTTTTACAAGGTTGTAAAGAGTTACAGTCTGCGGTGTGTTAATGTTGGAATAGTAATCGTGAAACTTTGTATTGTCAGCGTTAAATTGAATTCTATGCCAGCCTGTTTCTGTAGTTAACTGCTTGTTCATCTTTCCGTCGAAATCTGTAACAAACAGGGTGCGATCCATTGGAGTAGGATAAGCTGCGGTATAGTAGATCAGGCGGTTCTTTTCATCAATGGCGTTTACATCACTGATGTCATAGTTGTTCTTAGTGATTTCTGTTTTACGCTTGCCGTCAATGCTATATAAATATAAGCGGTAGAAACCGTTCATTTCTGAACCAAACAAGAAGTTTTTACCATCTTTAAGGAACCACCAATCATCATTAATATCAACGTAGTACTTGTTTTTTTCATCGTACATAGTAGTGGCTGTACCTGTTGCAGCATCCGTTAATAACAGTTTAAGTTCGTTTTGCAAGCGGTTCATCCAATACACGACTAATTTATTATCTGCCTCAGTCCATTTAATGCGAGGAATATAGATGTCGCCTTGTTCGTATTGAGCAGGAACGATAGCTCCGGTGTTAACATTATAGATTTGAATGCTTACAGTTGAATTGCTTTCGCCAGCTTTGGGATATTTATAACGATAGTCTTTGTTATAGCGGTCATCAAACATGGTCATGTTGAATTCCTTAACCTTGCTTTCGTCAAACTTATAAAAAGCAATATAATTACCATTAGGACTCCAATCGAATGCACGGCTAAAAGAGAACTCTTCTTCATATACCCAATCAGAGTTACCGTTAATGATATAGTTCCACTTGCCATCAGTAGTAACTGCAGTAGTTTTTGCAGAGGCTATATCATAAACATAAAGGTTGTTATCGAAAACGTAGGCAACTTTATTACCGTCAGGAGAGAAAGTAGGGTGTAGGATCTTTCCAGCATTTAAGCGGGTTGTTTTTTTTGATGCTACATCATACAAATAGACAGTTGCTTTTGAAGAACGGCGATAGATAGCTTCCTTGCCGGTAAAGAAGATAATGCGTTTCTTGTCTGCACTAACTTGATAGTCTTGAGTATTTACAGCTTGACCAGCTTCATCCTTTATTTCTTTTGGATCAAAGAGGCCGCTATTGTCTTCTCCTGCAAAGCCACCAAATGGTTCGCTTCTAAACGTTGATTTCTTGTAAATATCTTCAAGGGTGATTTGCTTTTTTTGTGCCAGGGTCAGTAACGGTACAAAAAAGAGAAGTAGGAACAGATTTCTCATGAACGAAAAATTTAAGTCCTAAATGTACTTGATTGTGAGCGAATGCAGATTGGATTAAAAGCGTTCCTGAATAAATTTTTAGAAAATGTTAATCAAGGTTATGTTATAAATTTCTTTAAATAGTGAATAGAGTAGGTGTTAAGCTCTTTCTACTGCTAATCCTTCTACTTTTTGCAAGCGCCAATAGACTTTATTTGGTGTCTCAAAAAAGGGTTTAAAACCGTTTTTGAGTAAGATCCTTTGAGATGCTATGTTGGTGGAGTGGGTATTGGCTAATACGCATGCCACTCTTGTTTGGTCAAATGCCCATTGACAGAGAGTTCCCACAGCTTCTGTCATATAGCCTTGTTTTTGAAATTGTGGATATGTGCCGTATCCAATTTCCACTTCGCCATCTGGGTTAGCATCACCCTTAAAACAAATATCGCCAACCATAGCCTTTCTCTCTTTATCAATTACTGTCCATAAAGTAGAAAAGAGATAATTGCAGGTTGGATTTCCAACCGCAGGCAATATGACCTTTTCAAAAGCCTCTATCAGCTCTAGACTGATTTTTCTTTTTAATGGTTCTACCTCCAATTCTTCTTCCAATGAGCCATCTGCTTGTAAGTAATTAATTAACTGATTGTGAGTTAATGGCACAATGCGGAGCCGGTCTGTTTCCAATATAGGGCGATGGGTAAACATGTAACAAAACTGGTTGATCGTACTTGCAGTAGAAACTGTGTATTGTATGAATTGCCAGAAGGCTTACGTGACTTGTAGTACGTTTTTTTTGAATAGATGAAGTTGGAACATTGGTCGTTAAGATGTACTACAGGCCTGCACTTTCTTACATGGAACGGATACTGAAATAATAAAAAAGCACTGCTTAAGGGCAGTGCTTTTTTATTATGGATACTTCAAAATTCTAGCGTTGTTCAGCCATATCAGGAATAGCTTCTGATTTGTAAGCTCCTTGATCTAGCTTCTTCTTTGTTTCAGCGAATGCTGTTAAAGTAGCCTGGATATCTTCATCTGTGTGAGTCGCAGTTGGAATCAAACGGAAAATGATGTGACCTTTTGGAATCACTGGATATACAACTACAGAGGCGAAAACACTATAGTTTTCACGCAGATCCATGGTCATAGAGGTAGCCTCTTCTACACCGCCCTTCATATAAACAGGCGTTACCATTGTATCTGTATTGCCAATATCAAAGCCTAACTCTTTTAGACCAGCTTGCAGTTTTAATGCATTTTCCCAAAGTTTCTGGCGGAGTTCAGGCATTGTACGCAACATCTCTAAGCGCTTCAGGTTTCCAATTACAATTGGCATTGGAAGGCTCTTTGCAAAGATCTGGCTACGAATATTATAACGGATATAATCGATGATCGCTTTATCACCAGCTACAAACGCACCGATAGAGGCCATTGATTTGGCGAATGTAGAGAAGTAAAGATCTATACCATCTTGAATACCTTGAGCTTCACCTGCGCCAGCGCCTGTTTCACCGAGTGTTCCAAATCCATGCGCATCGTCTACTAAAAGACGGAACTCATATTTATCTTTTAATTCAACAATTTCTTTCAGCTTGCCTTGATCACCAGCCATACCAAACACACCTTCCGTAATTACAAGGATGCCACCTGTACCTTGCTTTTGAACTAAAGCAGAAGCGCGTTGCATTTGTTTGTCAAAATCTTCCATGTCGTTATGCTTAAATACATAACGGTGACCCGGATGTAAGCGCAAGCCATCTATAATACAAGCATGGCTTTCTGCGTCGTAAACAATCACATCATGGCGGCTGCACAATACATCTATGATACTAACCATACCCTGGTAACCATAGTTCAGTAAGGCCGCATCTTCTTTGCCAACAAACTCTGCTAATTCACTCTCTAGTTGTTCATGATGATTAGAGTTACCGCTCATCATACGTGCACCCATTGGGTAAGCTAAACCAAATTCAGCTGAGGCATCTGCATCAGCCTTACGGATTTCCGGATGGTTAGCTAAGCCCAGGTAGTTGTTCAAACTCCAAACAATTACCTCTTTGCCACGAAATTTCATGCGGCTGCTGATATCACCTTCCAGTTTAGGAAAGGCAAAATAACCATGTGCTCTTTCACGATGCTGTCCTAACGGACCATAGTTTTTCATAAGGCGCTCAAAAATATCTGCCATAATTGCAAATTTATTATTGATGGTTTACGATTAATTATAAAGGTTTTCTAGTGTTTCTATAGTAAAATAAAAAAGCGCAGGCAGTAATGAATTGGCTTAATAGGGAGCCTTAAAACTCATTGCTGCCGCGCAAAGGTAATAAAATGATTAGTTGAATGGTATTATTGGCTGATTACCAGCTTAATGTTTGTAATATGATTTTCCAGCCTTTCGCGGTGTTTTGCCAGACACGGAGATAGTTTTCTTTTTTGCCTTCAAATGTAACAAGACCATATACATACGCCAGATCGCCCGCTTTAGAGATGCCAGCTTCCATTGGAGCCATTTCTAAGCCGGTAGGAATGCTATTTATTACTTTAGACCACTGGCTTTCCCCTAGTAATAAAATGGCATTTTTGAGGTTTAGGCAGGCTTCTTTGTGTAAATGGGTGGTATATGCTTTTTCAGCGTTTTCCTTGTATGCGGAAATGAACTGAAGGTCTAGGTTTTTAACATTTTCTATTTCTTTAAGGCTGGTTTTTTTACCTACAGATGCCTTTTTTACTTGCTGGACCGCCATGGGCGCATTTCCCAACGTCACGCCCATGTCCACCAAAAACTTCCATTGGCCATCTTCTGTTTTACGCCAAATAGTAGAAAAGGCACCACCATACGTGATAGTATCTGTTAAAGATGGGCGTTTTTCATATGGTCCCGTGGAAAAGCCCAGATCTCCAGAGGCTGCAATACCAGCAAATGCTGGTTGCCACAATAATTTGTCAGAGGATGGTTTTAACCTGCTAAAAGCCTTTTTTGCATTTATTGCGTTTCCTTGATTAAAAACAACAGCATTACTGTCGCAAAAGTTTAAAAAGGCATCTTTTGTATTATACGCTTTCGCATAGCCGGCAAAGCTGTTTTCAGCGTTGATTACTTCAGCAACCTGCTGAGCCTTTACCGTTGAATAAAAGGCGACAAAAGATAAAAATAGCAGCGTTCTCATTAATAGTCAGTTTTTATAAATGTATTGAATCCGTTGCTCGACAGGCTCAAATTGTGGATCAAAGGGCGGAGTTTATGGATCAACTGTCGAATTAATACATTTATAATACTGTTGAGTAATAGGCAAATGCTAATTTTGCGCCCTAATCTGTTATCAATGAAAAGTCGTTTGACGCTTCTTTTAACTATCGTTTCTCTAACAGTTTTTGCTCAACCTGCTAAGATCAACAATGAAAATAAGCCTAAGCTAGTTGTTGGTGTTGTGGTGGACCAAATGCGATGGGATTATTTATACCGTTATTCAGAGCGGTACGGTACAGATGGTTTTAAGCGCCTCCTTAGAGAGGGCTTTAGTTGTGAAAATACGTTTATACCTTATACGCCTACTTATACGGCTGCCGGCCATACTTGCGTATATACAGGTAGTGTGCCTTCATTTCATGGTATCATGGGTAACTCCTGGTACAATAAAGCGCTTAAGCGTAATGTTTATTGTACAGAAGATGATAGCGTACAAACGGTAGGTAGCACATCTTCTGCCGGAAAGATGTCTCCCAAAAACCTTTGGGCTAATACCATTACAGATGAATTAAGACTAGCGACCAATTTCCGGAATAAGACCATTGCCATCGCTCTAAAAGATAGAGGTGCTATTTTGCCGGGTGGGCATACCGCTAATGGCGCTTACTGGTTTGATAACGCCAATGGGCAGTTTATTAGTAGTACGTTTTATATGAACAGTTTGCCTCAATGGGTACAAAATTTTAATGCTAAGCATTTACCTGATACCTATCTAAAGCAAGGTTGGAAAACGCTTTACCCGATTAATACTTATGTTCAGAGTACGGAAGACAATAAAAGTTATGAAAACCCGATACCTGGGGAAGACAATACTTTTGACCACAATACTGATGCTATAACCAAAAATAAATATGAGAGTTTCCGCAGTACGCCTTATGGTAATACGCTAACCTTTGAAATGGCTAAGGCTGCAGTAGAAGCCGAGCAACTAGGCAAGAGCGGACTTACCGATTTCTTAACGATAAGTTTTTCTTCCACTGACTATATAGGACATGCCTTTGGGCCTAACTCTATTGAAGCAGAAGATTGTTATTTGCGGTTTGACAGAGAGCTGGGCGACTTTTTAAAGTACTTGGATAGCAAAGTTGGAAAAGGTAACTATTTACTGTTCTTGACTGCCGATCATGGTGCTGCCCATAACGTAGAGTTTTCTAAAGAACATAAACTCCCGGCTGGTGTTCTGGATGATGCGGATATCAAAAAGAACCTGGATGTTTTATTAGAATCCGCCTTTGGCGTAAAGCAGATCATTGCACAGGTTATTAACTATCAGATCTACTTAAATGATGAAATAATTGCCTCTTCTAAATTGAATAGAGCGGCAATTAACCAGTTTATCATACAGGAATTATTAAAATATCCTGGAATCGCAAAAGCATTTGAGATTAACCAATTAAATGACTTAATGCTTCCTGGGCCACTAAAAATGATGGTGGCTAACGGCTATAACCAGAAACTGAGTGGCGAAATACAATTTGTATTCAAGCCTCAATGGTATGATAGCTGGTCTACAAAAGGTACTACCCATGGTGTGTGGTCGCCGTATGACGCACACATTCCTTTGTTGTGGTTTGGATGGAATATCAAACCGGGTAAGCTGAATCGGAAAGTGTATATGACAGATATTGCACCTACAGTTGCTGCCTTATTGAGGATTCAAACGCCCAATGCTACAATAGGTGAGGTGATAGAAGAAGTGAGTAAATAAGTAATTATTGAATTAAAACTACAGAGCCCATAGCACTCCGCTATGGGCTCTGTAGTTTTGTCTATTATTTAGTGTAATGGTGATTGATAGTATTGCTCAGTGTTACCTTGTATAAACTCCTGAACATATTTCGCGTTGCTTAAAGCGGCTGCAGCTGCCGTATTGTTGAAATATAAATAGGCTTGTTTAATAGTAGGATCTTCTTTGATTAGCAAAACGATCTGGCGTAGAAAGGCTGGATCATAATCTGAAAAATAAAGCTTAGGCAGCCCGTGAAAACGGTAATAAACAGTACTTCCATTGCTGATCACATCATCGGGTAAGCTAGGGTAGGAGATACCGCTAAAGACAATTCTCTTCTGTTTCAATTGAGCATACACGTCTTCCCGCCACCAGCTTTTATGCCTAAATTCAATTACGTTCAAATAGGAAGGGTTTAGCTGAGATAGTATCCTTTGCAATGTATCTTCACTATATGCTAAATGGGGTGGTAGCTGAAAAAGAACAGGTCCTAGTTTGTTACCTAGCCCTTCTTTTACAACATGATAAAAGTCTTCCACTAAAATATCAGTATCAATAAATGGCTTTACATGTGTGATGGTGCGCGTGGCCTTTACAGCAAAGATAAAATTGTCTGGCGAACGGTTATACCAGCTTTGCAAGTTTTTGTGTTCTGGAAACCGGTAAAAGCTGTTGTTGATTTCTATAGTAGTAAAGTGCTGGCAATAATATTCAAACCATTTCTTTTGGGGCCAGCCTTTGGGATAAAAAATCTCTTTCCACTCCTTGTAGTAGAATCCCGAACATCCAATATGCCATTGCATGTCTTGCATACAAAGCCCTATAAAATAATAGTGCCATTTTCCTATACAAACTGTATAATGGAAGAAGCTGGTTTACCTAAAACGCAATACGCTATCCTTTTGTAGTTAAGCTGGTAATAGAATGGTAAATACGGCGCCATGATCAGGATGACCGTGCGCATAGATAGCTCCTCCATGGTGTTCAACAATCTTTTTACAAATAGCTAATCCTATACCTGTGCCTTCATACTCACTTCTTCCATGTAGGCGTTGGAAGATCTGAAAAATCTTTCCGGCATATTCATCTTCAAAGCCAATTCCATTGTCGGAAAACTCCAGTTTTAAATATTGATTGGCCTTGTTGATTTGGATGTGGTTGAGCTCTTCCGGCCTGATATAGGCCCAGGTAATTTGTATATGAGGTTGCACACCTTCTCGTGTAAACTTTAAGGAATTGCTCAATAGATTTTGGAAAAGCTGGCGAAACTGTGATGGTATAATATTGGCTTCAGGTAAGCCGGTTGCATCTATAATGGCATTTTCCTTTTCAACCTTATATTCCAGCGTCTGTTTTACTTCTTCTACAATAGCTTGCAGACTATAAGGCTGGAAGGAATGATTGCCTGTGATCATGGAGATCGAGAGCAAATCATTGATCATGGTTTGCATACGCTGCGAGGCATCTATGATCTTTTTAAGATAGATTTTCCCATCATCGCTTAGTCGGTCCTGTTGTGTATTAACCAAGCGATCTCCAAAGGTGGAGATCTTGCGCAGGGGCTCTTTCAAGTCATGACTGGCAACATAGGCAAACTCTTCCAGGCTTGCATTGGATTGCTGCAGTTGATAGGTATTTTGCAATAATGAGCGCTCCATTTCCTTTCGTTTCGAAATGTCCAGTGCTGCCCCTAGTACTTGAACCGGCCGATTGGCATCATTACGCTTAAAGACCACTTCCCTTACTACCATCCAGCACCATTCGCCTGTTTTACTTCTCAAGCGGCACTCATACTGCATCATTGAATTTGTATGCTGAAATTTCTTTTCTGACTGCCTGCGTTCTGGTAACAGGTGTAGATCTTCCGGGTGGTAAAGGGCTGTTATGGCTTCAGCGCCCATTTCTAATATCTCTTCTGGTGTAAAGCCCAGCACATAATAAACCTCATGGTTTATGTAGGAAAATGTGTTGGTAGTGGTGTCAAATAAGTAAAGAATGGTAGGAGAAGCATCGGCTACCTGTTTAATAAAGAGCTCTTGTTCTTCAATCTTTTCCCTGGCAATAGCATGTTCCGTTATATCCAGCGATATGCGTAATATTCTTTCTACTTGTCCATTACTGTTTCGGTCAAATACGGTGGCGTACGTATTAATCCAGCGGTACTGGCCATTTTTATGACGTATCCGATAGGCGTATTCAGCTATTTGATTGTCATCTGGATGCCGGTTGGCATCCTCCAAAGCAGCCATTGTTTTCTGTATTAACTCCAACGCATCATCTGGATGAATAAGTTGGGTAAAGAAAATGGAGCCTTGGCCAATGGCCTCTTTGGGGTCGTAACCTAATAATTTGTATAAGCCTTCATTAACAAACTCGTATTGGTCAGTAGCTACATTGTACGATGTAATAAGGGCTGGTGTGGCATCCGTGATTTTTTGAATAAAGGTTTGTTTCTCTTTTAACTCTTGCTGAATTAGGAACTGGTCAGTAATATCTTGAGTAGTACCAATCAACTTAATGGCTGTTCCATTGCTGTCAAAAACAAACTCACCCTTTCGGTGCAATGTTTTTACTTTTCCACTAGGTAAAATTACCCGATGCACTTTGTCATAAGGATGCTTTTGTGCTAAGCATTCCTGCCAATAGTGGGAAACAGACTCTTTGTCTTCAGGATGCAAATAGTCAAACCATTTTTCAACCGACAGTTCCTGACCTTTATCGAGTTCATAAATGTTGTATAATTCTTCTGACCATTTAACTTCGTTGTTAGTTAAGTCTATGCTCCAGTTGCCTATACGGGCTAAGGCCTGTGCTTGTTTATATAGGCTTTCACTTTGCCGCAATTGCTCTATAAGGCTTTGCTGTTCTGTGATATCCTGTTCTGTACCAAAGATGTTCAGCAATTGTCCATTACCGTTACGTTGGGTTTGAGCTATAGATCGTAAGGTCTTTATTATCCCTTGTGGAGTAATAATTCTGAAGTTGCGATCTACATAATCCAACTTCATGTTTTCCGTTATCGATTCCCTTATGTAAGGCCGATCATCAGGGTGTACAAGTGATAAGAATCGGTCAATGGTTATTTTCTCGGATTGAGGTTCCAGACCGTAAATTTTATAGAGCTGGTCGGTCCATTCAACGGTGTTGTTCTTTAGGTCCCAAATCCAGTTACCTAAATTGGCCAGCTCTTCTGCCTGGCGGTACAAGGATTCGTTTCTCTTTAGATGATTTAGCAACTCTTGTCGCTCTGTGATGTCTTGAACAGTGCCAAGCATTTCCACAACCTGCCCTTCCCGGTTCACTCTAACTTCAGCTGTAGCATGTATATATTTTATAGTTCCGTCTTTTAGTTCAATCCGGTTTTGAAACTCAGTGGAATTCTTTGTTTCCAGTGTTTCTGTGAGTTTTAATTGAACAAGTTCTCTGTCTTCCGGGTGGTTGAAATTCATTAAACGATCATAGCTAAGCGCAGTATTACTATCTAATTGATAGATCCGATACATTTCATCCGACCATAAGACTTCTCCTGTTTCAATATTCCATGACCAACTACCCATGTGGGCTAAGGCTTGTGCCTCTGTTAATTGCTCTTCTCTTCTTCGTAGCTCATCAGATACCGTCTTTTCTTTATTAACATCAATTATAGCCCCTATGATCTGCTGCACTTTTCCTTCTTCTGTTCTTTTAAAAACAGAGTCGTAGCTGCGTACCCAGCGATAGTTTCCTTCTTTGCTCTTAATGCAGTACTTATATGTACCTGTTTCTTTATCTGGTATGTTTTGAAGCTTTTTGAAGTAGGATTTTACTTCCTGCACGTGATCGGGGTGTATAAAGGCGTCAAAGAAATTAATATCTAGTTTCGATGATTCACCCATTAATACACTAAAAATATCTTTGAACTTATCGTTTGTAAAGACAAGCTTTTGTTCTAAAAGGTCAAAAACATAAATGGCGCTGGGAGAGGTGCTGCTGACCTTTTCAATGAAATGGGTGTGATGCGCAATTTTATCCTGAAGGAGTTTTATATAAGTGTCAGTAGTAGCAGACGTTAAGCGGGCCAGGAAATAATCAATTTCTGCAATGATCTGAATCATCTGCTCAGGATCAGTACAATAAGATGGTAATAGTTGCAGAAATGCTTTTTTGCGCATGAACACAATCATGGATATGTCTTCTGGTATCACCTCGTGTTTGTCTACTATAGGGAGTGCATTACTGATCCACTGGTCTATAGCCAACAGTATAAATTCCTCAGCCTTATTGGATGCTAAGTAGGAAAGAAATTCAGTATTGTTTTTTAAGCCAATTTCGCGCGTTTCTTCAGCTCCCAAGTTTTTGAAGGCTCTTAAAAGAGGAACGTCTAACTGGGTACCTACTTCAAATTGAATTTGGATAAATGCATCCAGATTTTGATCTAGTAAGTATTGTGCATAGGAGGGTAAGAAACGGAAGTGCAGCGAGTGTATGGTTTCATCTATAGTTTTCACAAAAAATAGTTTAATTACTTTGCTAAGCAGCTGTTTCCAGTTGCCAGCAATAGCGTATTGGTTCAGGTGCTACGTGATGGTTGAATTAAAATTACATGAATTTCCACTCAGTCATTCGCTTCAACCTCTAATATAGAGAAATCCTTTTCAGTAAAAATAAGGAAGGCAGCACGTGGCTGCCCTTCATTGATTAATGAACGTTTTACTTCAGGCTTCATTGCCGCGTACGGGACCAGAATAGGGGTCTTCATCGTTACTTTCCTGGCGGTCGCCTCCTAAACTATAGTATTTATTTTCTTCGTCACCCTGGCCCATGGAGGTAGTTAACGTTTCGTCTACTTCGCCAGGAATGTCCAGTTCTGCACTACTCAGTACTTCTCCAAAGCTCCCCTCGTTTAGTTCATCGCCATCAAAGTCCGTGTTATCTAGCCTGGATCTGCGGAGGTTCTCCTCATCGTTAGTAGGCATGTACATATTTTCCAGGGCCATACGCTCTTCCCGGCTTACGTCGGCATCGGTAGCCGCTTCATTCAGGTCTGTTCCTGGGCGGTCTCTGTCTAAATCGCTGTTTTCTACATTCTGCGGAATACCTATTTCAGAAAGTCTTGAATTAGTAGTTTCTAAGCTGTCATTAGAAGCAGGAGTTCGCGGATTTAAATCTGAAAATTCATCATTTTCTTGTTGTGGATTGGCTCTGCTACTGCGTTGTTCTTCCTCATTTTCACTACTATAACGCTGGCTAACACCTGTTCTATTCTTCGCATTTGATAGCTCTTCCATATCCATATCTACCCGCTTCGTGTCGGTGCGCTGGTCCATTATATCTTCTTTTGCTGGATAGTGCGGGTAGCCGGGAAAATCCTGATCCGTTTTATTATCTGGCGATTGTTCTACTTCCCGTTTACTATCCATGGCTTTTGATGGATTGTTTTCTGGTATGTTTGAACCTCTTTTATCGTTGTTATTCTGACGCTTCATAATCTGCTTTTCCTAAACTATATAAAATGTTATGCCGTAATGAATGGTAGCTCTGGCGTAGCAGTTAAAGTTTCAAGGTTAAGGTTTAAGGTTGTGAGGATCTAGAAAGCCTGATTGGATCAAACAGCTCTAAATCGTAGACCTTTAACCTTAAACCAATAAAAAAGCCCCGCATTTGCGGGGCTTTTTTATTTTATGTAACAGCTACTTATTTAGCCATTTTCTTTTGCAGGTTCTCGTCGATTGCGTCTAAGAACTGCTCGGTGTACAGGAAATCTTTACCAGCAACCAGCTTACCGCTAGGGTTAACGTTCAGCGCCAGGTCTTTGGTCATTTTACCGCTTTCAACTGTTTCAATACAAACAGCTTCCAAAGCATTACAGAAGTCAATCAGCTCCTGGTTGCCATCCAGTTTACCACGGAAAGCTAAACCGCGTGTCCATGCGAAGATAGAAGCGATAGGGTTGGTAGAAGTGGGGTTACCCTTTTGGTGCTCGCGGTAGTGGCGGGTAACGGTACCGTGTGCTGCTTCTGCTTCCATGGTCTTACCATCAGGTGTAACCAATACAGAAGTCATCAAACCTAAAGAACCGAAACCTTGTGCTACTGAATCACTTTGTACGTCGCCATCGTAGTTCTTACAAGCCCATACAAAGCCACCGTTCCACTTCATAGCAGAAGCTACCATGTCATCGATCAGGCGGTGTTCGTAAACAATACCTGCTTCTTTGAACTGTGTAGCAAACTCATTGTCAAATACTTCCTGGAAGATGTCTTTGAAGCGACCATCGTATTTTTTCAGGATGGTGTTCTTCGTGCTTAAGTAAAGCGGCCAGCCTTTTTGCAACGCCATATTCATACAGCTGCGGGCAAAGCCACGGATGCTCTCGTCGGTGTTGTACATAGCCAGGGCTACACCACCTTCTCCAGTATAGTTGTAAACTTCAAATTCTTGTTTTTCGCCGTTTTCACCTTCAAAGGTTATTTTTAGCTTGCCTTTACCTTTTACTACAAAGTCAGTAGCACGGTACTGGTCACCAAAAGCGTGACGACCAACTACGATCGGTTGATCCCAGGTAGTAACCAGGCGCGGGATATTTTTAATAACGATAGGCTCGCGGAATACTGTACCATCTAAAATGTTACGAATAGTACCGTTAGGGCTCTTCCACATTTGTTTTAGCTTAAACTCTTCTACACGAGCTTCGTCTGGAGTAATGGTAGCGCATTTGATACCTACGCCATATTGTTTGATAGCGTTAGCGGCATCAATAGTAACCTGGTCGTTTGTTTGATCACGATATTCTACACCCAGATCAAAGTATTTGATGTCAACGTCGATATAGGGCAGGATCAGTTTGTCCTTAATAAACTTCCAGATAATACGGGTCATTTCATCGCCATCCAGTTCTACTACTGGGTTAGCTACTTTAATCTTCTGCGTCATTTTAGCTGTGGTTTAGTTTTTAAAACAGAATCGCAAAGCTAAGGGATTTAACATAGTATAGTTTTTGCAGTTTCTAAGCTGATAAAGTACAGTCACCAAAGGGTCTCCACCTTTAAACCACCCCATATGGTCAGTTTACATCCCTTATTCCTCTATCTGCACAAGTTTGTTGAGTTAAGTCACGACGAATTTGACCAGTATTTAAAGCCGTATATTCAGGTGCGGCATTTTAAAAAAAGAGAAATAATTACCTCAACTGGAGAAGTTGAGCAGTTTTTCAATTTTATATTGGAGGGCCTGGCTCTCAAATATTATAAGCAGGATGGGGAGGAGCATATTGTTCAGATTGCCACAGAAGGGCAGATCATTCACGCCCAGGAATCGTTTCATAGCCGAACACCTTCGGAGTATACGATAGAAGCGCTGGAGCCAACAGCTATTGCCTCCATTAGTTTTGATGACCTGGAACAGATCTATTCCAGCAACCATAAAATGGAGCGACTGGGGCGACTGGTTATTACCTTCTCCTTTGTGTCGCAAAACAAATGGCAAATGCTAGCGCTAAAACTAACGCCCCGCGAGCGCTTTCTCAAATTTATGGAGCGCAACCCCGAGCTGCTGCAACGGGTACCTCAAAAATACCTGGCATCTTACCTCAACATTCAACCGGAAACCTTTAGCCGGTTTAAGCATATTCTGAGGGAAAAGAAATAACCAAGGTAATTGGGGTTTCAAGTTTCTCGTTACAGGTTTCATTCAAAACCATCATTTAAGGCGGATCAATGGCTATCTGTGGTTATGAGCTATTTAAGCTACGCCCGGACCCTAGATGAGCTTTAGCCAACCCCGTAAGGATACGGAGTTGGTCAGAACACTGGCAATCCTGGGGCAGAAAGTGGGCTTACCTTTTAGCGTAGAAAAAGGCTAGTATGTGCTGCCGAGACCACGGTATTCTTTCTTATAGCCGGCAGCTCAAAGCTCATAGTTTGCTTTTATTACATGTGTATAAGTAAAGGTGGCGGAAGACTTGGAAAGGGGTGGTTAGAATGGTAAATTTGCTAAATAATTTAGTATTAAACCGCTTTCTACCGTATGGCTAAACAAAAGAATCAATACTATATTGGCCGGCAGGGCAACCTGCTCTACTACCAGTGGCGGGATGTCTTTTGTATACGCACCAAGGGTACGCTGGATAAAAAACGCTTCTATGAAGACAAAGCCTTTGAAGGCAGTAGAAAACGGGCGGTGGAGTTTGGTGAGGCCAGTAAGCTCGCTGCAGAAGTGTATCACTTGTTGCCTCAAGAATTAAAGAAGCGAGGCTTTATAGGCACACTTACGGGTTGGGCTCACAAGAAACTGATGAACGGAAAGAGTAAGGAAGCCGTAAAGCTAGAGCTCCTGAAGACCTGTGGCGTGGCTGTAGTAGAAACAGCATTCAAGGAAACAATAGTAAGTTCCACTTTTACGCATAACCTTTTGTCATTTGAATCGCCTTATTGTCAACCAAGTGATATAGAGTTCAATCAGAGGGCAATAACTGCCTACAACGATGCCTTACAGGAAGAGAAGTTGACCGGTTATTTGGTTAATGGGTATTCACATGTTTTAGAAGGTAAAGTATTTCTAAGTGGGTAACCCATAAGCCATTACACTAGTTTATACCTGCTTATCAACGCCTGTTTTTACTACCGGTTTTTTAACAGTATGATCATTACTGAACCTGCTATCATAATCAGGGATCCTATCAGCTTTTTACGGATATCGGATTCATTAAAAATGCGATGACCAAGCAGTACGCTTACAATAGTAGAAAGCTGGAATAGCGACAGCGCATAACCAACCGGCATATGATCCAATGCATAGTTGGTCGTAAACTGCATCACCCCTATGCATAAAACAAGAAATAAATAGCTGCTTACGTTAGCCGCGCCTAGCTTGCCTATTTCTGTTTTGACCGGTAACCGATAAACAAATAACAATAAAAAAGAAAACAGGGCGCCAAACCAACACCAGCTAAAAAAGGCAATGGTGGGAGAGGTGGCCAGTATGACCTTCTTAATAAAAACAGCCTCTATGGCGGTTAATATCAAGGCCCAGATCCGGTACTGTATTTCACTTCTTTTCAATAGCGCCCATGAAAAGCGTTCTTCAGTAGTGTCCAATACAAAATAGCTTCCCCAAATGATCAAGGTAATGCCTAACAGTCCCCATAGATTAGGTATTTCTTCAAGTAGAAAAACGCTAGCTATAACACCTACCACTGACTTGTAAGCATTGATAGGTCCTAGTACCGAAAGATCGCCCGTTTGTAATGCCTTTACTAAAAGACCATTGCCTAATGCGCCAGCTATACCACCGAGAATCGAGTATAGCCAAAATGTTGAGGATAGTACAGGCCAACTAACACTTACAGCTATCACTATGCATACAAGAGATAGCATGAAGTAGGTGAGAAAATTGATCAACAATGGGTGATGGCCTTTTATGGTAAGTTGCTTTTGAAATACATTTCCCAAAGGGTTGGAAAGAATTCTTAGTAAAACGGCAATGGTAGTATAGAGAGGTTCTAACAAAAGCGGTTGGGATTTAAAAAGTAAAATTACAGAGATCGTTTAAGGCTTTGTTAGGTTTAGCAAAGCGGAGGCTATTACTTGTTTTGCGATAGGGAATGTGTTTTATTTCTTGTAACTTTTAAACTCACCTGCTCATTCTAATACTTGAAAAATGGCTGTTTTATGAACGCTGTTGTATATTCTTATACGTTGTTTACGCTGTTGCTAAGCACATCATTTGCTATGGCCCAGAAAGCAGATTCTGCTCTTTTTGATAAGCGTTTACAGGTAGAGCAATGGATAAAAGAGAACAAAGTGCCCGCCTTGGGCATTGGTGTTATAAGTAATGGTGCGCTACGTGAGATTCGCATGTACGGCGAGTTGAAAAAGGGTGTGCCAGCGCCTGCAAATGCCTTGTTTAATGTGGCATCTCTGACCAAGCCAATAGTTACACTGCTAACACTAAAACTGGTAAGCAATGGCAGTTGGAACCTGGACGAGCCACTATATCACTATTGGGTAGATCCTGATATTGCCAATGATCCCAGGCATAAGATGTTAACAACGCGATTGGTGCTTAGTCATCAAACGGGGTTTAAAAATTGGCGATATTTAAATGCAAATAACAAGCTGTCTTTTGATGTAGACCCTGGTACCAAATTCGGCTATTCAGGAGAAGGTTTTGAATACCTACGGAAGGCATTGGAAAACAAATTCAAACAGCCTTTGGATAAACTGGCTGATTCTCTTTTGTTTAAGCCACTAAAAATGTATGATACCCGGTTTAAGTGGGATCCATCAATTGAGGAATCCCGCTTTGCGCACTGGTTTGATACAGCTGGAATTGAACATGAGCAAGATTATAAAAAGACTACTGCCAGTGCCGCTGACGATTTAATAACTACCATAGAAGATTACGGAAAGTTTGCAACGTATGTATTGCAGGGAGCTGGGTTAGATACAGCGGTATTTAATCAAATGATTCGTCCACTGGTACCTACAAGCGGTGGGCGCTATATGAGCCTTGGTTGGGAGCTATTCCTAGATTTGGGGTCTAATAAAGAAGTTGCTGTAACACATAGTGGTAGTGATGCTGGGGTTCGAACTCTTGTTATTATTTTGCCGGCTTCTAAGCAAGGTTTGATCATCTTTACCAATGGCGATAATGGTTATAAACTGTATGAAAAGATCATTGTAGAAATGCTGGATGTGGGTAAAGAACTAATGGGCCGGGTGAAATAAAGCGGCTGCAATAAATAGGAGGTAAGTGGTGAACAATTTTAAAGACGATTAGATACTGGACGCATCAAATTCAAATAGCGAAATGCTATTACGTGATTGTTTTTGCGACTCCTCTTTGTTGATAAAGTACAATTTGAAAGATTGAAAATCTTCCGGGTGAAGGAGCGCATTTTTTATTTGAGAAGCAATAAGGGGTGCTGCACCAGCTAATACATCTGCATCTGGTAAGGGATGATTAAAAAGTAATCTTACAATTAGTTTGAGAGGATCATCTTCATGCTGCCTTACACTTTTCTTTAGCTCTATTTCTTCAATTTCATAGGTGTGCTGAATCGCTTCAATAATAGTATTTCCATTGGGTTTTAATGGTGCTCTTCTTGATGCTATTAGATGGCGATTGGTGAATAGCAAGATCAACCCAATAAAAGCACAAGCCATATGTAAGATGTTACCATGTTTCTGTATGATCCTTGAAAATTGAAGCAAAGTAAAGCTAGGGAATGACAGCTATACTTTTAAAAAGATGTAACTTTTAACAGCGTGTATTTAGTTGGTAGAGGACAGATGATAGTTGACAGAGAGCTGTTGGCAGATGGCAGTGGGCACTATGCTATCCATTCTCTATCAACTTGCAGCCGTCATCTGGGATGAGCACTGCTTAAATTAAAAAAGCCCAATCTATGAAAAGAGGATTGTGGATCATCTTTGCTATCTTATCTATACTGATTGGCCTTTATCCCGCCATCTATTATTTCCATGATAATCGGTTTGGATTATTAAGCTCAAAGTCAGAAGCGCTTACTAGCAGTACACCGTATTTAGTTTTTTCTACGCGCATATTACATTTGGCGGATTGGCTTTGCTAATAGGGTGGACACAGTTTATTACTGCGTTCAAAAATAAACAGTTACCGCGGCATAAAACTATAGGGAAGGTATATGTAGGCGCGGCATTAATAAGTGCTCTTGCCAGTTTATATATTGCTGAATTTGCAAACGGTGGTCTTATTTCAACATTGGGGTTTTCATCTTTGGGCCTTATTTGGATCTCTACTACATGTATGGCTTATAGCGCTATTCGTAATCGGCACATTGTAGTACATCAAAAAATGATGATATACAGTTATGCAGCCTGCTTTGCAGCTGTTACACTTCGAATATGGCTTCCTTTGTTGATATCACTTATTGGAGACTACTTTATCTCCTATAAGATCGTTTCCTGGTTGTGTTGGGTGCCCAATATGATTGTGGCTTATTTTATTGCGCAACGCGTCGATGAAAAAAAGGCGGCCTCCATTTTTCTGTAAGTAGTAATACTTGAATAGGCATTTTGGAGGAACAGTTTTTTGTCACTTCAACTACTTTAAAAATGCACTAGCTTAAAAATAGAAAAGGGCTTAAGTATAAGCCCTTGATACTTGAAACGATAAACCTGAAACAGCTCTATGCGCTTACAATCAACACCGGTATCTTTAATTGGTGGCGTACGGCATCAATGGTTTCACCATACAACCAATCTTTGACACCCTTATGTCCATGTGCACCAATGATCAGCAGGTCGGCGTTGGAATCTTTTACCAATCGGGGAATTTCTGTTTTTCGGTTGCGGAACCCCAAGGCTACTTCTACTTGTAAGCCTTTTTCCTTTAGTTGTACAGCATAGGATTCCAGGTTCTCTTTATCATTTCTGGACTCGAAGTCGTCGGCTTCACTGCCGAGGAAAGATGCCGAAACACTTTCTACAATATGTATCAAAATAAACGTTGTGCTCGGTGTGGCCTGTCCCATAGCGTGTGCCAGGAGCGAATGATCTTCCTTGTCAAAACCTAGGGCTACAGCAATACGTTTGTACTCTGGTAACACCGGATTGCCAATGGCACCTGAAGGGAAGTGGTGAACAGGAATTTCTGCTTCCATTGGCTTGCGTTTCAATATGGGGTAGAAGATTGAAATAAGCAACAGGCCTACAAACAATAAACTACCAACTATAATAACGGCTTTCCAGAAAATATGACCGCTTTCCTGGAAGTAGTCGCCGGCCTGGCCTACTACCATGCGTATATTCAGGAAAACCAACACAGCTGTAACCAGCCATGATAAGAATTGTACAGAAGGCTTAATGGTAAATTCTCCCATGGTTTGTCTGTCACTTACAAAATGGATCAGTGGAATGATAGCAAAGCCCAGTTGAAGGCTTAGAATCACCTGACTTAATACCAACAGACTATCAATATTTTTTTCTCCATTGATCAGGATAACAACAACTGCTGGAATGATGGCAACCAGTCGCGTAAGCAAACGACGCACCCAAGGGTTGATGCGTAAGCGTAGATAACCCTCCATTACAATCTGGCCAGCAAGTGTGCCGGTAACAGTAGAGCTTTGTCCGGCAGCAATTAAAGCAATGGCAAAAAGAGTAGGGGCCATGCTGGAACCTAATAAAGGTGCCAGTAGCTGGTGGGCCTGGCTGATCTCTGCTACATCGGTACGGCCGGTTTTGAAAAAGACAGCAGCAGCCAATACCAGTATCGCAGCGTTAACAAAAAAAGCAAGGTTCAAGGCCACTGCACTATCTATGAAATTGAGCTTTAGTGCCCGCTTAATGCCTTTATGATCGCGTTGAATCTTACGGGTCTGTACCAGCGCAGAGTGTAGATATAAGTTGTGCGGCATAACGGTTGCTCCAATAATACCTATGGCTATGTAAAGCGCCGTTTCGTTGGGTATGGAGGGAACAAAGCCTGTAGCTACTTCTGCCAGGTTAGGTTTGGCTAAAATGATCTCTACTAAAAAAGAAACACCAATTATGGCTACCAGTGTAATAATAAAGGCTTCCATTTTGCGCATACCATAGCGCTGCAGTATTAATAAAATAAAGGTATCCAGTACCGTTATCGATACAGCCCAAATAAGCGGCATGCCTGTTAAGAGTTGAATACCAATGGCCATACCCAATACTTCGGCCAGATCGGTGGCGGCAATGGCTACCTCTGCTAATAGGTATAAACAAAAGTTTACAGCTTTTGGGTAGGTTTCACGGTTGGCTTGTGCCAGATCTCGTCCTCTTACAATTCCTAGTCGGGCAGATAAACTTTGTAAGAGCAGGGCCATTAGGTTGCTCATTAATAGCACCCAGATCAATGTATAGCCAAACTGGCTACCACCGGCGAGGTCTGTAGCCCAGTTGCCTGGGTCCATATAGCCTACGCTTACCAGGTAGGCTGGTCCAAAGAAGGATAATATTCGTTTCCATGCGGGTTTAGAAGTAGCGGTGGTGTCCACACTACTATGCACCTCACTTAGGGAAGAATCAATATTTTTTAGCTTGTTCATACGTCACGAAGATGTTTTTGGCCAACTGTTCACTTATCGTTTCTGTCTTATTGGCTTTGATTTTTATTTGTAGCGAGTTGTCAAATTGGAAATGCTTTTTTACCTCCAGTTGCGTGCCGATGGTAATATGCTTGTGTTTTAATAACTCCAATAATTCTGTAGATTGATTGCTGACATGGTGTACAAAGGCGGGCTGATGAAAAGCCAGCTCGTATAGTGAGATCTTTTGTACAGGGCGCACTCTGCCTTTACTGTCTGGTATAGGATCGCCATGTGGATCAAATTCAGGGAAGCCCAAGTAAGCATCCAGTTTTTCTATTAATTTTTTACTGCTTACATGCTCCAATTCTTCTGCTACTTCATGTACTTCATCCCAATTAAAGCCCAGCTTTTGGGCAAGAAAGAACTCCCAAAGGCGGTGACGACGGATAATAGTTAACGCGATCTTTTTGCCTTCTGCACTTAAAGTAAAGCCATAGTAAGGCTTGTAGTTGAGAAGCCCTTTCGCACTCAGCTTTTTCATCATATCCGTAATAGAAGCGGGTTTTGTTTTCAGCTGCTGAGCTAGAGCTGATGTGCTTACCGTATCGCTCTCTGCCTGGAGATGATAAATGGCCTTTAAGTAGTTTTCTTCACTGTTAGAAAAGTTCACCTTGTCTAATTAAAAATTTAGGCTAATCTAAATATTAATTCTCTTACTGTAAAATTTATGCCGCCTTTTAAGGATTGTCGATATTTACATTTATTTATATTAATTATGCAGGATATGGTACGATACGGCATTTTTTTATTGCTTTTGGCTATAGCGGCATGTAACAACAACAAGAAGACGACAACAAAGGAAGAGGAGAGTGACACTGCATTTAATTATGAAACGTTTACTGGGTGGTTTAAAGGAGCTTCCTTACCCTATCAGCTAACCGATTCTGGACTTTTAAATAACGAAGACACCACTACTATCAGAAGTGAAGTGTTTGCTCATTATATAAGTGATAGTGTTAAAACAAAGCTTTTTGGTAAAACAACTGCTAAGGTGAAGTATGTTCCTTTAGTGTACTTTAAGCAGGCCAATAACGAACAGTATTATGTTGTTAAAGCGGTAAGCGGCGGTAAAAAAACGGCGATGCTAGCAGTGTTTGATAAGGATGCCCAGTTCTTAAATGCCTTTCCATTCTTAGTACCTGATGCAGATCCTAAAACCAGCCAGGTAAGTTCTATCGATAAATACTTTTCAATTAATCGTGCTATCTCTCGTAAAATGCCAAATGATGTGATTGTAGAGGGAAAGGATGTGTATGCTTTTGATGGTGCCACTAAGAGCTTTGCCTTAGTTATGACGGATGTTCTTGAAGATAACAACCAGGAGTTAATTAACCCCATTGATACGCTTTCCAAAAAGACGCCGTTTGCCGGAGACTATATCAAAGACAAACGGAACATTGTTTCTATTCGTGATGGACATAATGAAAAGGAAATCCAGTTCTTTGTTCATTTTGAACGGATGAATGGCGAGTGCAACGGTGAGTTAAAAGGTACGGCACTTATGACCTCCAGTAAAACAGCTGTTTACAATCAAGGTGGAGACCCCTGCAGACTAGAGTTTCATTTTACATCTAATTCCGTACGTTTAAAAGAAGCGGAAGGCTGTGGACAATACCGTGGTGTGAAATGTATTATTGAAGGCTCTTTCCCTAAAAAGCGGGAAAGCAAGACTGAAAGCGGAAAGCAGAAAAAATCATAATATTTTTTGTCACTGTGTCATAGATACACAATGTTTGGCAAATTCCCCTAAATTGCAGTGCTATAAAGAGTTTCACATGAATTTTAGATCCTTTCAGGTTCCTTATCCTATTGATGAACGCTATAATAAACGAGTTGCTTATTTCTCCATGGAGTTTGCTGTGCACCAGCCATTAAAAATCTATAGTGGTGGTTTAGGCTTTCTTTCTGGTTCTCATTTGCGTAGTGCTTATGAATTACGCCAAAACCTGATAGGGGTTGGCATATTGTGGAAGTATGGTTATTATGATCAAGCGCGTAATCAGGATCAAACCTTACAGGTGACCTGGATGGAAAAGCACTACAGCTTTTTAGAAGATACTGGAATCACTTTTGAAATCATCATACATGAACACCCGGTAAAAGTTAAAGTAATGTATCTGCCTCCGCAGACCTTTAACGCTGCACCGTTGTTCTTGATGACTACCGATATACCAGAGAACGATTATGTTTCTCAAACAATCACTCACCGTTTGTATGATGCTAACGTGGCTACCAAAGTGGCGCAGTTCATTTTGTTGGGTGTAGGTGGTGCTAAGTTGCTGGATGAAATTGGTTTTAGTCCAGAATTATATCACTTAAACGAAGCCCACGGGGTATCTGCTGCTTTCTACTTGTATAACAAGTTTGGCAGAAAGAAAGAAGAGGTAAGAAAGCGTTTGGTATTTACAACGCATACACCAGAAGAAGCGGGTAATGAAAAGCATGATATCTACCTCTGTCATAAAATGAGTTACTTCTGTGGCTTGTCGGTAGAGGAGGTGAAATCATTGACGGGCATGCCAGACGATCAGTTTAATCATTCATTAGCTGCGTTGCGCTTTGCACGTATTGCTAATGGTGTGTCTCAATTGCATGGAGAGGTATCTCGTCATATGTGGAAAAAGTACGATGGTATCTGTGATATCTTGTCCATTACCAACGCACAGAACTATCGTTACTGGGCCGATAAACAATTATATAAGGCAAGAGAAGAAGGCGACGACTGGTCATTTGACGACCGTAAGAAATGGATGAAGAAACGTGCCTTTGAACTAGTTGCTGATCAAACGGGTAAGTTGTTAGACCCTAATGTGTTTACCATTGTGTGGGCACGTCGCTTTGCAGGTTACAAAAGAGCCAACTTGATCACTAGAGATATAGAGCGTTTCAATGCTTTAATGCACAATAAGAAATATCCTGTACAAATAATCTGGGCAGGTAAACCTTACCCGGTTGATTACCCAGCTATTTCTGAGTTCAATGAACTGGTGCATTTAAGTAAGAACTATAAGAACATGGCGGTTATGGTTGGTTATGAGCTGGCCTTGTCAAAACGCATGAAACAGGCGGCTGACTGTTGGTTAAACAATCCTCGCGTACCACGCGAGGCTTCAGGTACTAGTGGTATGACAGCTGCAATGAATGGTGCTGTTAACTTCTCTACCAACGACGGTTGGATCCCTGAATTTGTACACAATGGTAACAATGGATTTGTAGTGCCGCCAGCTGATTATTCACATATGCATACACAAGAGCAGGATGAATATGATTTGAACAAGATCTATGAAATCCTGAACAACCAGATACTGCCATTGTATTACGATAACTATGGTACCTGGAGGCAGATCGTAAAGAATGGTATGCGCGATGTGCAGCTACAGTTTGACAGCAACCGCATGGCTAATGAATACTACGAGTTGTTGTATAATCATAAGTAAGAGGCCCCTGTCCCACGAAGGGGGAACTAAGGTGGTGATGTACTTTTTTTATTAGACGCTATTTGGAAAGAATTATATAAATGAGAAAGCCTCCCTTTAGGGAGGCTTTCTCATTTATATTTATAAGTAATAATATTTGTATAAGAAAGGTTTATTAGGCCTTCGTTCCACCTTCGGGGGACAGGGGGCTGGCTGTTATTTCTTCAATCGTCTTACTGTTCGGATAAAAGCCTACTAACTTTTTTATTACACTTTCAACAAGAGCATCAGGACAAGAAGCTCCGCTAGTGATCAATATTTTAACAGGTTCCTTGGTTGGTAAATATTGTTCTGTAACCAATTCAGTATGGTTGTGAAAGTTGTAATGAAGAATCGTTTCCTTTGAAAGGATTTTTTCATCACTATTAATAAAATAGGTTGGTAATTTTTCTTCACAGAGTTCTACCAGGTGCGACGTGTTAGAGGAGTTGTAACCACCTACCACTATCGCTAAATCTGCCGGAGCATCTAACATGCCAATTACAGCTGTTTGGTTATCATTTGTGGCATAGCACAAGGTATCTCTAGTATCTGCGAAATGGTCTTTAATTGTTGCTTCAGAAAGGCCGTACTTTTTGATCATTGTTTCTTTCAAAAAATCGGCAATGGCTTGCGTGTCAGATGCCAGCATGGTGGTTTGATTTACCACGCCTATGCGTTGCAAATGGTTGGCTACATCAAAGCCTTCTGAGTATTGTCCTTTAAACTCTTCATAGAACTGGGCTACCGGCTTTTCACCTAAAATATACTTGGCTAATTCTTGCGCTTCCTTCATATCTGTAACTACAACCGAAGGGGCATTGGCGGCAGCATGTGAAAAGGTTGCCCTTGTTTCCTCATGCTTGGGCTTGCCATGAATAACAATCGTGTATTCATTTTTGGCGATCACCTCACTGCGGTTCCATACTTTTTCAACAAAGGGGCAGGTTGTATCATATTTTTCAGTGGCAATGCCAATGGCTTTCAGTTTGCTTTCAATTTCCAACGTAGTGCCAAAAGCAGGAATCAATACAATATCGTCAGCAGTTAATTGCTCAAATGGCATCAGTTGCTTGCCCTTGGTATCTTGTAAGAATTCTACTCCGGCTGCCTTTAGATCAGCATTCACTTGAGGATTGTGAATCATTTCGCTTAATAAGAAGATGCGTTTGCCTTTATTTTCCTCTACTGTTTTAAAAGCAATGTCAATAGCATTTTCAACGCCATAACAAAATCCAAAATGACGGGCCAGGTAGATCTGTACCGGACCAAAGTCCAGAAGCGTAGGCGCGAAGTCTTTTTTCATCCGGTCACTCTCTTTCCTTTTTTTCTTAATAGCGGAAATCAGGGGACTGCGGTAATTTACAGGAACATCAAATGTTTTCATATGCCAATTGCGTCTTTTCAACAGCTGAAGCTGGGAGGTCAGCTATTTTCTGCTGGATGCAAAATTACTTCCTATTGTGCTAATAGTTCTTTAATGTAGTATTTTGGTACTTTTTATAAAACCACCGTATGCGAAAACTCGTTGGCTTTCTTCTGATTACAAGCTGGTTAGCTGCTTGTAATTCAAATTCTGTAACCAACAATAATCAGGAAAGAAAAATGGAATATACCGCCAATAAAGACTGGATCAAGACAACCAATATTTATGAGGTCAATGTGCGCCAATACACCAAGGAAGGCACTTTTAATGCCTTTAAAAACGAACTGCCCCGCTTAAAAGAGATGGGCGTAGAAACCTTATGGTTTATGCCCATTACGCCAATTTCGCAAAAGAATAAAAAGGGCACTTTAGGGAGTCCTTATGCCTGTTCAGACTATACGGCTATTAATCCAGAGTTTGGCACTTTTAATGACTTTAAAAATTTGGTAAAAGAAGCCCATGCACAAGGGTTTAAAGTGATAATTGACTGGGTCGCCAATCATACAGGTTGGGATCATCGCTGGACCAAGGAACATCCTGATTGGTTCTTAAAGGATAGCGCTACCAATGATTTTAAAATAGCTTCTGGTATGGATGATATCATTGAGCTGGATTATAAGAATCCTCAAATGCGTCAAGCCATGATAGATGCTATGAAGTTTTGGGTGCAGGAGGCAGGAATTGATGGCTTCCGTTGTGACCTGGCTTTTTGGGTAGAGCTTGATTTCTGGTTAGAAGCAAAAAAAGAACTGGATAAAGTAAGGCCGCTGTTCTGGCTGGCAGAAACTGATCCGCTAGATAATCCAGAGTACATGCAGGTATTTGATGCAGCATATACCTGGACGTGGATGCACAAGTCTAAAGACTTTTACCAGCAGCATTTGCCATTGGAGAGCATAGATAGCGTGTTGAATCGCTATAATCAAGCACCTGGTATGAAGGCTTGGTTTACCGCAAACCATGATGAGAATAGCTGGAACGGTACAGAGTATGAAAAATATGGCGACGCTGCTAAAGCTTTAGCGGTATTTAGTTCTACTTGGCAAGGTGTTCCTTTGGTTTATAGCGGGCAAGAATTGCCTAATCATAAACGACTAGAGTTTTTTGAAAAAGATACCATTGCCTGGAATGGAAAGAATGAGTTGGCTCCCTTTTATAAAACCTTATTTGGTTTAAGAAAGAATCATCCGGCTTTAAATGCTGAAGTAAGTGTGAATTACGTTCAGACCTCTGAGCCACACAATGTTCTTGCTTATTCAAGAACAAAAGGGGAGAAGCAAGTGGTTGTTGTTTTGAATCTATCTAGAAATGGTAATCTTAACGTGAATTTGACTGACAGTCATGTAGGTGGAACTTATCGCAATGCATTTACTAATAGTGTGGTAGATCTAACAAGCAATAAGCAACTATTGCTGCAACCTTGGGAATATGTAGTATTAGAAAAGTAAGAGGAAGATGTTGTAAATAAAAAGGGTAACCAAAAAGTTCTGGTTACCCTTTTTTATTATTGCTATTAAATGATATTAAAGAAGTAGTGTTTGCCCTGTTTTATCTTAATAAACCTCTTCTTGCACTTCTGGTTTTATAAGCGGTACTGAAACTCTGAAGAAGCTATTTGCTTTTTCAATTATGATATCATCACAATCCATTAGCTTATACTTGTCTGATATGTTTTGTAAGCCAATACCATTACTGTGAAGGTTGGCGGGTTTGGGTTGCAAGTTATTTTCTACTTGTAGCCAGCTATTTTCATTCAAAGAAATAGTAATGGCTAAAGGAGCGTCTTTTAATACTTTATTGTGTTTAACGGCGTTTTCTATTAGCAACTGCAGTGTCATAGGTGGAATCATATATTTTACTACCACCAGGTCAATGTTTATATTTAAGGAAATGCCTTTTCCATACCTGGTTTTTAATAGGTTATAGTAGGCTTGTATAAACTTTAATTCTTCTTCCAGTGTAACCAGTTTTACATTGTTAACCTGTAAAAAATACCGATACACCTTACTCATTTCGTTTACATATTCTTCTGCCTGTGTAGGGTCTTCTGAAATAAGAGAGGATAGAGAGTTTAGGCTGTTAAATAAAAAATGGGGATTTACCTGGCTTTTTAAGTTATCTAATTCACGTTGTAAAGCTTCCCGCTTTAGGCGCTCGGTTTCTAAAGAGGCTTTGTTTATATCATCACTAATAAAGGCGCCTTCATTAAAACTGGTGGCAATGATATTCATCACCAATCCAAACGAGAGCAGTATTAGAAATGTTTTAGTGTCAAGAACAAAGCCTAAAAAATGTGTAGTGTGGTAGATCCAACAAACGCTAACTACTATTGTCATCGTTAGTAGCATCAGTATAACAAACGTATAAACAACCTGCAGTTGCTTTTTATAGAGTTTGTCAAGTTTTTTACGGACAAAGATTAGTGTCCATGTATGTACAGCCCAAGTAAGAAATGCTATAACTGATGCAGCTAGTGAACCCCAGATGAATGTGTCTCTATCACTAAAAAAGCGTTTGCCAAATAAAATGAAATTTATCCCAAGAGCAACCACTGGCATCATGGTATACAGTATAATCCAGTCTTGTTTCTTTATTTCGGATAAATTCATAAAACAGTTACAGTGCCCTTAAATAAGGCATTTTTGGTTTACAAATGTAATGTAGCCTTTAGTGCTATTAGTTTATAAGTATAAATTATTAAAGAATCACTAAGAGTTTGTATGTGCGTTTGTCAGTGAGGTATAAGACCCTACATGAAAAGATCCCGCAGAAGCGGGATCTTGATAATAAATTTTATTTACGGTTTTATTGTTCCAGGTTTAAAGGATAAGTGTAAGTACCATCATATCCAGGATAGATACCTTCCACTTTAACAGGGCCGCCAACGTTAGCTAATATCTTAGTTAATTCTTCTACGCTGGTTATATCCTGCCCGTTAACGCTTGTAATGATAAAGCCTGCCTGCATACGCGTACGACCAATTGGGCCACCTTCTGTAATGCTGTTTACAACTACACCGCCTGGGATACCGTATTGGCGAGCTTTTGATTTATCTAAAGTAGTTAATTCAGCGCCTAACTGGTTGCCAATATTCATTGAAACCACATCACCTCTTTTCTTTAATGTAATGGTTACTGTTGATTCCTTACCCCCACGCAGGTAGGTAATAGGAACGCGGTCGCCAGGGCGGTAGCTTGCAATTTGAGCTGTCATTTCCAAACCACTGTTAACAGCTACATTATTTACTTTGGTAATGACGTCACCTTTCTTAATACCAGAAGAGGCTGCGCCACCATCTGGAGAAACACCGGAAACATAAACACCTTCAAGATTAGTAGGGATGCCAAGCGCTTTGATCTGGTCTTCAGACATGTCTTCTGTAGCAGCATAGGTAATACCTAGGTAACCACGCTGTACATCACCAAACTTAACAATGTCTTCAACAATCTTTTTTACAATGGTAACTGGGATAGCAAATGAGTATCCGGCATATGTTCCATTAGGAGCTAAGATAGCAGAGTTAATACCTACCAATTCTCCATTGGTGTTTACTAATGCACCACCACTGTTCCCTTGGTTTACTGCTGCATCTGTTTGAATAAAGGACTCAACTGGTGATTCACTTTGTCTACGATTGATATTGATAGTGCGACCAGTTGCTGAAACTATACCTGCTGTAACAGTGGTTTCTAGCGTTAGTGGATAACCAACTGCTAATACCCATTGACCCAATTGCAGGTTGTTTGAGTTACCATAAATTAGGAAGGGAAACTTGTTGCCATCGATCTTTAAAACTGCTAGATCAGAGCTTGGATCACGGCCAATCACACGAGCTTTGTATGTTTTTCTGTTATGTAGCGTTACCGTGATTTCATCTGCAACACCTTCACCACCGTTTGTAATTACGTGGTTGTTGGTTACTATGTAGCCATCTTCACTAATGATAACCCCACTACCAGAAGCTCTTTGTTCTGGAATAATGTTGGGACCATATCCATTACCGAAAAAGTCATCAAACCACTGATCAAAGAGATCATTGCTGCCACGTCTGCTAATTCCGTTTGTTTGTTTTTTTGCAGGAATACGTGTTTTAATATGTACAACTGCAGGAACCGTTGAATTTGCCGCTTTAGTGAAATCTACAATATCGGCGGGGATACCGGACGTTTTACCGTCAATAAAGCCTGCGTAGTTGGCGGGCAAGCCATTTTGTGCAGACCCAATAACATATTCATTCTTGTTGAAGAAGCGGTTGTAGGTCCAAATGCTGCCAAATGCTGTTACAGCACTGATCAGGAACATCAATAGGATCTGTCTTCCTTTCATATTCTAATGTTTGTAGTATGTAATGTAATACTTTCAAAATGTGTGCCTTGGCAAACCAAAATAACAATCCTCTTTGCTCAAAAAAACGCCACTCAGCCAGTTTAACAATAAATTTACTAAGGTCTTCGTAGTACTACTAGTTTCTTTTTTTAAAGGCTTAAGTTATTTAAAAAAGTCAGAGTGTTCGTACCTTTTTCAAAGGTAGCAAGAGATGGGAAGTTGGACTCACCAAATGGAATGTGCTGCAGACCTACGATTCCTTCAATTTCGTCTCGTTTTTCCAATTGGGAAATGAGCGAGTTTACATTGGAATAAAACTCATAATAAACCTGGCTAATAGGAGAAAACCTGGCTGGGTTTTCTGTTAATAGTATACTGCCATTGGTCATGTAGAAACGATTATTTAAAATCTGAATAGAAAGGTTGTAATCGTAATTATTCTTGAATTTGTGATGGTTGCTGAAATACTCATATTTCTTAAAAGCATTCAATAAAGGCACAAAGTCATAGTTCTCGGGCACATATAGCTTGGTAACATTCCTGGAGCCTAATCCAAAATACAAGTGTATATCATCTGCCAGCTTTTCTAACTCTTCAGTGGTTTCCTGACCAGTTAAAACAGCAACAGATGTCGTGTTTCTGCGAATGATACTTTGATACTTGCTGAAATATTGGTCAAAAGAAGTGGTTGACTCTTTTGAATTGGTAGCAATATAGGCATCGCAACCTTTTAGCATTGGCGCCAAATTGAAGTAGGGTAGGTCGCCAGGTAGCCATTCCTGAAGCTTATATATTAAATGCTTCAATAAAGCTTCATCTCGTGAGGAAGTTTTGATCAATGAGTAATGACCCGCTAAGAATACGGAAACTATATCATGAAACCCAGCTAATGGGGTAGTCCCTGGTAATACGATACCTACTTTTTTTGCTGTTACCGGCTGGATTTCTAATTGGTAGGTTTGCGCTAGGTTTTTCAGTGCTTTTTCCTCTAAAAAAGCGGTGCTTATGTGGCGGATAGCAGTTTCTATAAATTCTGGGATAAACCAGTTGTTTTCAGTAAAGGCTTTATGTTTTGCGCTTTGCCAAGCTTCCTCGCGGCCCTGCATATATTCACCTAGTCGTACTAAAAGGGCTATTCTGTCCTGTAACTGCATGTATTATTAATATTTTATGGTCTAGTCTTCAAATAAAGTGCTTGATTTTAGGGTATCAGTATATTTTACAAGCGAAAATTGATACGTACCAATTATTTTTGTCCAGCAAATGTAAAATCAACTCGTTCAATTTATGGCAATTAAGATAACTGATGAATGTATCAACTGCGGCGCGTGTGAACCTGAATGTCCTAATAATGCAATTTACGAAGGTGGGGTAGAATGGTCTATTGCAGATGGTACAAACGTAAAAGGTCAATATACTTTAGTAGACGGTACGATTGTAGATGCTAGCCAGCGCAATGCTCCTATTGCTGTTGATACCTATTATATTGTTCCCAGCAAGTGTACGGAGTGTCAGGGTTTTCATGAAGAACCCCAATGTGCGGCAGTTTGTCCAGTGGACTGCTGTGTTCCAGATGAAATGTATCAAGAAACTGTTGAAGAATTGTTGGGTAAAAAAGAGCGTTTACATATATAATTCGTTAACTTAGTACTACAAAGTAAAGCAGGCAACTGCTTCAATAAACAGGTGATATTTCCTGTGTAAGAAGGTGAAGGTTAAAGAAATCTTCACCTTTATTATTTCTATAAACAGGAGTGGCTGATATAAGGATTAACACAGATTTTTATGAGCCCATTGCACTAACTTCCTTCCCGTAACAAATAATTTTCTACTTTTCAGCTTTAAGACCACTTTCCATGAAGAAAAAAATTGCCCTAGTAACAGGCGGATATTCCGGAGAAGCCACTATTTCTTACAAATCGGCAACTACAATTTTTAATCATTTAGATAAGGAATTATTTGACGTTTATACCATTGACATAAATCCACAAGGTTGGTTTTATGCAAACGATGGACAGAAAATAGAAGTAGATAAAAACGATTTTTCTTTAACAGTACAGGGTGATAAAATAAAATTTGATGCTGTCTTTATCGGTATGCATGGCACACCAGGAGAAGATGGCAAGCTTCAAGGCTATTTTGATGTTTTAGGATTGCCCTATACTTCCTGCAACGCAGCTACATCAGCTTTGACCTTTAATAAACGCTATACAGTGGCTGTAGCGGCTATGGCCGGTATAAACGTGGCTAAGTCCGTGCATTTATTTAAACATACTTCTTACGATGTCAATAAGATATTGGCCACTTTGAGACTTCCTCTTTTTGTAAAACCTAATAATGGCGGTTCCAGTATCGGTATGAGTAAGGTTACAGAGGCTGCCCAACTTGAAGGTGCTATAATTAAAGCATTTAATGAAGATGACCAGGTATTGATCGAGGAGATGATCGTTGGTAGAGAATTCACAGTAGGCGTATTTAAATCGGATGATGAAATACAGGTGCTGCCTATTACAGAAGTAGTGGCATTGAATGAGTTTTTTGATTTTGAAGCCAAGTACCAGGGTAAATCAACAGAAACAACACCTGCGCAAATGGACTCACAGTGGAAGGAAAATGTTGAGGCTGCAGCTAAGAAAATTTACCAGGTTTTTAATTGCAGTGGTGTTGTACGAATAGATTTTATTTATAAAGAATCGGAAAATGCGCCTTATATGCTGGAAATCAATACGATACCTGGGCAAAGTGAAGCGAGTATTATACCACAGCAGGTAAGAGCCAAAGGATGGGAGCTGAAGGATTTTTATGCTAAACTGGTAAATCAAGCTTTAAAGAGTAAATCCTAAGGCTTCTGGACTGTTTATTTATATTGCAACTCAATTTTTAACACCATACACTTGAATCGAATAATTAAAAAATACATCACCGGGAAACCACTTTGGTATAATATATTGATAGGTCTTACCCTGGTTTTTCTTCTAGGTTTAATCTTTTCTCTATCACTCAATTGGATTACCCAGCATGGGGTTGCTCGTAATGTACCTTCTGTAACTGGTAAAAAAATTGATGAGGTGCGTGATCTGCTAGAAGATCAGGGCTTTCAGGTTGTTATACAGGATTCAGTATATTATGACTCACTTCCTCCTTCTGTTGTTATCAAGCAGATACCTGAGCCTGATGCGGTGGTAAAGGTCAATCGTACTGTATATGTAACAATTAACAGAACAGTTCCCCCAGATGTAGAAATGCCTAACCTGGTTGGATACAGCTTCCGAAATGCAGAGCTGGTTCTGGCCAATATGGGCTTGCGTTTAGGCGATACGACGTTCCGTCCGGATTTTGCCAAGAATTCTGTATTGGAACAACTATATGATGGGAAAACCATTGGAGCAGGCACTAAGATAAAAGTGGGTAGCTCTATTTCCCTGGTGCTAGGTACTGGTATTGGAAATGAAGAAATGGCGGTGCCTCGTTTGCTAGGTTTGACCTATGAGGAAGCAAAGATCTTATTAGAGTCGCAAGGACTAATTTTGGGAGTTGCGCTTCCTGACCCTGATGTGAAGGATACAGCTAATGCATTTGTTTATAGACAAAGCCCAAACACTCGGGACGACAAAGGACGCCAGTTCCGTATTCGTCCTGGGCAAATGATGGATATCTGGTTAAGTGCACAAAAACCTAATGTGGACTCTCTTGAGAAATCTATGAGAGCTCCGAGTGTAAACCCTGATGGCCAGAAAACAGAAAATGATTTTTAAAGTATAGCTAATTATGAAAGAAATTTCGGTTGAAGAGTTGAAACAAAGGCTTGATAATGGTGAAAAGATCAATCTGATTGATTGCCGCGAGCCACATGAATATGAGGAAGCAAACCTGGGTGGAAAGTTGGTGCCCTTAGGTAAGATTCAAACTATGCAGATAGAAGATATTGAGGATTTGAAAGATGAGGAAGTAATTATTCATTGCAGAAGTGGCAAACGTAGTATGATGGCCTGTTTGATTTTAGAGCAAATGGGATTTACAAACACCAATAATGTTACAGGTGGTATATTAGCCTGGCAAGAAAAATTTGGTGTACAACAATAATTAAAAACCCCGCTTTAGCGGGGTTTTTAATTATTGTTTATAGCTTGATATTTAAACCTATGGTCCAATTGGTGCCAGCCATTGGGAAGTAATAGTTCTCTGTGGTCAGCGCATTGTTATAATAATAACTGAACGTATAGCCATTTGGCTCATACAGCGTATTGAAGATATTGTTAAGTTGAAATATCAACTTAGAGCCCTTTAACCATTTTTTCTGAAACGTATAATTGGCCCTAATATCTTGTGTATAATAAGCATCCAGTTTGCGCTGCTCGTTTTCTGTATTATCTAAGTACTGTTTGCCTACATATTTTCCTATTAACTGAAGCTCTGTGTTCTTTACCGGGGTAAAGGTTAAAATGCCACTACTAATTGCACTAGGAGAAAAAGCAATTGTCGTTTCGTTATACATGTTTTGCTTTTGTGTTCCGTCGTCATAGTTGTCGATATATTCCTCGAAGTTTTTAAGCTTATTCTTGCTGAGGGTAAGGTTGGCAGCCGCCTGTAACCAAGGAGTAATACGGGTTGCACCTTGTAATTCAATTCCAGCTCTATAGCTGTCTTTAATGTTGGTGCGGGTATAGGAACCTACATCATTTATTTTACCAGTAAGAACTAGCTGGTTGTCGTAACGCATGTAATATAAAGTGGCTCCCCAATTGTACGCCTTCTCATTCTTTTCAATACCCAACTCCAAGTCATGCAAACGCTCGGCTAAAGGTTGTTGTGCAACACCCGCTTCAAAGTCATCCCTGTTTGGCTCTTTATTGGCAACGCCATATGAGGTGTACAACAGCCAGTTGTTGCGATTATAACTAATGCCTGCTTTAGGGTTTAAAAAATTATAGAATTGCTTAACACCTAGGGTAGGATTATAGCGAAAGCCTTCAATGTCGTGTGTTACACCTCTCCATTGTAAATCTGTATAAAGTTGCCAGTAAGCTCCTAATTTTTGCTGCCACTTTGCATACACGTTAGCATCACTTTTCTGAGCGTCCAGGTCATACCATTTTTTAATTTCACTTAAGCCTTTTTCAGCCCATATTACTTTTCCATAATGGTTGCCGTCATAATTAGTTATTGCACCACCTAGCGTTAAGGCTGTACCTTCCTTTTCATATTGTAATGAAAAGGTGTTGCCATAATAGTAGTTGTCTAACCATAATTGGCGCACCAGGTCGGAAGAAGTTTCACCACTAGCCGGTACCGGAAGATTATAGTCAGCATAGTTCTCATCTGCTTTGTATTGTTCATAATATCCTTTGCCGCGTACTAAGAACAAGCCAGTGTTGAAAGTGAGGCCTTGCGCCAGTTTGTGATTGAAGAATAATTGATAATGGTCCTGTCTGTAGTTGTCAACTTCATTATCATAGGGTGTGCCTTCTTTTTCCATGCCGGCATAGTTGATCCGTCTATTTACTTTCAAATCCGCTTCAGACACGCCGTTCCAAGCCTGGTATGTTATTTCTTTACCAGAGAAGGTGGTAAAGCGTAAGCCTGTTTTCTCTGTAGTATAGGCAGTAGATAAATAATAGGAACGCAGATCGCTGGTGGCTCTGTCAATATAGCCATCGCTGCTCAGACGTGATAACCGGGCATCTACAGTAAAATGTTTACCTAATAGGCCGCTGTTGTAGAGAACGGTGTTCTTTAGTGTGTTAAAAGAACCATAGCTATTGTTTATTTCAATATTCCGGTTTTTTACAAGATCGTTGGTACTCAGATTGATCGTAGCACCAAAGGCTCCGGCACCATTGGATGATGTGCCCACACCGCGCTGTATTTGAATACTGTTTACAGAAGATAAAAAGTCGGGGAGATCAACAAAGAACGCTCCGCTACTTTCTGCATCGTTAAATGGTACGCCATTAAGGGTTACATTGATACGCGTAGCATCAGTGCCCCTGATACGAATACCTGTATAGCCCACGCCGTTGCCAGCATCCGAATTTACCACTACAGAAGGAGTGTTGTTTAAAATGAACGGTAGGTCTTGCCCCAAATTTTGCTTACGAATCTCTTCTTTTTTGATATTCGTTTTTGTGAAGGGGGCCGTAGCAGAAGCCCTTACGGCTTTTACTTCAACGGGTACAAGGTCGATCGTGTCTGTCTGAGCCTGTGCTGCTAATAATGCACAGGTTGAAATGGTTAATAAAGCAGTCCTTTTCATTTTTTTTAAAATTTAAATGAAAGGGAAATGCAGCCGAAGAGAAGGAGGATAGGTATTTAGAAACAGCCTTCCCTGCGCAGGCATTACCCTGATCAGGTTCTACGGGTATGATCTCAGCCTTTGATGGGCACCCCGGGAATTCAGCCGCAAAGGTATAGAAGAATTTTTCAGAATACCTGTAACTTTTCTGAAGGGCTTACGTTCCATTAATAAATCATTGCATACAATATGAAAAAAATCCTTTTTTCACTGTTTATACTAGCGGGTATAGGTGCTCAGGCGCAAATGACCATAAATGACCCAAATGCAGAAGCGCGTACGGTAGAATCTTTTCATGCTATACAAATCTCCAGTGCTTTTGATGTGGTACTGAGTCAGTCGAATACAGAGGGGCTAGCCGTAAGTGCTAATAATAAAGATGCTATGACTCATATCAAGACAGTGGTCAAAAGCGGCACATTGCATATTTGGTTTGATGATGGCAATAAGTGGTGGTCAAAAAATCCTAAGTTAAAAGCGTATATCTCTGTAAAAGACCTGGATCTGATCAAGGCAAGTGGTGCGGCAGATATAAATATAGAAGGAGTATTGAAAGTGGCGGAGTTAAAACTGGACTTGTCAGGGGCAAGTGACTTAGAAGGGGCCATAACGGTCACCAATGAGTTGTCAATTGACCTGAGTGGAGCTTCTGATATAAACATCTCCGGCTCTGCTGATAAAGTAACTATTGATGCCAATGGCGCCAGTGATGTAAAGGCCTATGAATTTAAAGCCAATACCTGTTCTGTAGAAGCCAGTGGAGCTAGTAGCGTGCGGATTACAGCCGACAAAGAGATGTCTGTTAAACTGAGTGGGGCCAGTAGCCTTTCTTACAAAGGGAATGCTGTTATTAAAGATGTAAAAACTAGTGGCTCCAGTAGCGTTTCAAAAAAATCTTAAGTGACTAAATTTTATAGAAAGGGCTCCAATCGGAGCCCTTTTTTATTGGTTAAATGTGATGCTTTTTGGTATCTATACTATAAAAATTTGCTTATATAAGCCTGTGTAAACCAGCCCAGGTTGTGGCATTAACCTGGCTGAATTCTGACCAACTCCGTAATGTTACGGAGTTGGTCAGAATTCAGCTAAACTTTAGCCTTTAATTGGACATAAAGTATATGCGTTTTAATCAGTAGGTAAGTGGAGTGATTTCTGTTTTTTGCAATAGTTGTTCAAAAAAGCGCTTACATCACTAGGTTAATTGACGTGTTTAGTGCCATTTCAGATAATTGGCAATTGACTGGGGGATAGGCAAATAGAGGGTATTATCTAAAAATAGCATTTGTAATTCTGTAGAAATTAGCGGTTATGGCCATTAGTGACGATTACTCTTTTGAGGAACCTGAAACTGGTTTTTAGTTTCTATTTAAAATTTTTTACAGAACCGTTTTAAGTATATGCTTTTTCAAAATATATAGTTATCTTACTATTGTTTAACCCAGATCCTTATCGTAAAACGTATCCTTCATCCACGTAGTGCAGTTGATTGTGTAGGTAAAACCAGATTGTTCCTTTCAGAGTAGTACTTCTTTTTTTATAAAATAATGTGTTTTGTTATGAGTGAAATGCACCCATATGTTCTAATTGTGGAAGCAGACGAAGACAATCGCTATTTACTCTATACAGCTTTTACGTCTGCGGGTTGGGCAGTTCCATTAAAATTTATGGATTCTGGGGAGCTGGCGTTGAAATACTTGCAGCAGCTTTCGCCTTCTTTTTATCCTTCGTTAATTATCCTTGATATGAATATGCCAGGGCTAAATGGCAATGAGGTACTGGCGCTTATACGCAAAGGAGAGGATATGAAAAATATTCCAATTGTTTTCTATTCTACAGCTATGAAGCCGGTAGTTAGTGAATTGTTAATGGCGCTTGGGGCTGCTGGTTGTTTTGAGATACCTGATGAAATGGATAAAGTGGTGCAACTGGCTAATGAATTTATACAAGAATCAAAGCCTGCCGAACTAGAGTAGATCCTTAGTTGAAAAGCGTTTCAGTTCATAAAAAAAGCCTCAGATGTACTGAGGCTTTTGCTTTGTTGCGAAGGCTGGGATCGAACCAGCGACCTTCGGGTTATGAGCCCGACGAGCTACCGCTGCTCTACTTCGCGATGTGGAGTGCAAATATAGAGCGTTCATCAATTTCCACCAAACAATTTTTAATCAATTAAATTTGCCGAATAGTTTTTATAACGTGAAGGCAGGTTTTGTTAACATATTCGGAAAACCGAATGCAGGGAAGAGCACTTTGCTTAATGCCCTCATTGGTGAAAAGCTAGCTATTGTATCCTCAAAGGTGCAAACTACGCGTCATCGTATTAAAGGATTCTTAACGACTGATCAGTATCAAATTATTTTCTCTGATACACCAGGCATTATTGAGCCCAAATACAAATTGCATGAAAGAATGATGGGAGCTGTAAAAAGCGCCCTGGAAGACGCCGATGTGGCCATGCTGTTAGTTGATATAAATGATAACTGGGAAGAGTGTGACGCTGTTTTTTCTTCACTGCGATTAAAAGTCGGGTCTATTGTCGTTTTGAATAAAATAGATACGGCAGACAAAGAAAAGATAGAGGCTGCAAAGGCATTCTTTAGTTCGAAAAGTTATTGTAAAAAGTTGGTTACCATTTCAGCTTTAGCGCAGAATAATTTGCAAGAATTATTAGATGCTATTGTTTCTCTATTGCCGGAAGGCGATCCTTTTTATGCGGAAGACGAGCTAACCGATTTATCTGAGCGCTTTTTTGTAGGTGAAATCGTGAGGGAAAAAATCTTTGAACTATTTGAAGAGGAGATTCCCTATCAAACAACAGTATTAGTACATGAGTTCAAGCACAAGTCTACCTTGATCAAAATAGGTGCGAATATTATAGTGCAGCGGGAAACACAAAAGTCAATTATTATTGGTGAAGGTGGGAAGATGATCAAGAAGATAGGCAGTGATGCCCGGAAGGATATAGAAAAGTTTCTTGGGCAAAAGGTTTTCTTGGAGTTGTTTGTAAAAGTGCGCCCTAAATGGAGAGAAAATGATTTGTTCTTGAAAGAGTATGGATATAGTTAAAAGAATGGTTAATTGAAATCAGTCAAGTTGTTTGTGAAAAGGTACCGCTGCTTTTTTAAAACGAATCAGTAAAAAATAACATCGTATACGCGATATATAAAAGAGGATTTGGAATCATAAACTCAAATCCGAAATCTTAAATCTGAAATCGAATGGGTTTTACAGTAGCCATAGTTGGCCGACCAAATGTAGGGAAGAGTACGTTTTTTAACCGTTTGCTGGAGCAGCGGAAAGCCATTGTGGAAGATACTCCCGGTGTAACACGCGACCGGCAATATGGTATTGCAGAATGGAATGGAAAAACATTCAACGTTATTGATACTGGCGGTTTTGTGCCGCACAGTGAAGATGTATTTGAAAGAGAAATTCGTAAGCAAGTAACAATAGCTGTAGAAGAAGCAAATGCCATTGTGTTTATGGCAGATGCTGCAACAGGCATTACCGACTTGGATGATGCTATGGCAGATATATTGCGCCGTTCTACAAAGCCTGTATTTCTAGTTGTAAACAAGGTTGATAACAATGAACGCATGTTGGAGGCTACCGAGTTTTATAGCTTGGGCTTTGATCAGGTGTACTTTGTATCATCTATTAGTGGTAGTGGCACTGGGGAGATATTAGATGCTATAACAGATTTGATGAAAGAAGATGATGAGGCTATTTCTGAGGAGGAAAAAGGATTGCCCAAGTTTGCCATCATTGGTCAGCCGAATGTAGGTAAATCATCGTTGTTAAATGCATTGATAGGGCAGGAACGTACCATTGTAAGTGATATTGCAGGAACAACACGCGATACCATTCATACACGATATAATCTTTTCCAAAAAGATTTTGTTCTTATTGATACTGCTGGTTTGCGTCGTAAAGCAAAAGTGCATGAGGATTTAGAGTTTTACTCTGTAATACGAGCTATAAAAGCACTGGATGAAGCAGATGTTTGTATGATTGTATTAGACGCTGAAAAAGGTATTACAGCGCAGGATCTGAACATTTTTAGTTTAGCAGCACGCAAGGGTAAAGGTGTTGTGGTATTGGTAAATAAGTGGGATCTGATGGAAAAAGAAACCAATACAGCCCGTGATTATGAAAAAACATTAAAACAGAAATTAGCACCGTTTACCGATGTGCCAGTTCTGTTTATTTCAGCAAAAGAAAAGACCCGAATCTTCAAAGCCATTGAGATAGCGTTGGATGTTTATGAGAATCGCCAACGTAAGGTTGCCACCTCCAAACTAAACGATGTGATGCTGAAAGCTATTGAGGCTAATCATCCACCAGTTGTAAGAGGTGCGCCAGTACGTATTAAATATGTTACTCAATTACCTACTGTAGTACCCTCATTTGCCTTCTTCTGTAATTTTCCAGAAGATATCAAAACTCCTTATCGTAATTACCTTGAAAATCAGTTGCGCGAGAACTTTGATTTTACAGGTGTGCCGGTACGTATTTTCTTTAGAAAAAAGTAAAATACTTAGTGTGGGAAAAAAGTTGAGCTTAGCATTTGGTTATTTCCACCAGACTGTTACCTTTGCGCCCATTAGTTAACTAAAACTTAAAAAAAGTACAATGAAAAAGTTCTTAGCAATCGCAGCTATCGCAGGTACATTGGTAGCTTGTAACAACGGTGGTGAGTCTACAACTACTACTGATACTACAACTACTACAACTGTAACTACTGATACAGCTGCTACTGTAGCTCCAACAACCGTAGATACAACTGCTGCTACTGTAGATACTACTGTGAAAACTACAACTACTACAACTACTACTGATACTACTAAACACTAATTAGTAGGTCAAAATATTAAAAAGCCCTCTGCTTGCAGAGGGCTTTTTAATTGTTATTTAAAGCTACTTTGAATCTGCACTACGCTTTCACGCATTTGTTCCAACTCGTTCTGTTGTTGTTGAATAAATACATTGTCCTCTAGTTTACCAATTACTTCAACCATCTCTTCTTCATTGTCATAAACCATTTTGCGGAAGGCACTTTGGTAATCTTTGGCACGCGAGTCGTAAATGTTCTGTACCATCCACTCTTTAGTGGCTAATGCTTCCTGCATTAGTTCATTGAAAATATCAGTTGTAAATTCTTCAGTGGTAAGGCCTTTAATTTCCAATAATGATGAATAGGCATGTTGCAGTTTGTCTGCATCGTAAGTAGCGCCACACTCTTTATAAAAGCCATGTACTGCCTCCCATGATCCAATGGTATTCTTATGGATACTTTCAATAAATTGGTTAAACTTGGTTTCGGGTAATAATTGCCCGCCGATATTTTTCCAGGTCAGGCGCTCTGTTGTAGTGTCTATTTGTTGTATTTCTTGCAAAGAGTTGACAACACCATTCTGAATGGATTGCATTAACTGTGTAGTTCCATAATACCTGATTAATCTTTGGAAAAGTTGAAAAGCCTCTTTGACCTTGATCAAATGTGTGGGGCGATGATTGTTTTCAAAGCCATAGGCTATTACTTGAAGCCCTTTCCAATCATATTGATCATCATTAAGTATAGCATTACCCTCTTCTTCTAATGAAGATTCATTTATAGTACTTCCTTGCTTTTTGTGATGAGCAATAGCAGTATACTTCTTAAATAGTACAAGAGCATCAAACATCTCATTGATGGTATCGGGGGCCAGGAAGTCGTACTCTATATGCTGAATTTTATCTGTACGCTTATCGCGGTCAATATATTTTCCGGAGTTGCGTGCTAAGGCGTACATGTTGTACATAAACCAAAAGCCAGGCATAACAACTAGTCTGTCATGGCTAACGTCATTACTGATTAAGCTGAATGGAATAGGAATGTTTAGCTCATAAGAGTAATCACCTTTTGCGATCAATGTAAATGACGCAAACTTGGAATTGTGTTTTAAGCTAACACAGAGGCCGGGCCAAAAGCCACGACCCGCTACTATTTCTCCGTCAGCAGCGCGGCTATTGTGGTTAGAGCCAATGGTAGCTCCAGCAGCAATATTGCTTTGTCCCATTATGGTTGCTGCACATAAGAAGGAGTTGTTATGGTGTTGCTCATGCGCAGGAAAGATTAAGGAATTCAGTACCTCGCAACAAGAAATGGTGGCATTATTGCCTAAGTAAGAGTTGATCAAACGGGCGCCATATTTTAATTGCGAGTGAGAGGCCATAATGAAACGTACAGCCTTCACCCCATAAAACACACGACATCCTTCATTAATAATACCATTCACCAACTCGCAGCCTTCACCAATTTGCGAGGGTGCTTCATCGTTAGAGTTGATGGTTAGGTTTTTTAACTTATTGGCTCCTTTTATATAGGCATCGCTACCTACCCAAACATCTTTAATGATACTGGTGTTTTTTATAACCGAGCGGTCACCAACCTTTCCATAGTATCCACGTTGCTTATCAAACTTCTTTTCTGTGAACTCTCTAAAGCGTTGCATTAGCAGTTCGTCGCTCCTGTATTTTGACCATAAGTGGGCATCACCGGGCAGCATGCCAATAAATGGAATAATCTTGCGACCTGCATTTTCATTACAGAGTTCTAACCAAACTCTTACGGATTCATCTTCGCCTTCTTTAATAATACCATTACCGAACTTAGAGTGGTTTGTAACATGCAGCTCGTGAATATTAGATAACACTACCTCGCTGCCAATGATGTAATGCGACATATAGTTAACATTGCTCACTACCACATTGTCACCAAAATCACAACTGATAATAGTACTGTTGTACAATCCAACAGGCATAATAATATTGTGAAACTCTAAGGATATGGTCTCTAGTTTACCAATGCGTACCAAGCCATAGAACTTACAGTTCTTTACCAGTTCCGGATTAAAGGCATTAGATACCTGTATCTTGTTCCAATCGTCAGAGGTGTTGTTATTGCGTACCAATACTTCTATTTCGTACGCAGAGAGGTTTCGATAGGGAATGCCGCTTCGGTTTTGAAGATTTCGTAAGTGGTATTCATCGGCACCAGCGGGCAAATAGGGATCCGCAACAAAGTTGTATCCTATGGCATGTAAAGGTTTTTTCCTTATCTCATTCATGTAAAGAAGGTTAACAGGGCGAAAAAAGAAAGTGATGAGGAACTCTTTTAATGAAGCTGCTCATCACTCATAATTTTTATATTAATTAATCATTATTCTACTGTAACAGACTTAGCCAGGTTTCTTGGTTTGTCTACATCAAAGTCTTTCGCTACGCCAATATAATAGGCTAGTAGCTGTGTAGGAATGGTGCTTAGCATTGGTGCTACAATTTCATCAGCTTCTGGAACAACAATTACATCATTTGCCAGTGCCGTACTATGTTCATCGCCTTCTGTAATGATGGCAATCACTTTTCCTTTACGGGCTTTGATTTCCTGCATATTGCTGATCACTTTCTCATGGTACGAATCTTTCGTCGCAATAAATACCACAGGTAAGTTTTCATCTACCAACGCAATAGGACCGTGCTTCATTTCTGCTGCTGGATAACCCTCTGCGTGGATGTAAGAGATTTCTTTCAGCTTTAATGCACCTTCCAAGGCTACAGGGAAGTTATACCCTCTACCCAGGAACAGGAAGTCTTGCGCATCTTTATACTTCTCAGCTAACTTCTTGATTTGTTCTTCTTGCTCCAGTAAGCGTGTTACTTTTTCAGGTATAGCATCCAGTTCTTTTAATAAGTGTATGTAGCGCTGTTGGTCGATAGAGCCTTTCATGTGCGCCACCTTCAATGCGATCATGGTTAATACCGCTAATTGAGCAGTGAAGGCTTTTGTTGATGCTACACCAATCTCTGGACCTGCGTGCGTATAAGCGCCGGCGTCAGAAATACGTGCAATAGAAGAACCTACTACGTTTACGACTCCAAGTATAATGGCTCCTTTTGCTTTTGCGTTCTCAATAGCTACAAGCGTATCTGCCGTTTCACCACTTTGGGAAATGGCAATGATCACATCGCCTTTATTAATAACCGGGTTGCGGTACCGGAACTCAGAAGCATATTCTACTTCTACATTGATGCGGCATAGTTCTTCAAAGATGTATTCAGCCACTAAGCCGGCATGCCAGCTGGTACCACATGCTACCATTACTATGCGATTAGCATTCATGATCTGCTCGGCATATTTTTCAACACCGCTCATGGTAATGGTACCTGCAGTCGCGTCTAAACGGCCACGCAAGCAGTCATAAATTGTTTGAGGCTGTTCAAAGATCTCTTTCAGCATGAAATGGTCGTAGCCCCCTTTCTCAATAGCCGCCAGCTCCATATCCAGCTTAGTAATGAATGGCGTTTGACGCTCATTACCTAGGTTCTTTAAGATCAATTCATCGGGCTTAATTATAGCCATCTCATAATCATTTACATACACTACTTCTTTGGTGTACTCAATAATTGGAGAGGCATCAGAAGCCAGGAAATGCTCATTTTTACCGATACCAATTACCAATGGGCTTCCCTTGCGGGCTGCAATCAAAGTATCTGGTGTTTCATTATCGATCAACACAATTACATAAGCGCCTACTACGCGCTTTAATGCTATACGCACCGCCTCTTCCAGCGAGCTGTTGTTGTTCTTTAAGATGTCTTCAATGAAGTTCAATAATACTTCTGTATCGGTATCGCTATGAAATGTATAGCCTTTATTAATAAGGTCTTGTTTCAGTTGGGCGTAGTTTTCAATGATCCCATTATGGATCATTGCCAATCTACCACTGGCAGAAGTGTGCGGGTGTGCATTACGGTCGCTGGGCTCACCGTGTGTTGCCCAACGCGTATGCCCTATACCAATATGAGAGTGTAGGTCTTTGCCTTGAAGGGTTTCTTCCAGTTCGGCTACTTTGCCTTTCTTTTTATGTACTTGTAAGCCAGATCCGTTTAATAAGGCAACACCGCTACTGTCATACCCACGGTATTCCAGGCGCTTTAGACCTTTTAAAATGACAGGATAGGCTTCACGGGGTCCGATGTAGGCAACAATTCCACACATGATTATGTAAGGGTTTAATTTTTAGTAATTGTATAATAGCGAAAATCTAAAAAAAGCGGCATAAGCCAAAAAATAAGTCAATAACCTTAGAGGAGTTTTCCACTTAAGGTAAGGAACGCCACGGAGAAATAAATAATCAGGCCAGTTACATCAACAAGGGTGGCTACAAATGGCGCAGAGCTTACAGCGGGGTCTGCGCCAAGGCGTTTTAAGATCATGGGTAACATACTTCCACAAAGTGTTCCCCATAATACCACACCTAAAAGGGCCACACCTACCGTAATGCCAAGCATCATCCAGTGTTCTCCATAGATTTCTGGTGTAACGGAATGCCATACAAAAATGCGTAAGAAGCCTACCAGTCCTAATACAGTTCCTAATAATAGCCCAGAAGAGATCTCCCGGCGCATTACACGCCACCAGTCACGTAAGGAGATTTCACCAACCGCCATTGCTTGAATAATAAGCGTAGAAGCTTGTGAGCCGCTATTACCGCCACTGGAAATGATCAGGGGGACAAAGAGCGCTAACACTACGGCCTTAGCTATTTCGTCTTCAAAATAAGCCATGGCGGTGGCAGTTAACATTTCTCCCAGAAACAATACAATCAGCCAAACGATCCGCTTTTTGAACAAGCGTAAAAGCGGCATTTCCAGGTAAGGTTGGTCCAACGCTTCTGTACCACCAATCTTTTGTATGTCTTCACTAAACTCCTCACTGGCTACCCACAAAACGTCATCGATCGTTACAATACCCAGCAGTTTATTGCTGTTGCTTACCACTGGCAGTGCCACACGGTTATTCATCTTGAACGCCTCATTGGCTACTTCCTGGTCATCAAATGCATTAAGGGCAATAGTCCGCTCGTCCATTAGATCCGCAACTTTCATATCCGGGTCAGCAAGGATAAATTCACGTATTCGGATATCGTCTAAAAGCTCGCCCTTTTCATTGATTACATAAATAACGTCAATGGTCTCTGTGTTCTTGCCCACCTTACGGATTGTATCCAATACCTCCGCTACGGTGTTGTATTCGTATACATAAACATAGTCGGGGTTCATAAGGCGGCCTACGCTGTTCTCCGGGTACCCCAACAAAGACAAGGTGATCTTGCGTTCATTAGGATCCATCAGCTTGATCAGTTCTCGTACAGCATTGCTGGGCAATTCTTCCAGGAAAGAGGTGCGGTCATCTGCCGGCAGCTCGTTAAGCAATTCGGCTGTTTTGCTAGGAGGGAGGGTTTGAATAATCCGTTGTTGGGTAGGGAATTCAAGTATTTTAAATACGCCCACGGCGCGATGCACAGCCATGCCAGCAATGATCTTGCTCTCCTGCTCCGGATACTCATACACCAATTCTGCTATATCACTGATATTCTGGTCATCCAGAAACTGACGGATCTCCAAATTGTCGCCTGTTTGCAACAGATGTTCAAATTCCTGTGTCAATTGCTCCAACGCCATGCCTCAAAATTACAGGGCAATATGCAAATTCCTTGCTTGAATGTAAAGAAGGATATGTTTGTGCTAGTTGGGATCAAAAAAGCATCGGACTTTAGAATTCCGTTCACTAGGATCTTGTTCGGTAACAAGGCTTTTGTCTGGAACTAATCATTGAAATAAAAGGGGATATGGTTGACGCCAATCAAATCTTCTCATCTGGCCTACTATTTTGATGGTTTCTTCACCCTTCCTTGCCTGCAGCTCCTCCTTTCCTTCATGGCTACGCCTCTCTACCTTCATGGCTCCTCCTCTGTTCCTTCATGGTTACTCCGTATAGAATGGTCAGTTACTCCGTATGGAAGCCTACTTAACTCCGTATCTCACCCGTACCTCGGCCCTACCTCACCCGTACCCTGATCCGTATTCGCTGCTTGGCTACTGCTTTAAAATGGTAAGAGATAGTAGTGAAAGTTGTAATAAGAAGGGTAGATTTTACCCTTAAGAGAAGACGCTAAAGATACAAAAAAGATATGGCCTTAACTGTTCTGTGATCACCTGTTTGTATCTGAATTTAGGATATCTGTTAACAGTTAACTATTGACTATTTCCCATCTTTGCGGCCATTATGAAGCCAATATCGTTTCTGCACCAGGCATTATATGTAGCAAAAACAAAGGAGATGGGGAGAGGCGTGTTTACTAGCGAGCCTTTAGATGCTGGTACAGTCATTGAAATATCTCCAGTTATTGTAATGTCTGGAAAAGACTGGACGCTGCTGGATCAAACGCTACTACACGACTACATTTTTAAATGGGGAAAAGCAGAAAAACAATGTTGTATGGCCTTGGGCTATATACCCCTTTACAATCATGCCTATACTTCCAACTGTGATTATCAGATGAATTTTCGCCAACAACTCATTGCCATAGTTACGGTGCAGCCCATTGAAGCCGGAGGAGAGTTGTTAATTAATTATAATGGCGAAGCAAATGATAGAACTCCACTTTGGTTTGATGCGAAATAGTTTGGAATGATCCTGAAATGTGTCTTATGAAAATGCCAATCTTTTCAGTGGAATAGACATTGTAGTATTCTATAGTAAAGGTTATTTTAATATAGCATTTCCTGTAAACAGTTGACGCTACGATTATTACAGTCTATTATTTATGTAAGGGTTTTCAAAAAAGCAGGTCTGTAGATTTACCAGAAATTCATCCCTTATGAAAAATGTTATTTTAGTTACAGGTCTGCTTTCTATTGGAATCTTCAGCTGTACTTCTAACGAAAATAAACCTCCAAAAGCAGAAAGTGGTACGGTAACAAAAACTACTCTTATTGCAGCTGATACTACACTTAAATCAGAAGAACCTGCAACGAAAGAAAACTTGTTTATGAAAGATGAAGCACTCGGCCCGCTTAGTTTCGGGGCTGATATGTTTTATACAAATAAGATATTGGGGCCTGCCGACTCAGAGTCAGAAGCTGAAATTTGGGGAACCGATGGAGTAGAACACAAAACCCTTACTTATGAAAACGGGATCGTTATAGATATGGTTAGCAAGGATGATAATTACACCATTAATTCCGTTAAAGTAACTTCCTCCTCAGATCTGGCAACTCGTAAAGGCATCAAAATAGGTAGCACTTTAAATGAAGTATTGGCTGCCTATAATAAAAATATTGAAAGACCAATCGCTGACTCTTCAAAAATTATAGCCGGCAGTATTTATGGAGGACTAGTTTTCACTATGGAGAAGGGAAAGGTGGCTTCCATTTTTCTTGGCCAGAGCGCAGAATAACAATTTATGCTGTAGCTTGAAGGTGAATAGTAATCTTAATCTAATAATTACCAAGGTACTAGTAAAAAATAAAGATGCACCTGATTAAAACAGGTGCATCTTTATTTTTTTAGTAAAACGTATTTCTGAATTAATAATAGTAGCGGTCGTTTATTTCACCATTCCTTTGATCTCATTGAGCTTCAATAAAGCCTCCACTGGCGTTAGGCGGTTAATATCAATACCATCCAACATTTTGCGTATATCATCAAAGGTTTGACTATGGGCATCAAAAATACTTAGCTGCATTTTGGGGGCGCTTATCTCTTTAATAGCCTGCTTGGTATTTCCATCCACATGTTTGGTTTCCAGTTGTTTTAATACATCTTTAGCGCGGTCTACCAACTCAGGCGGCATTCCCGCCATGCGTGCCACATGAATACCAAAGCTGTGGGTAGAACCTCCGGGTGCTAGCTTACGCAGGAAGATGATCTTGTTTCCAACCTCTTTATTGGTTACATGGTAATTCTTAACACGCGATAGTTTTTCTTCAAGCTCATTCAGTTCATGATAGTGTGTAGCAAAGAATGTTTTGGGTTGGAAAGGCGAATTGTGCAGATGTTCTGCAATACTCCAGGCAATAGAGATGCCATCGTAAGTAGAGGTGCCACGCCCAATTTCATCCAACAGAATCAAACAACGATCACTTACATTATTGATAATGGAAGCAGTTTCATTCATTTCAACCATGAAGGTACTTTCGCCGGCACTGAGGTTATCAGAAGCACCAACACGAGTAAAGATCTTATCGGTTAATGAAACATGTGCCTCTGATGCTGGGACAAAAGATCCCATATGCGCCATCAATGTAATAAGAGCTGTCTGGCGCAGGAGCGCAGACTTACCACTCATGTTGGGGCCCGTAAGGATGATGATCTGCTGCTCTGATTTATTTAATTCCAGATCATTGCTGATATAGGTTTCCCCGGCTGGTATTGTTCGTTCAATTACAGGGTGGCGCCCTTCTTTAATGATCAATTCATTACCATCATGAAGTTGCGGCTTCTTATAATTGTATTGCAAGGCATTGTTGGCAAAACAACACAAGCAATCCAATGTAGCTACTACTTGTGCATTGGTTTGAATATTGGAGATGAAGTCGTGCAGCTCGTTTACCAGGCTGTCAAACAACTGCATTTCAATAGCTTGCATCTTTTCTTCTGCCGTAACAATCTTTTCCTCGTAGTCTTTCAACTCGGGTGTGATATAGCGTTCGGCATTGGCCAATGTCTGCTTCCGCATCCACTGCGCGGGTACTTTATTCTTATGTACGTTGGTTACTTCTAAATAATAACCAAACACATTGTTGAACCCGATCTTCAAAGAAGAAATGCCGGTTGCTTCCGATTCGCGTTGCTGCATTTGCAGCAAATATTCTTTACCGTTATGGGCAATATTGCGTAGCTCGTCCAGTTCCGCATGAACAGATGCATTGATAAATCCGCCTTTAGAAGCAAGTGCTGGTGGATTGTCTATAATGTGCGATGTAATCTTATCAGCAATATAGAAACAAGGATTGAGCGCATCGGCCAGGCGCTTTAAATAGGCGTTATCACTGGTGTTGCACAATTGCTTGATCACTTCGATTTGGCGTAATGCACGTGCCAGTTGTAATAGTTCTCTTGGGTTGATCTTTTTCAGTGGGATCTTGGCCACTAAGCGTTCCATATCGCCACACTGTCGAGCGGCATGCATCAACTTATTTCTGAGGTCTGTGTTCAAAACAAAATGCTCTACTACATCCAGTCGCTCATTGATCTTATTGATATCTTTTAAAGGAAATACAATCCAGCGTTTAAGCAAGCGGGCACCCATGGGCGTCACTGTATTGTCCAATATTTTCAGGAGTGTATTGCCATTCTCAGTTGTACTGTGTAACAGTTCCAGGTTGCGAATGGTAAAGCGGTCCATCCACAGGTAGTCATGTTGTTCTATGCGTTGGATGGAAGTAATATGCTGCAAGTTAGGATGCTCTGTGTCTTTTAAATAATGCAGCACTGCACTGGCGGCCACCAAACCTAAATGAAAAGAGTCAATACCAAAACCTTTCAGCGAGTGGGTATCAAAATGTTTGAGTAAGCTCTCCTGGGCGTATTGTTCACTAAAGATCCACTCATCCAGGGTATAGGTATAGAACTTAGCGCCAAATTCTTCTTTAAAGCGTTTCTGATGGTGACGCTGGTACACTACTTCGGCTGGTTTGAAACCAGTTAATAGTTTCTCGGCATATTCTCTATCACCTTGAGCGGTAAAGAATTCACCGGTTGAGATATCGAGGAAGGCCAGGCCGTATTGTTCGTTGGCAAAGTGTACCGCTGCCAGGAAGTTGTTAGTGCCGTGCTCTAGTAATTTGTCATTGGTAGTGGTACCAGGTGTTACCATTTCGGTAACACCCCTCTTTACAATACCCTTTACGGTTTTAGGATCTTCCAGCTGGTCGCAGATGGCTACACGGTAACCTGCTTTTACCAGTTTATGTAAATAGGTGTCTAAGGCATGATGCGGAAAGCCAGCCAGCTCGTTTTCAGAGGCTGATCCATTGTTACGCTTAGTAAGTGTAATCCCCAGAACTTGAGAAGCAATTACTGCATCTTGTCCAAACGTTTCATAAAAATCACCCACACGAAACAGCAGTACGGCATCTGGGTACCGGGCTTTAATAGCTTTGTGTTGCTGCATCAGTGGCGTCTCGGCTGTCTTTTGCTTACTCATAGTGGCAGCGGCAAAAATAACAGACACCAAACTAAATCCTTTGTTCTCAATGGACTATTTATCAACAGCAATTCCTCAGTAACTGTACTTTTGCACCGTGAAAAACGAAGAGATCATTCCGCGGAAGCTCTCCATGGACGAGCTGAACCGCAAAACAGTAGATGAATTTAAGCAGTCGGATAAGCTGCCAATTGTAGTGATTTTGGAAAATATCCGTAGTGCCTATAACGTGGGGTCCATGTTCCGTACAGCTGATGCCTTCCTGCTGGAAGCCATTTATATCTGTGGCTATACGGCCCATCCGCCTCATAAAGAGATCAAAAAAACTGCTTTAGGCGCTGAGGATACCGTGCATTGGAAATACATTAAGCCAATTGAAGAAGCCATGGCTGAACTGCGTGCAGAGGGTTATAAGATCTATGCGGTAGAGCAGGCGGAGAATAGCCTTAAGCTTCATGCTGCGAGCTTTAAGCCTGACGAGAAGATCGCCGTGATCTTGGGAAATGAGGTGACAGGGGTGGAGCAGTCAACGATTGCTGCTTGTGATGGTTGTATAGAGATTCCGCAGTTGGGTATGAAGCACTCCCTGAATGTATCTGTAGCTGGTGGGGTAGTGTTGTGGGAGTTGGTGAGAGCTAAGTTGTCTGAACCAGGATTTGGGGAGATGTAAGGATTAGGGAGAAATAGAGTTATGTTTATGTCAATTCCATTTCTTCAGAAAATGGAATTTTTCAAACAAAGAATATAAAGAGTCTTTTATGGCTAATAGCACAAGTTTAGGGGTTGGAGGAACGGTGAAGAATTATTTATCGCTGATCAAGTTTTCGCATACCATTTTTGCGATGCCATTTGCAATGATAGGGTTCTCTTTGGGATATAAATTCCTAAACTCATTATCTCGTGAATATGGTTCATGGCATGAGTTTGAAGATGCACTGGGATATGATATTCATGAGTGGAGTTTTTTTGTATGGAAACTAGGACTGGTTCTGTTGTGTATGGTATTTGCCCGCAGCGCAGCAATGGCGTTTAACCGTTATTTAGATCGTAAGTGGGATGCATTGAATCCAAGAACAGCAATCAGGGAAATTCCTAAAGGTATTATTACGGCTAAGAATGCTTTGGCATTCACTATTGTTTGCTGTGTATTGTTCATCGCAACCACTTATTTTATCAATACGATCTGCTTAGCTTTATCACCTGTAGCCCTGGCGGTCGTTTTAGGATATAGTTATACTAAACGTTTTACGCCTCTTTGCCATTTAATTTTGGGACTGGGTTTATCGCTGGCGCCTATAGGAGCCTACCTTGCTGTTACCGGTTATTTTCACTGGTTGCCTATTCTGTTCTCTTTTACCGTATTGTTTTGGGTAAGTGGCTTTGATATTATTTATGCTTTACAAGACGAGGAGTTTGATAAGTCCAATAAGCTTTATTCCATTCCAGTGGCAGTAGGAAAAGCAAATGCACTGCGTATTTCAGAAATATTACACTTGCTAAGCGCAGCCTGTGTGGTAGCAGCAGGCAAGTTTGGTGGCTTTGGCTGGTTATATTGGATTGGTGTTTTAGTATTTGGTGGTATGCTCATTTACCAACATTCCATTGTAAAGCCTAATGACCTGCGTCGCGTAAATATTGCCTTCATGACCGCCAATGGCATTGCTTCTGTAGTATTTGCGGTGTTTGTAATCGCGGATTTATTTGTCTGAACCACGATTTGGGGAGATTAAGGGATAAGGAAGAAATAGAACTAGGATTTTAAAGAATTAAGGGATTGGGAGGAAAAGGAATATTTATTGGAGTCCATACTCACCATTCACAACTCACCACTCACGAAACTCATTACTCATCACTCATTACTCATCAAAAATGGCTCGAATTCTCTCAATAGACTACGGTGGTAAAAGAACAGGATTAGCGGTGACAGATCCTTTGCAGATTATTGCAACAGGCCTCTGCACTGTGGAAACCCCCAAGCTAATGAGCTTTCTAAAGGATTATTTTGCTAAAGAGCCGGTAGAGCTGATACTAATTGGAATGCCTACCAATTGGGATGATTCAGATACACATGCCACGCCCTTAGTAAAAAAGTTCATCGAACAGTTTAAAAAGAACTTCCCAGCTATGCCTGTTAAAGAAGTTGACGAGCGTTATACTTCCAAAATGGCCTCCCAAGCCATTGCTCAAATGGGTTTAAAGAAAAAGCAGCGGCAAAATAAAGCCTTAGTGGACGAAGTAGCCGCTACCATCATGCTACAAGAGTACCTAAGGCAATTTTAGATTTTTGATTGGCGATTGCAGAGAGTGTTCTTCTTACCTTTGCGCTCAATCACAAATCGTAAATCTCAAATCAGCAATCGAATGATTTTACCAATTGTAGCCTATGGTCACCCTATCCTGCGTAAAGTAGCAACGGATATTAATAAGGATTATCCTCAGCTGGATAAACTAATTGAGGATATGTGGGAAACCATGTATGGTTCTAATGGTGTGGGATTGGCTGCCCCCCAGATCAATCGTGATATCCGCCTGTTTGTGATTGACAGTGCTCAAATCTTTGAGAACATGGATGATCAGGATCGTGCTGAAGAAACCTATCCTGATGATCCGGGCACCAAACAAGTCTTTATCAATGCGCAGATCATTGAAGAGCAAGGCGATGATTGGGCCTACAATGAAGGCTGTTTAAGTATTCCTAAGATCCGGGAAGATATCTACCGTGCTGAAGAGGTAACTATTGAGTTCCTGGATGAGCATTTTGTAAAACATACCAAAACCTATAATGGTATAACTGCTCGTATCATCCTGCACGAATACGATCATATTGAAGGAAAACTCTTCATTGATCATATTTCTCCTTTAAAACGCAAATTGATCAAGCGTAAGCTGGACGATATCGCAAAAGGAAATATCCGCGTAGATTACAAAATGATGTTCCCTAAATAAAGAGAATATCATGAGGGTACTGCTCTGCTTTTGCCTTCTTCTATTTACTGCAAATGTTTTTAGTCAGGATACTGCTGACATAGAAGCGGTACGGCGCACTGTAAACCTAAGCGAGGTAGTGGTGCGTAGTGACCTCAATGTACCGCGCTTTCTGCAACGTGTTAAGAACGATAGTTCCTATTATAAAGCGTTTAAAAACCTGCGTGTACTTGGATTTACCTCTTTGAACTCCATCCAAATGAGGGATAAAAAGGGAAGTGTAGTGGCGTCCTTAAATAGCCGCACCCGCCAGAAACGGGTTAATGGCTGTCGCAGTATGGATGTATTGGAAGAAAAAGTAAGCGGCGACTTTTATGACGACGGGGCCTATAATTATTATACAGCCGAACTCTATGCGTCTCTCTTTTTTACCAAGGGCACTGTCTGCGGAGAATCCAATATTGTCAGTGGAGTAGAGCGCAATGTAAAAGACAAAAAGGGTGTAGAAAAGCACAAAGAGCAGCTAAAAATGTTGTTCTTTAATCCCGGCAAAAAGATCCCGGGTATTCCCTTCATTGGCGACAAGCTAGATGTGTTTGATGAAGATGTAGCGCAGTATTACGACTTTTCTATTGACACTGCCGACCTCAATGGCCAACCTGCCTATGTCTTTGCCATCAAGCGCAAAGCAGATTTGAGTTCTTCAGAAAGAAACAAGATTGTTTACGATAACATTACCACTTGGTTTAATCAAAGGACCATGGAGATCATTGCCCGCTCTTACGATCTAAGCTATGATGCCGGCGTGTATGACTTTGATGTTCACATGGATGTAGAAATGCAGCAAGTGGGCAACTATATTGTACCTCGTCTTATGCGGTATACCGGCAATTGGTATGTGTTTGGAAAGGGTAGAGAGCGAGGCGTGTTTACAGCGACAATATTTGATGTAAAATAGCGGCCCCCTCCAGCTCCCCCGAAGGGGGAGGGACCCAAGGCACAGAAGCCAGCTTAACAGCGCACATTTCTTTTACATTTAAGTCAACAAACAAAATAGCACTCCGCTTGTAGGAGTGCTATTCTTATATAGTGCTGTTTGTACTTGTGGTTCTGTATGGTGGCGAAGTCCTCCCTTAAGGAGGATTTAGGAGGGCCTCCGTTAGCTCTCATAGTTTTTAGGTGCCGTATAGTTTCTCCACTTCTCTATTACCGCTTTAATATCCTCAGCCACTTCTGTATCAAAGAACATTTCCTTGCCGGTAGTAGGGTGTACAAAACCTAACGTTTTGGCATGTAAAGCCTGACGGGTGCAAATAGCAAAACAATTTTCTACAAACTGTTTGTACTTGGTATAAACAGTTCCTTTTACAATGCGGTCACCGCCGTAGAAGTCGTCGTTGAAAAGCGGGTGGCCCAGGTGTTTCATATGCACACGGATCTGGTGTGTACGCCCGGTTTCCAATACGCATTGAATAACGCTTACATAGTTCAAACGCTCTATAACTTTATAGTGTGTAATAGCTTCTTTACCATGTTCACCATCCGGGTAGGCCGCAAATAGCTTGCGGAAGCGTTGGTGTCGACCCACATGGGCAATCACAGTGCCGCTATCTTGTTCTACTTCACCCCATACTAAGGCTACATATTGACGCTTAACGGTGTGGTCAAAGAACTGCTTGGCCAGGTGGCGCATAGCTTTGTCGGTTTTGGCCAGCACTAGCAGTCCGCTGGTGTTTTTATCTATACGGTGTACCAATCCAAACCGTGGAAGGGTTTCTTCGCTGATCTCTGGATTCTTTTGTTGCAGGTAATACGCCACCCCATTTAGTAAGGTGCCAGTGTAATTACCGCTGCCGGGGTGAACCACCATGCCAGCCGGTTTGTTGATGATCATCAAGTCGTCGTCTTCATACACGATATTCAGGTCCATTTTCTCTGGCACTACGTCCGTGCTTTCCGGCGATACATCTGAATACACAATGATTTCATCAAGGGGCTTGATCTTGTAATTCTGCTTTACTTCCTTGCCATTTACCAGTACCATACCGGTATTGATGGCCTGTTGCAGTTTATTACGCGTGGCCCCTTCTATACGGCCCATTAAAAACTTATCGATCCGAAAGGGCTCCTGGCCTTTATCGATCTTGAATTGGAATCGCTCATACAGTTCATCACTGCTCTCGGCGTTTTCTATATTTTCGGGGAGTTCCTGTTCCTGATTCATTGTTTGCAAAAATAACGACTCAGAAGACTGTAAATTTGCATCCTGTTATGGAAAAACAAGCAGTGCATTTTCAGGACCTGGGAAAAATGGATTATCAGTCGGCCTGGGACTATCAGGAAAAGCTACTTCAGGATAATGTGAAGCTTAAGTCAATGGTTCATAGTTCAGATGAGAAAGTTGATCCACTTCAACTTCCTACTCAACACCATTTGCTGCTGGTAGAACATCCGCCTGTTTATACACTAGGTAAAAGTGGAAAGATGGAGCATGTGCTGATCAATGAGCAAGAGCGTACTGAAAAAGGCATTCAGTTTTTCCAAACAAATCGGGGTGGTGATATTACTTTCCATGGCCCTGCTCAAATTGTCGGTTATCCCATTTTAGACCTCGAAAAATTCTATACAGACATTGGTCGCTATCTGCGTGAGCTGGAAGAAGTGATCATTTTAACACTAGCGGATTATGGTATTGTGGCTGGACGTTCAGCAGGGGAAACCGGTGTTTGGATAGATGCATTTATAAAAGGAAAGGAACGCAAGATCTGCGCTATGGGCGTACGCTGCAGCCGTTGGGTTACCATGCACGGCTTTGCGCTGAATGTAAATACTGATTTGAACTACTTCAATTATATAATTCCCTGTGGTATACAGAATAAAAAAGTGACCTCTATAAAAGAAGAATTAGGACGTGAAGTAGATTTTGAAGAAGTAAAAAGCAAGTTGAAGAAGAATTTTGAAAAGGTCTTCAACGTGGAATTAACTACTGCTTAAAAATCTTTATTTAAGTAAAACTTGTGGCGCTCTACTAATTTGTCATCGTCATAAAGTTCAAAGTTGAACCAGCCGGCATGAATAAAGTTGGCTTTATCCAGTGTTAATGCCTTGTCCTTAATAGGCTTTATTTCAAAAAGTGGCGTATTGTTTTCTTCAAAAAACTTGATGCTATACTTTTTGCTATCTGCGTCCGGCAGGTTGATATACACATAGCCCTCTTTGTTAGTATACACATAAAAAGAAGGAACAAAGGTTGGTTTCTTCGCTATGTTACCATTCGTAGTACCATTAACTGATTTGGCTGTATCAGATGCTTTTTTATCACCCGGTATTAGCGGCTGCACGGCCATTTTTCCGGCTGTATCCTGTATAGGCCTTTTAGAGGGGGTAAAATAAAATGAACCACCTTCCATGGCATAAAAGATCCGGTAAAACATATGGTCATTAGGCGCTTTATTATCCGCGTAGCCGTTTTGGATCGCTTTTGGGTCAGCTACGGTAAGTATCGTTTTAAAGAATTGCAAGCTATCGTGTGAGCGTTGAATACTGATTTGATTAATGTTGGTAAATGTGTTCATCCATCCTATGATCACACGTCCATTACCAATATGACGAGCCGAGAAATGAGGCAGTGTATCCTGTGCAAAAAGTGACGAAGCCGATGTTGATAAGGCGGCTATAATAAAAAAGCGAATAAGTCCTTTCATAAACACAGGATTGTTGGGTCTTTTAGCAAAAACGATGCGCAAATATAATTGGAGCGAATATAGACATTAGAATATTAACGAATCCTTCGGCAGGGAACGGTTGCCTTGCAATCCTCCACTGTGTATTAGTAAAATATTACTTCCCTCAGCAAAGTATCCTTCCTTTATTAACTGGTCGGCAGCAAAAAAGGCCTTGCCAGTGTATACAAAATCCAGCGGGATAGTGGTAGCTGCATACCATTGGTTCATAAATGCTATTAATTCAGGAGTGGATTTAGCATAACCTCTGAAATGAAAATCATGGAGCAGTGTATATCGGTTTTGCAGCGGTTGCGGTAATAATGCATTGATCTCTTCTATCAAGCTGAAAGCGTTTTTTAATACAGAGATACCTATGATTTTTTGCCCAATATTTGCTGCTCTTACCAGTCCGGATAAGGTGGTGCCTGTGCCTACAGCAGTAATAAAATGGCTATATTTACGCTGATCACAATGATCAAGTATGGTGGCGGCTCCCATGCTGCCTGCAGTACCATAACCGCCTTCATGCACTACCAGCATGTCATGCCCTTCGTAGTGCTCAAATACAACAGGTGGAATCTCTTTTAGCTTATACATTTCCCTGGAAACAAAATACAGGTCCATTTCCAATGCTTCTGCTTCTTGTAAAGTGTGGGACAATTGCTGCGATCTTTCCCCACGAATAATACCAATGGCCTGTAATCCTAATTCTTTGGCTGCCGCAGCTGTAGCCACAATATGATTAGAAAAAGCGCCACCAAAGGTGAGGAGTTGCTTTTTGTTTTGTTCTTGCGCCTGCTTTACATACTCCTTCAGCTTAAACCATTTATTGCCGGAAACCAATGGATGGATCTGATCTAGCCGCAATACATCTACGTTTACGCCAAAGGGCTGGTATAAATTTTTTAGCGACTGAACGCTAATTGATGGAAAGGATAAAAAATGCATAGTGAAGCTCGAGGCGAATTTATTTATTTTCGCTGCCAATTGTCCGGAATAAATCCAGAATGATCAAACAGGCTACGCCTGGAAAACAAAAAAACAAAAACAGATTAATTAAAAATAATCAGATGAAACCAACATTAGTAATTATGGCCGCTGGTATGGCATCTCGCTATGGCAGCATGAAACAAATTCAACAGTTCGGACCCAGTGGTGAAACTATTATGGATTACTCTATCTATGATGCTATCCGCGCTGGATTTGATAAGGTGGTTTTTATTATACGTAGAGATTTTGCTGAAGACTTTAAAGCCATTTTTGAACCTAAGCTGAATGGTAAGATCAAGACTGAATATGTTTTCCAGGATATGGATGCTTATATAGGCGATTTTAGTGTACCAGCTGATCGTAAAAAGCCCTGGGGTACATCGCACGCTATATTATGTGCAAAGACCGTTGTAAACGAGCCCTTTGCCGTTATCAATGCTGATGACTTTTATGGTAGCGATGGTTTTCAGAAAGCATATGACTTCCTGACAACTCAATGTGATGAAAAAACGTATGGCTTAGTAGGTTATGAGCTGAATAAAACACTTTCTGAAAACGGTTCTGTTAGCCGTGGTGTTTGTGAAGTAGGGGAGAATAATAACCTGGTGGCTATTAATGAGCGGGTTAAGCTCTATAGAGAAAATGGCAAAATGGTATATGAAGAAGCTGATGGCAGCAAGCACCCAGTGCCAGAAGATGCAAAAGCATCAATGAACTTCTGGTGTTTCCATCCTTCTTTATTTAGCTTTTTGCAAGAAGAGTTCATGACCTTTTTAGAACAAAATGTAAGCGACCCTAAAGCAGAGTTTTTGATTCCTTATACAGCCGATCGTTTTATTAAAACCGGTAGAGGCAATATCAAGGTAATTCCTACAAACGCTCAATGGTTTGGTGTTACTTACAAAGAAGACGCTCCTGTGGTTACTGAAAATATTAATAATCAGGTAAAAAGTGGCTCCTATCCTAACGGATTGTGGAAGTAAGGTTGGCAGCGCATGCTCATCCCCTAAAGGAAAGGCTCGGCTCGTGAAACGTCAAACGTGAGACGTGAAAGGGAAATCCGAAAGTTCATCTTTTCTACATAAAATAAGCACTCCTCAGGGGTGCTTATTTGTTTTAAGAGCTTTCCCTTCCTAATGCCAGGTTTTCTGAAAAAGGAAAACAGGGCCCCAAGCTACAGATAGCTACTTATTAAAGAATTTAGTCATTCCTTGCCTGGTCTTCATCCCCTTTTCTTCGATTTTCCTTCGATTCTTCTTCGATATTCCTTCAATAGATAGGATCGAACGAAATACGGTGCAGAATCGGTCGATTTATGTGAAAAAGAGCTAAGAATGATTCCTTCTAATGCACCTTTCTACATATGGTTCAAACAGCTTTGTATTCCGGAGGTGGTATTATTTACTATTGCCGGGTGAAAAAAATCCTTCTCTTAACCAGTTGCTACATAAATACTGAGGATTTGTGAGTGGAGTGTGATCTGGCTACGATTTGTAAACGACCATAAAAGGGATAGTTGAAACAAATTGGTAAGTGGTTGGAAAATAATAAGTTATGTTCCTTAAATTGTAGGTTTAACCTATGAAGGGTTGGCTAAAATGCAGGTAATAGGCCGGGCTGTCTGGTTAACCGGAAATAAAAAAGCACCCCGTTAAATGGAGTGCTTTTGTTTTATAAAGAGGTTTTGATCTTCTGGTTTTGTGTGACGGATCAATGACTAATGACTATTGACCACTGACTAGCTGAGCTTCAGCCGCGCAGCCTTAGTTCACCTTCACCATATAGATAAACTCGCTGATCTTTTTAACCTGTTGAGTTCTATCCAAGCTTTTTATAGAAGATGAGGTTGGCAGTTTTACCTTTTTATAACCGGTATCTGACTGCAGGGCAGCTATAGCCTGGTGGATGTATTTAGATTGTGTAGCAAATACAGCACCTTCAGCACTCACTTGCTTAGCGCTTAAAATACCAATTACTTCACCGTTACGGTTAAAAATAGGACCTCCACTGTTTCCTGGATTAGCGGCAATTGCTATCTGGCAGGTAAGTGTATCGCCATTAAAGCCTGTTTTCGCAGCCATATAGCCTTCGCCATAAACCATATCGTTCCTAGGGAAACCTAAGGTGTAAACCGTTTCGGCAACTTCTGGCTCTGTTTTCTTGATAGCATATGGCAGGGCAGTAGGCGCTTTGAAAGCAGTATCTTCTATTTTTAAGATGGCTACATCGCGGGCAATGTCATTATATATCACTTTGACTTTAAGATCCTTACCCTCGTTGTTTTGGACTACAATATTGCGTGCATCTTTAATAACGTGAGCATTCGTTACTACCAATCCCTTTGCATTAATCAGAAATGCCGTACCTCCGGTAGTATAGTTGATGACAGGAGTAGCAATATTCTGTTTAATAGAATTGATTTCTTGCTTTTGAATGATAGTCTGGTCTTTTATGTCTTTGAGCTGGCCACTTAGATATTCCAGTTCATTCTTTTGTTGTTTTCCTGGCGACATATACCAAATCAAGCTACTCATTGTCAATGCTGTAATGCCAGCAATCGAAGCCGCAATGGCAGCAGTACGCTTATAACGGTTATACAATTGAATAACCTTGGCTTTGCCTTTCACCGTAGGGGAGGCAATAGCTCCTGTTTCAGCTAAATGAGTATGCGTATCGTTCAGCAAGCTCTTGAACGCCTTGGTTTCATCAAAGCGGTTCATTTGCTGTAGGAAGAAAGTGTGTTCTACTACCAACTGATCAATTTCAGGGTTGGTTTTGCGTAGCTGTTCAAAATACACGCGATCATCAGGTGACATTTGCCCTGAAATATAAAGTTCGACTGCTTCTAGTAATTTAATGTCATCCATCTTCAGGATTCCGTTTTATACTGCGTAAAGAATAATTTTTTTAATCGCATCAGGCATTTGTACTTCTGGTTCTTGGCATTGTCTGCATTGGTGTAACCAAAGCTGCTGGCAATGTCTTGCATCTGCCTTTTTTGTAGGTAAAAAGCTTCTAATAAGCTTTTGCAGGGTTCTCCTAAGCTGTTCATTGCCTTTTCCATCATGGTAAACTCCGTATCTCTCTTCTCGTGCTCTTCAAGGTCATCGTCTACTATAACTAGATCTTCATGACTATGGTTGCTACTCAAAATCTTATTTTGTTGTAACAACCGTTTGAGCCATAGGCGGCGGCAAACAGAGTAGAGGTAAGTTTTTATCTGGCAATTAAGTTCAAAAGAGCCTGTTTTTACCTTTTGATACAATACAATCATAGCCTCCTGAAACACATCCTTAGCGTCATCAGCTGTACCGTTGTTATTGATAATCAGTGCCTGAATCGTGTTATAATTGTTCTTATATATCGTTTCAACCGCTTTTTTATCATCCTTAGCCAGTCCCTGGAGCAATTCTATTTCGTTGTCCGTTGCTTTCAATGTATCAAGATTTAATACCAAGCATTAAAAATAGTAACCCGAACAAGGGGAAAAAAATTTTTAAAAATTGTGGGTTACCTTTTTTCAATCTGGGCATTAATCCTTTAAACGCGGTGAAATGAAGAAATTATTCGCCCTATTTGTAATCGCTGCATCTATTTCAGCTTGTAATAGTTCTGGTAATACAGGATCGGCTGATGTAAAGGATTCAGCTTTAGAAAAGATTGATTCTGCGGGTGATGCACGCGTGGATTCAGTTAAACAAGCTACTGATAGCTTACAAAATAAGGTAGAGGCTTCTTTTGATAAAACTGATTCTGCCAATAAAGCATTGGCTGATACAGCTCATAAAAAGTAAGAAAGATTCAACCCGTAATTAGTCCGTTTCCGGGAAATAATATAATTCAACCATTTAAAGACAATTAAATTCAAACAAATCATGAAAAAGTTCTTAGCAATCGCAGCTATCGCAGGTACATTAGTAGCTTGTAACAATGAATCTAAAACAACTGAAACAAAAGATACAACAACTGTTGTAACTCCAGTTGCTCCTGATACAACTCAAGTTGTAACTACTACAACAACTACTACTGATACTAACCATGTTGAAGGTAAGGATACAACATCTCACAAGTAATTATAATAAGTAATTGAAAATGAAAAAGTTCTTAGCAATTGCGGCTATCGCAGGTACATTGGTAGCTTGTAACAACGGTGGTGAATCTACAACTACTACCGATACTACAACTACTACAACTGTAACTACTGATACAGCTGCTACTGTAGCTCCAACTACTGTAGACACAACTGTTACAGCTCCTACCGTTGATACTGCAAAAACTAGCGTAGATACAACTAAAACAAAGTAATTGTTTGGTTAGTTTATAGTCTCTTGCCAGCTATAACTGTTATTGAATATAGTTTTAAGAGTCTCATTTAAATGGCAAGCAATCGTTAGAAAGCCGCCTTGATATCAAGGCGGCTTTATTGTTTTAACTGTGGCAGAGTAAGAATCTGGAATGAATGTCAGGGTTTTGTCTATTAAAAACGACTTTTTCTGGCAAAATGGCAATAATCCTGTTAATCCCTACTAATTCCTCCTTATCTAAAGTTACCTTTGCCAAAAATCAGAAATTTCATGAGTTTGTTTTCAGAGTTGGGTTTGAATGAAAAGTTGTTGAAAGGAGTAGAAGACTTAGGATTTACAGAGCCAACGAGCATACAGGAAAAAGCCATTCCTGTTTTATTATCAGGCACAAAAGATTTAATCGGGCTGGCTCAAACAGGTACTGGTAAAACAGCGGCCTTTGGTTTGCCCCTTTTACAATTAATAGATGCGCAACAGAAACACCCCCAGGCATTAATTGTTTGTCCTACCAGAGAGTTGTGTTTGCAGATTGAGAAAGAAGTGGAGTCTTTCAAAAAATACCTGCCTGCTATACATATAGTGGCTGTATATGGTGGATCATCTATTTCTATGCAGATCCGCGATATCAGGAGAGGAATACAAATTGTGGTGGCCACACCTGGTCGCTTAATTGACCTTATTGAAAGAAAAGCAATTAATCTACAACAGATTAAATACGTTGTTCTGGACGAAGCCGATGAGATGTTAAACATGGGCTTCAAAGAAGATATTGAGTTTATTCTGCAAAACACACCGGAGCGTGACAGTACCTGGTTGTTTAGTGCTACTATGCCGCCAGAGATCCGTAACGTAAGCAAGCGTTACATGCAAGATCCGGTAGAATTAACGGTAGGTAAAAAGAATACAGCTAATAAAAATATTGACCATCAATATTTTGTAACACCAGCGCATAGCCGGTATGAAACGTTAAAGCGTTTAATCGACTTCAACCCGGGTATGTATGGTATCATCTTTACACGTACTAAGGCTGACGCTCAGGATATTGCTGAAAAGCTTACCAGGGAAGGTTATGATATAGATGCCTTACATGGCGATCTGACCCAGGCGCAGCGTAATAAAGTAATGGATGAATTCCGTGAAAAATCATTACAACTTTTAATCGCTACTGACGTAGCCGCCAGGGGTATTGACGTTTCTGGTATTACGCATGTTATCAACTACGAGTTGCCAGATGACGTGGAGGTATACACGCACCGTAGTGGTCGTACGGGTAGAGCCGGCAAAACAGGTGTTTGTATGTCAATTGTACATGCCCGTGAGGTAGGCCGTATACGCCAAATTGAAAGAATGGTGCAGGCTCCTTTCCATAAATTGGAAATACCTTCTGGAAAAGATGTGTGCCGCAAGCAGTTCTATTTCTTTATGGATAAGCTGCTGCAAACAGATATAAGCCATGGCGATTATGAAACGTATATGCCTATGTTGGCAGAGAAGTTTGCCGATGTAACTAAAGAAGAAGTGTTGAAGCGGGTAGCTGCTTTAGAATTTGACCGTTTCCTGCGTTATTATGAAAATGCCGAAGACCTGAATGCCCGTGAGAGAGGACGTGAGGACAGAGGCCGTCAGCCTGAAGGTAGAGGTGAGCGCCAGGGAGATAAACGTCGTGAAGGAAAACGTGAATTTGGTAAAGGAAATGGTAATTATGAACGCTTGTTTGTAAACCTGGGTACAAAAGATGGCTTTTATAAAGCTTCATTCCTTCAGTTTATATTAGATATGAGTGACCTGAATAAAGACGTGTTAGGTCGCATTGATATGAAGGAAATGAACAGCTGGATAGAAATTGATAAAGGAGCCGCTGGTCAGATGATCAAGGCAATTGATGGTAAGAAATATAAAGGACGTCGTATCCGGATGAATGAAGCAGATTCCGTGCGTCGATAAAAAATAATTTTTTCAAATCTGATTGTTTTTTATATTCGTCAGTAGAATGATCGTTACAAAGGCATATCGTTGGTTTTATTTTAACTTCTTTTATTTTAAAATGAAGCCGGGAATGCTTTTGTTGACTATTAACTAGGAACTATAAAATTCAACATAAGAAATCCCGGCAAAACTGCCGGGATTTTTGTTTTTAATTATGGCAGTAAAAGTTTCCATCCAAGGCTATGAAGGCAGCTTTCATCAAATGGCCGCCCGCTCATTTTTCGGAAAAGAAGTAGAGGTAATTCCCTGTGCTACATTTCGTGAAGTAGTAAAACTGGCTTCTAATAAACGAGATAGTGATGGCGGTGTAATGGCAATTGAAAACTCGATTGCGGGAAGTATCCTGGGAAACTATGCCTTGCTGCAAAAGAGTGATCTGCAGATTACCGGTGAAGTTTACTTGCAAATCAATCAAAACTTATTGGTCAATCCGGATGTGACGTTAGAGGATATCAAAGAAGTGCATTCGCATCCAATGGCCTTACAGCAATGTTTACATTTTTTAGATAAGCACAATTGGAAGTTAGTAGAATCGGAGGATACAGCCCTGAGTGCCAAACAAGTACATCGACATCGTAGTAAGCATATTGCAGCAATTGCAAGCAAACTGGCTGCTGAATTATTTGGCTTAAAAGTGTTGAAGCCAAATATTCAAGATGAGAAAGATAATTACACGCGCTTCCTGATTGTACAAAGAGCTGAAGGGGCGGACGCAATTGAAAATGCTAATAAAGCATCGATCAATTTTCAAGTGTCCCATACACAAGGCGCGTTAGCAAAAGTGCTTACTGTAATAGCAGATGAAGGGATCAATTTAAGCAAACTGCAAAGTTTCCCTATTCCTGGTACTCAATGGAAATATAGCTTTCACGCCGATTTAGAATTTGATTCTGTATCGCAATTTGAAAAAGTAAAAGAAAAGATGCTGCCACTTACAAACGGCATCCGTGTGTTTGGTATTTATAAAAAAGGAACCACTATACTATAATCTATTTCTTGTAACATGAAAACCGCAAAACGTTTAGAGTCCATTCATGAATATTACTTTTCGCAAAAGCTTAGAGAGATTGAAGAGTTGAATAAGCAGGGAGAAAAAGTGATAAACCTGGGAATTGGTAGTCCAGATCTGGCTCCTCATGCAGAAGTAATAAATGCATTGCAGGAAGAGAGTCGTAAATCAAATGTACATGGTTACCAAGGTTATAAAGGAATCCCCGCGTTTAGAGAAGCTATTGCCAATTGGTATCAACGTTGGTATCATGTTACACTGAACCCAAATACAGAAGTGTTACCACTCATTGGCTCTAAGGAAGGAATTATGCATATCTGCATGACCTATTTAAATGAAGGTGATGAGGCTTTAATTCCAAACCCAGGTTACCCTACTTATAGAAGTGCTGTGCAGCTGGCTGGTGGTAAAGTCAGAGAGTATGAATTAAAGGAAGAAGCTGATTGGATGCCTGATTTTGCTGCCTTAGAGCAACAAGATCTATCAAATGTAAAGCTGATGTGGGTGAACTATCCTCAAATGCCTACAGGCCAGTTACCTACGCAAGAATTATTTGAACAAATTGTGGCCTTTGGTAAGAACCATAATATTCTTATTTGCCATGATAATCCTTATAGTTTCATTCTTAATGATAAGCCAATGAGCTTGTTAAGCGTGGATGGAGCCAAGGATGTGGTGATTGAATTAAACTCGCTCAGCAAGTCGCATAATATGGCAGGATGGAGAATAGGTATGCTGTGCGGAGCCAAAGAGCGGATTGAAGAAGTATTGCGTTTCAAAAGTAATATGGATAGTGGTATGTTCTTGCCATTGCAGGTAGCAGCTGCAACCGCATTAAAGCTTGGTAAGGAGTGGCATGATGGATTGAATGCTGAGTATACAGAACGTCGTAAAAAGGTATTTTCTCTTTTAGATAATTTGGAATGTACTTATGCCAAGGATCAGGTAGGAATGTTTGTTTGGGCACGAATTCCTTCTACTTATAAATCAGGGTTTGAGTTGAGTGATAAGATACTTCAGCAAGCTAAAGTGTTTATTACACCAGGCGGCATCTTTGGTTCAGCTGGTGACAAGTATATAAGAGTTAGTTTATGTAGTCCTGTAGCACTCTTTGAGGAAGCAATTTCAAGAATATTAAAATCGTAGGCAATGGTAGTAGCAATCGTAGGTGTGGGTTTAATTGGAGGTTCTATGGCTATCGCCTTAAAAGAAAAAGGCATTGCATCGAAAGTGCTGGGTGTGGAAGCGAGCGAACAGCATGCTAAGCAAGCAAAAGAATTGAACTTAGTAGATGAAATCGTTTCATTAAATGAAGCAGTTGAACAAGCTAAACTAATTGTGTTAGCAACGCCAGTAGATGCAGAGGAAGCCTTACTACCCGAGATCTTTAAAAACTTAGATCAACAAGTAGTTATGGATGTAGGTTCCATTAAACAAAAGGTTATTGATGTAATAAGTGAGCATCCCAAAAGAGGACGCTTTGTGGCTACCCATCCTATGTGGGGTACTGAATATAGTGGTCCGGAAGCAGCCGTGAAAGGAGCTTTTGTAAATAAAGCAACTGTTATATGTGATAAAGAAAATAGTGATGCCGACGCGTTAGAACTGGTAAAAGGAATTTATGATGCATTGGATATGCGAATGGTTTATATGAGTGCAGATGAGCATGATATACACGTGGCCTATGTGAGTCATATATCTCACATTACTTCATTTGCGTTAGCAAATACCGTTTTGGAAAAGGAGAGGGAAGAGGATGCTATTTTTACATTAGCCAGTGGTGGTTTTGAAAGCACAGTGCGATTGGCAAAAAGCAACCCTAGCATGTGGGTGCCCATCTTTATGCAGAATAGAGATAATGTATTAGATGTACTTAATGAGCACATCAGTCAGCTGCGCAAGTTCAAAGCTTGTCTGGAAAAAGAGAATTATGACTATTTGCAAGAATTGATTGAGAATGCAAATAAGATCAGGCGAATTATTAAGTGATGTGAAGTAGAGATTGATAAACTGTAGTCTACCATTGAAGAGCATCTGATAGATAAACAAGACTAGTAAATTATTTACCAACTTTATAAAAGAAACCGCAAAACGGTATTGATGAAAAAACAATAGCATATGCAAACGATTGAGAACACAACACCAAAGAGCATACAAGAAGTTTGGGGTAAACGTCCCCTCATCATTTCTGGGCCTTGTAGCGCAGAAACGGAAGCCCAGGTAGTAGAAACAGCTACCCGATTAGCAAAAACTGGTAAGGTAGATTTACTGCGTGCTGGTATTTGGAAGCCGCGTACTAGACCCGGTAGCTTTGAAGGTATAGGAACAAAAGGATTACCTTGGTTGCAACAAGCCAAAAAAATAACAGGTATTCCTACTGCAGTAGAAGTGGCCACTGCAAAGCAAGTAGAGGACGCTTTACACTTTGATGTAGATGTGTTGTGGATTGGTGCACGTACAACTGTAAACCCCTTTAGTGTACAGGAAGTGGCTGATGCTTTACGTGGTGTAAAAGTGCCAGTGTTAATTAAGAATCCAATTAATCCAGATTTAGAGCTTTGGACAGGCGCAGTTGAGCGCGTAGCAAAAGCCGGTATTGAGCAAATAGGATTAATTCATAGAGGATTTTCTTCTTATGGTAATACCGAGTATCGCAATGCACCAATGTGGCATTTGGCCATTGAGATGAAGCGCCGTAACCCTGAGTTATTGATCATTAATGATCCTTCACACATATGCGGCCGCAGAGATATTCTTTTAGAAGTTGCCCAGCGGGCCATTGATCTTGACTATGATGGACTAATGATTGAAACGCATATTGATCCGGACAATGCATGGAGTGATGCTAAGCAACAAATAACACCAGAACAATTAGTGGAAATGTTGGAGGCAATCGTATGGCGTAAAGAAGATGTGGCTTCAGAAGAATATCATATCGCACTGGAGAAGTTAAGACAGCAGATTAATCATTTGGATGATGAACTGATGTTCATTCTGGGACAGCGTATGAAGATAGCTGAGCGAATTGCTGAATACAAAAAAGAAAATAATATAACGGTTCTGCAAACACGTCGTTGGAATGAAATTTTGGAACGTGCATACAAGAAAGGTGAACAACTTGGATTAAGCAAAGAGTTTATTACCAAATACTTTGACGCAATACATTTGGAGAGTATTACCCACCAGACTAAGATTTTGAATTTATAAGAATGGAGAAAAAGAAATTTCAGTTTAGTACTGCTGCTGTGGACTATTTCTTTTCGGGGAGTTTTACAAAACTTAAAGAAGTTGTAGATCCTAAAAAAGCGATATTAATAACAGACGAAAACATATACAATAACCATACTGCTAAGTTTAAGAATTGGGATGTAATTGTATTAAAGCCAGGAGAGCAATATAAAGTGCAGGCAACAGTAGATGCTGTTATTGACCAGTTAATTGAAATGGGGGCCGATCGTACAGCAACATTAGTTGGAGTAGGTGGTGGAGTTATTACGGATCTTACTGGTTATATAGCATCCATCTATATGCGCGGTATATCATTTGGATTTGTTCCTACTACTATATTAGCCTTGGTAGATGCATCTATTGGTGGTAAGAACGGGATTGATGTTGGTATCTATAAGAATATGGCCGGAACCATTCGGCAGCCAGCTTTTATTCTTCATGACCTGGCTTTTTTAAATACACTACCTGCAGAAGAATGGAAAAGTGGATTTGCTGAAATTATTAAACATGCCAGTATAAAAGATGTTGCCATGTTTAAGCAATTGGAAGAAAATTCAATTGCTGCATTTCAAAAAAAGAAACAGTTGATAGCTGATTTGGTAAAGCGTAATGCCTTGATTAAAACTAAGGTTGTGCAACAGGACGAGTTTGAAAAAGGCGATCGTAAGCTGCTAAATTTCGGACATACATTGGGTCATGCCTTAGAAAATCAATACGAGCTAACACATGGTGAAGCGATTTCTATTGGAATGGCATATGCAGCAAACTTATCTCAAAGTATTAATGGATTTAAGCAGGCAGATCGTGTTATATCTCTTTTAGAAAAGTATCAGTTGCCCACCTTTGCCCAGTTCAATAAAGACAAGGTGATTAGTGTGTTGAGTAAGGATAAAAAGAAGGTAAAAGATAGTATTCAATTTATACTTCTGGAAAAAGTAGGCAAAGCTGTCATTCAACCAATTTCTATTGATCAAATCTATCAAACCTTAGCATGAAGGTAATTGTAAAACCCTCAACGGTTTCAGGGACTATTACAGCTCCAGCATCAAAAAGTGCAATGCAAAGAGCCTGTGCGGCTTCTCTAATAAAGGGTGGTGAAACAGTTTTGCATAACCCCGGTATTTCAGCTGATGATATGGCTGCATTGGATATCATACAACAATTGGGTGCTACCGTAATGCAACAAGATGATACTGTTATCATAACCAGCAATGGAGTTAATCCGGTAAGTCAAACAATCAATTGTGGCGAAAGCGGCTTGTCGGTTCGTATGTTTACACCGATTGCCTCTTTGTATAAAAATGTAATTTTTATTAATGGCCATGGTAGTTTAACAAAGAGGCCATTGCATTTTTTTAATGAAGTATTGCCCCAATTGGATGTGCAGTGTAAAAGCAATAATGGATATCTGCCATTAGAAGTAAAAGGGCCATTACAGCCTAAGGATATTGAGGTTGATGGTTCATTAAGTTCACAGTTTCTAACAGGACTATTAATGGCGTTTGCAGGTGCTAGTGCTAATAACGTTACTATCAAAGTAAATAACCTTGCAAGCAAACCTTATATAGATCTTACATTACAAGTGATGAAAGATTTTGGTTTGCAAGTGCCCTCTAATGAGAACTATGAACGGTTTCATTTCTCATACAAGTCCAATGGCAAACCAACTGATTCACTTCATTATACAGTAGAAGGCGATTGGAGTGGTGGTGCTTTTTTATTAGTGGCTGGTGCTATCAATGGTAATATTGAAGTAAGGGGTTTAGATGTATACTCTTCTCAGGCGGATAAGGCTGTCCTTCAGGCGCTAATGCAGACTGGAGTGATAATGAGTGTGGAAGTGGAAAAAATAACAATCCAAAAAAGCAAGCTGAAAGCTTTTCACTTCAATGCAACTGATTGTCCTGACTTGTTTCCACCATTAGTTGCATTAGCTGCTTATTGTGAGGGAACAAGTGTAATTGAGGGGGTAAATCGCTTGGCCCATAAAGAAAGTAACAGGGGGCTTACTTTGCAAGAAGAGTTTGGAAAGATGGGTGTCGAGGTTGTATTACAGGATAATTTGATGATAATAAAAGGCGGTGAGCCTGTAAATGGTGCTGTTGTTTCATCGCACGGTGATCATCGCATTGCAATGGCATGTGCAGTGGCTGCATTGAAAGCAGAAAGTGAGGTGCATGTTGAAGGAGCCGAGGCGGTAAATAAATCATATCCTGCGTTTTGGTCGCATTTAGAACAATTGCAGAAATCTTAAATAGTAATGAGCCAATCAGCCACTATACTGGAATCTTGGGAAGCTAATGCAACTAATTGGATTGTTACGATCGATAATCAAGAAATTGAGAGTCGAAAGCTGGTGACCAATGCGGCTATAGTAGACGCTATTAAGAAGTATTCGCCAAAACGTATCATTGATATAGGATGCGGAGAGGGCTGGCTAACACGTACTTTGCAACAAGCGGATATAGAGGCAGAAGGTGTAGACGCTATTGAGATTTTGGTAAATAATGCGATTGTAAAAGGAGGTCCTCATTATTTTATTGGTTCATATTCGGATATCGTATCCGGTAAAGTTTTAGAGCCTTATAATTATGACAGTGCGGTAATTAATTTTGCCTTGCTTGACAAAGAGGAGAGTGAAAAACTGATCCGTTACTTACCAAGCATTTTAATTCCTCAGGGATTATTATTCATTCAAACATTACATCCGTTAGTAATAGCAGAAACAGGTAGTTACGTTAGCGGATGGAAGGAGGGTAGTTGGACAGGGCTTAAACAGCCATTTGTTTTACCCTATCAATGGTATTTCAGAACATTGCAAGATTGGTGTCAATTGTTTATAAATGCAGGTTTTAAGATTGAAGAAATCAGAGAGCCTGTTCATCCACAAACACTAAAACCGCTTTCGTTGCTTTTTGTTTTAAAGGCGCTTTAATAAATTGTAATAACAATTATGAATTCTTTTGGTCGTTTTTTTAAGGTCAGCATATTTGGAGAGTCACATGGCCCTTCAGTTGGAATAACAATAGATGGTGTTCCTGCAGGATTGCCATTACAGGAAGAGGATTTTACAGTTGATATAGAGCGTAGGAAAGGAGGACAACAAAAAGGAACGACTCCTCGTAAAGAAGATGATATTCCAATTTTCGTAACAGGCATTTATAATAATAAGACAACTGGAGCTCCACTTACGATCCTCTTTGAAAACAAGAATACGCGCTCTGGCGATTATGAAAAGCAACGTGCTGTACCTCGCCCAGGACATGCAGACTTTGTTGCACATCAAAAGTTTGGAGGCTTTGAAGACTTTAGAGGCGGTGGCCACTTTAGCGGACGATTAACTGTTTGTTTGGTAGCTGCGGGTGTAGTTGCTAAAAAAATCTTATCGTCTATTTCTATTGAAGCCTCTATCCTTGAAATAGGCGGAGAAAAAGATATAGAAGCGGGTTTGCAAAAAGCCATAAATGCCAAGGACTCAATTGGTGGCATCGTTGAATGTCGCGCTACTGGGTTGCCAGCAGGACTTGGTGAACCATTCTTTGATTCAGTAGAGTCTTTAATCAGTCACGCTGCATTTTCAATTCCAGCTATAAAGGGTATAGAGTTTGGGGCTGGCTTTGCAGCTGCTCATATGTTTGGTAGTGTTCATAATGATGCTATCATAAATGAACGAGGGGATACACGCACGAATTACGCTGGAGGTATTATCGGTGGGATCAGTACAGGAAATGAACTGGTGTTTCGTGTAGCAGTAAAACCGACATCTTCTACTCCTAAAGAGCAGGAAAGTTGGAATTGGGAAACAAAATCAGTGGAAACATTTTCAGTTAAAGGAAGACATGATCTTTGTATTGCGTTGCGGGTTCCACCTGTTTTAGAAGCTGTTACTGCCATGGTTTTAGCAGATCTAATGCTTATCGAACATCGCACATTACGTGTTTTGGAATAAATGTTACTAAGTCTTTATGCTTATTAACAACCGTAAAGAGCATGTAAGATGGTACGAACTTTGCTTTTTTATCAGGATATTTACTCTGCAGTAAAGAGATGTGTGCGTGAAATTTTGTCACCAAATCCATCCCTATGAGGATCCTAAGCTTTTTCTTTTTTCTGTTTTTATGCTCTTTTTCTGTATCTGCTCAATTTTCTACTATTGATAATTCTATAAATTCAGAGACCTCTCCCAAATCAATTACGGAATTAAAAGCCTATTATGGTACTGCCAGCTATTACGCTGATAAATTTACTGGTCGTAAAACAGCTACTGGCGATACCTATGATCATGAAAAACTAACCGCAGCCTGTAATGTTTTGGCATTAGGCACTTGGATACGTGTCACAAATCTTCAAAATAATAAAACGGTCATTGTGCAAGTAAATGACCGACTACATCCTAAGAATAAACGAATTGTCGATCTGAGTAGGTTGGCAGCTCAGAAGTTGGGTTATATAGGCCGAGGGCTTACACAGGTAAAAGTGGAAGTATTAGGGAAAAAGAAGCTTACCCAGAAGTAAAGCCAATACAATAAATAATTTTAGATATTTACTGCAGAGCTGTTAAATTTGTCCCTTTAAAATAATCAACCAACCTACTTATGAAGAAATTTATGGTGTCTGTAGTGGCATTGGCTGCCTTTGCATTCAATGGTTTTGCTCAAAACACTACCTCAAATACCAATTATATAAGACCCAAGGCTTTAGCTGTAAGCTTCGTTCTAAACGATTTTCAAACACCTGGCCGTATTCGTTCTGGCTCAATTGGTTCTGTATTTAATAATGATCAATGGGCTAAAACCAAAGAAATGTCTCCTGGCATTGCTGTTACTTATTTCAAAGGTTTGCAAAACCACGTTGACTTTGCTGCAACTATGGCTGGTTCTTTCGTTAAATTTAGTGTTGATGATGAAACGCCGTCTTCTGATAAGTTTTTATTGGAAACAGATGCTTCTTTGAATTTAAAGATGCTGCCAGATAATTTTTTCTTTACTCCTTATATTAACGTTGGTGTTGGCGCAAGTTTATATAATGGAAAAGCAGGTGCTTTCCTTCCTTTAGGAGGTGGTTTAAAGTTTAATTTATTTAATGAAGCTGCAATCTTCATTAGCTCTCAATATCGTGTTCCTGTAACAAATACAACTTCTGCTTATCATTTCTTTAATAGTATTGGTATTGCCGGTACTATTGGTAAGTAAGTTTTAATAGACTGCTAAAAAGAAAGCACTACCTCGGTAGTGCTTTCTTTTTTATGCTTCATAATTAAATAGTAAATGGTTTGCTGAAATAAGTAATTACAATAAGAATTTGATATCAATAATAAAGCCCTGCATTTTGTGCAGGGCTTTATTATTGGCTTTTACTATTTAGTATTCGTTAGATTGTTTATTCTCTTTATTTTTCTTGCCACCAAATATGCCTTTAAGAAATCCTTTCTTCTCTTTCTTTTCTTCAGTATTCATTTCACCAATCTTTGGTGTTTTTTGAGTAGAACTGTCTTTTTTAGGTTTAGTGGTTGGCTTAATTGCATTGTTATTGTCATCTACTGGTCGTTTGGATTCCGCACCAATAGAGTCGTATGATTCATCTAAACTATAATCATTTGCATTTCCTACTCCAAAGTCATTGCCTTCAGCATTCTCAAGATTATCTTCAATAATAGAAGCAGGATCTGCATCAATCATTTTATTATCCAGATCTGCTGGTTTGGGGAAAGTTGCTTCTTTAGATATTCCTAAACTTTTATCGGCATAGACCTTTTTAAAGAATGCTTCCCAAATGGGGCGAGCAGCTTGGCCTCCCATACCCGAGTTACTTTCAATGCGAATAAAGCGGTCATCACAACCAATCCAAGTGCCTGCTAATAATTGAGGAGTGTAGCCCATAAACCAGGCGTCGGCGTTGTCATTTGTAGTTCCGGTTTTACCTCCCATTTCAGTGGCGCCTAATCGATACATTAAGCCTGCTGCCGTACCTTTTGTAACAGGACCTTCCATCATTTTACACATATTATAGGCCGTTACCTCGCTGATTACTTCTTTACGGTTTGTGCTATAATCAAATCGTTTAATCACATTGCCATTACGGTCTTCAATACGACTGATAAAATAAGGCTTCGTTGAAAAGCCTCTTCCAGCAAAAATGCTATAGCCCCACATCATCTCATAAAGTGACAAATCACAAGAGCCGAGTGCAATAGATGGATGAGGCTCTACTTTTGTAGGAATATTAATACGCTCCAGGAAGTTGGCAAACTGCGCAGGTCCTACCTGTTTCATAATATAGGCGGTTGCACAGTTCTTTGACCAGGCTAGGGCAGATGCCATAGACATAGATCGGCCAGAACATGTTTTACTAGTAGCGGGTACTAATCGTCCTCCACCAAAGTCCTGTTGCTGATCCAGTACTTCACTTTCCATAGTGAATCCACGCTCTTCCATAGCTTGTGCATAAAGCAATGGCTTTATGGTAGAACCTACCTGGCGTTTAGTTTTCAAGTTAGCGTGGTCGTACTTATACGTTTTGAAGTCAATACCGCCTACCCAAGCTTTTACTTCGCCGGTTACCGGATCCATAACCATAAACGAAGTTTGAAGCATTTGTCTATGATATTTTATAGAATCCATGGGCGTCATTACTGTATCCTTCTCACGCTTTGCTGTCCACGCAAAAATTTTCATTGGCACTTTTTGATAAAAAGTCTTTTTTATCTCAGCATCACTTAATCCTTCATCTTTCAAAAAACGCCAACGGTCACTAGCACGCATAGAAGCCTCAAGAACATTATCATGTCCTTTCCAAACATTGCCAGTTTTAATATTGCGTTGTGTATTTAAGGACTTTTGCAAAAGAGGCATTTGTTGGGCAACAGCTTCTTCTGCATATTCCTGCATGCGTGGATTAATGGTTGTATAAATTTTCAAACCATCATCGTAAATATCATAAGGTTCGCCATCTGGCCGTTCCAAATCTTTTAGAATATTTTTTAACTCGTCGCGTAACACTTCACGGAAATAGGGAGCATAGCCTGTGTTCTCATCCATTTTCTTATAGTTAATTTTCACAGGTAGGGCCTTTAGTTGTTCTAATTTTGCGGCTGTTAAAAATCCGTTTTTCTCCATTTGTCCTAAAACAACATTCCTGCGGTCTCTAGCTGCTACAGGATTTCGAAGTGGATTATAAAGGGTGTTGCCTTTCAGCATACCTACTAATAAGGCAGCCTCTTCCGGATTTAGGCGGTCTGGCTCTTTTTGAAAATAGCTTTTCGCGGCATTTCTAATACCATAAATATTGTTTCCAAATGGTACAGCGTTTAGGTATAAGGCAAGAATTTCCTGTTTGGTAAAATTGCGCTCTAACCTAATGGCGATTATATATTCTTTTATTTTTTGTATACCGCGTTCTAATGCATTGCTTGCACCTTCTCCATTAAAAAGGTTTTTTGCCAACTGCTGCGTTATAGTAGAACCACCTCCTTCTTTACCAAGTAATACGACAGCGCGCAAAGTCGATTTTACGTCAACGCCCGAGTGGTCATAAAAACGTTCATCTTCTGTTGCAATCAGTGCATCAATAACATGCTTGGAAATATCTTTATAGTCAACGTTACTACGATTTCCTTTTTCTAAATAGTATTTCCCCATCAAGGTGCCATCAGAAGCATATACTTCTGAGGACTGCAATAAGCTGGGGTTTTCCAATTGTCTCAGTGAAGGCATCTTTCCAAATGCGCCCATCATGGCCAGTAAAATAACCATTACAAAAATGCCAAAGCCAGTAAAAAAGACAATCCAAAAAATGCGAACACTTTTTTTCATCTGTAGGGTTTTATGGTTTTCATAGAATGATGCATTGACCTATGTGTTTACATAAGGCTTACACTCTTAGAATAAGTCAAAGCTAATTAATAGGGTGTAATGCTAGGTTAAAATTTAACAGGCAAGTTTTGCTCCAAAAATTTCAGATAGGTATCAAATTCTTTGGTTTCGGTCACAATGCGGAGATTTTCTTCAGAAATCAGGCTGAAAGAGAACTTGCCTCCTTTGAGCCAGGGAACAATTTCACTAGCTGTAATAGGCTTGGTCTTTTGTATATAATCAATGGCGCCTTGAGCACTACTAAAGTTTCCAATTAAAACCACCTTTACATCATCGTTAATATTAACAAGGTTAGTTTCTAAGGGGAGGTTGTAGAATTGTTCTTTATTATAACGGTTAAATGCATTTTTAGCTTCATTAACAAAAACGACATCTACTTTATTCAATATGACCGCCACATATTGTTGGGCATCAGGCTTATAACTGAATGGTGAGCCGGGTTTTGTTACAACAGCTTTTCGTGTGGTAGTATCAACCACAGGTTTAGCTGCAACTGGTTGTGCTATAACGATTGAATCTTTTGGACGGGCATTTACGGTCTCTTTCTTTACAACATTTGGCGCCGTCGGCATTGGTTCTATATAAATGGTGTCCTCTTTCGGGCGTTCTATTTGGAGATTGGCCAATTCAGTTTCAATCTCTTTGCGACGGCTCAGTACATTACTTAAATTTTTAGCTTTTGCTCCTATTGGCGTTCCTCCATGAAGTTCAATTAACATGGCTAGCTTTTCTTGTGCTACACTATCTTCCCGCTGTTTAATATGATATACCGCTTCTATATAGAGTAATTGTGGAGACCAGTAGTTGGTATGATAAATACTATCTGCCTTACGTTTAGCTTCCTGAGCTTCTGAAAACTTTCCTTCCAAATACAGATCGTAGATGCCTTCATAAGTTTTGGTAATATCTTCTCTTGGCTTTGAGGATTGAGGGTCTTTCCCTGTTGTCAAGATAGATGCATACCTACTATTTGGATATTTTTCTATTAGGAGGTTTTTAATGCTGGCTGCTTTGGCTGGTTCGCCTACCTTGGTATAGCTGTAATATAAATGAAACAGTGCTTGTGCTTCGTCATACCCTTCTTTAAAACGGCTGCGCAATTGTTCAAGTGTGGTAATAGCTGATGGATAATCTTCAAGCTGATTCACATACATACTACCCGAACTAAAGAGGGCTCTTGAGATGCTGTCATTAGATCGTTGTAGGCCTTCTGGCGTTAAGGGTAATTGGCTTATCAGGGATTCATAACTGGGGGAGTTTGAGTTATTGTCCACTGAACCGGTGCTAGTTATACCGCCTTTTGAATTCGCTGATGGATTGTTTCTATTCAGTTGGGCTGTTATCTCACTTTGGCGTCGCCAATTGTCTACGTTAGGACGGTTGCCCCAAACTTGCTTAAATGTGCTTGCTCCTGCTGTTTTTAAACTAGCATTATAAAAATACCAATCGCCTTTAGGCTGCTGTATAGTAAAGGCATCTGAAGATGGGCCAGCTATCACGGCAGCTTTGGTAGGTTCTTCATCTTTAAGTCCCTGCTGTTTTCTGAGCTGACGCACCATTTTTTTGACAATAGCATCACGTTCTTCTTCAGGCAGCGCAGCTATGTGTTGTAAACTGTCTTGTCGTTGTATAATATTCAGATGAGCTATTAAGCGCGATAAATTAGTTTTGCGTTCTATTAAGCGGTCAATGTCTTCGTTTGAGACCTCTTGGATGTTTATGCTATCATAATAAGCTGCGGCATGTATATAGTCATGACGATCATAAGCAAGATTTGCCAATTGCATATTGGCGCTGTTCTTGGCTTCTATATTGTCTGTACGGTACTTAGCTGCTTGGGCAAGATACAGTTGCGCTGCCTCAAAGTTTTGTCGCTCAATTTCCATCTGAGCAGCCATTGTATAAATAACATCTCGGTAATCTTGATATTTATCCTTTTTGGCCATTTTTAAGAGTGCCTCAATGTTCTTGTCTATATAGTTATTACCACCTTCTTTATTGATTCGTACAAGATTAAGGCGTGCGTAAATATCCAATACAGGATCTGTTGTATGGCCAATGGCTTTAGTATAATAGTTTGCTGCGTTCTCTGATTGACTAGAGCGTTCAAAAAGCTGACCTGCCAGGAACTCCCAACGCGCACGTTCCTGTTTATTCTTTGCTTCACCCAAGGCTGCCACTAAATGGCTTCCAGCGCTGTCCCACATGTTTTGTCTGTAAAACCAAAATGCCTGTGTTTCTTCTAAGGCGCCTTTTAATCGTTCAGGAAAGAAAGGGTCTGCTTTTAATAAAGCCAATAGACTTCCTGATTGGGCGTAATTTTTTCGTTGTATTTGTGTACGGGCCAACCATATAAGTGCAATGTTTCTACTAGGAGGGTCAGCCACCATTCGATTTAGAACACTTTCATTTTCTTTAGTTACAATACTTGTAGTTTTAGCACCATCTGCTGGACTGCCTATGTATTTATAATAACCATCTTTTTCTTTCTCGGCAAAGGCATAATTGATGAATTGAAACATTTGGTAGGCGGAGTCAAACTGCTGCCTCATGTAGTAGGAAACACCCCATAAAAGATATAGGTCATCAATCCAGTCGTTTCGTAAGTCATGCAAAACTATGCCCGTCTTTGCTTTATAGATCACAGAGTCTAGTTGAACGCTGTCCTGTGCGGTAACCGATAAGGAATAGTTGTAAAAGGGAAGGAGGGTTGCATAGTTGTCCCGGTGAGCCTCTTTGGCCCGCTCCAGTATGTTATTAAGCTTTGTCTTTGAATTATAAAAGTAATTGTAGTGAGTATAGGTGTTTTGAAAAAACCGTTGTGGGGCTTTTAGCTTGGTAGTAGTTGTTTTTTCTGATTTTAATTCTCGGTTATCATAGGGTTCTGGCTTTTTGATATCCAGATCAAAACCCAGTTGCGCTATTGAAGTATTATAGGCAATTGTTAATAAAAGCAGGCAAAAAAAGCGAACTATATATCGTGAAAATACCATGATCAAAAGCGCAAACTAAAAGAGTAATAACTGATTTTCAAACAATTTAGTATAAAAGATAGGATAAATTTTGGACCTTGCGACATTGTTTACGCTACCTTTAAAGCTCAATATCGTACTATGGCCAAAATGGAAGCAGGCTCCACCTTAAAACGTCTGCAGAATAGATACCGGTTGGTGATAATGAATGATGATACCTATGAAGAAGTGGTCACATTCCGCCTTTCTCGTATGAGTGTTTATATAGCTTTTAGTACCCTTTTTGTCTTATTGGTTGGTTTAACAGTGGCTTTAGTTGTATTTACCCCGTTGAAATACTATATTCCCGGTTACGGAAGTGCAAGTATAGGTAGAGAATACCGGCAATTGAAGTATGTTACAGATTCACTAGAAAAACAGATACACTTTCAAACGCAGTATATTAATGACGTTAAAAAGGTGCTAAGTGGCGATGCTAACCAAAATTTGGACACCACTCAATTGCAACTTCCTCAAGAAGAATTTTCTAACGACTAAACCGCTATCTTATGTTTAAAGAAAAACAACCAAACGACCGTACACCTAATAGCGCTACGCTAATCAGCGCTGGCACTACCTTTCAGGGAGATGTTATTAGTGATAATGACCTTCGGATAGATGGAACTATTAAAGGTAATATTCGTTGCAACGCTAAGATCATAGTGGGACCCACAGGTTTTGTGGATGGAAATATAGAGGGGCAACAGGCAGATATTACTGGAAAAGTGAAAGGTAATATTATTGTAAAAGACCTGCTTCAGTTAAAATCTGAAGGAACCATAGAAGGCAATATTACAGCAGCTAAATTACAAGTAGACCCCACCACCACCTTTAATGGCCATTGCCAGATGGGAGCTGCAGTAGCCAATATTGTGCAAATGACTGAAAATGAGTTACCAGCAAAAGCAAAATAAACCTTCTTCCGACCTCATGCGTTATGCAGGTTTGGGTAGCCAGATCTTTGCTGCCTTGGGAATTGCCGTTTTTGTTGGCTATAAAGCAGATGCATGGCTAAAGGCGCCCTTACCACTCTTGGTTTGGATACTGCCGTTTGTTGTGCTCTGCTTAATGATTTATAAATTGATTAAAGAAACCTCTAAACGAAACAAGACGAATGCAGAATCGTAGACGGCCGCTGTTTGTTATTCTATTTCTATTTATTGCACTTAATGCATTCTTTATTTCTGGGAAATCTATGCTTGCCCGCTGGGGGGCTGATCAAAATGTATTGATTATTGGAAATCTAATCTTGTTTTTAGTTACGATCGTTTCTGCGTTGATTGCTATCCGTAGTTTGAAAAGCACTAATCCGCATGCGTTTGTGCGAGGTGTATTTGGCAGTATTACAATAAAACTATTTGCTTGTATGATTGCTGCCTTAGTTTATATAGCGATCTATAAAAAAGATTTAAACAAACCGGCTTTATTTGCTTTAATGGGCTTATACCTTTTGTACACGTTTTTGGAGGTGAGTTCGTTGACAAAGCTGCTGAAGAAGAATCCCAATGGCTAAAAAAGAGGCACCAATCCATAAACTTCAGGATTACCTGCCACCTAATACCTTTGAGCCTGTTTTGCAGTATTTGCACCAGTATAAGGTGCATTTGACAGTTGCCCAGGAAAGGAAAAGCATTTTAGGCGATTATAGACACCGCACCCGTGATAAAAATCACCGTATCAGTGTCAATGGGAATTTAAATCCATATGCTTTCCTGATCACTTTAATACACGAAATTGCTCACCTGCTTCAGTATGAGCAATATGGCAATAGTGTAGCCTCTCATGGTAAAGAATGGAAAAGCATCTTTGGCCAGTTGCTGGCACAATTTATACAAAACGGCACCTTCCCTGATGATATAAAACAGGCTCTTTTAAGGACGTTGCACAACCCCGCCGCTAGCAGTTGTGCAGACGAAATATTACTGCGTACGTTAAAAAATTATGATGACACCCCTAGTCACTTAAAGATGGTGGAGGAAGTATTGCATAACGCACTTTTTAAAACACACGACGGCCGCATATTTCAGAAAGGGGAGAAGATGCGCAAACGCTTTAAATGCGTAGAAGTAAAGACTGGACGCTTGTACTTGTTTAGCCCAGTTTATGAGGTAGAAGAACTTACTGGACACGGCCCTTTGCTCACCCCCGGCCCTTAAAGGGTAAGGCAGCGCGGAAGAAGCCAAGCTCGTGAATGGTCATTGGTGAGCGGTGAGTAGGGCCAACGCACAATATCAGAAGTTCAAACCGTATTATAAAACAAAAGCACTCTTTTAATCTGAGTGCTTTTGTTTTATAGTTCTATTTCTTCATTGAACATTTTCTCCCTTCTACTTTCATCATTCCTTGTTTCTTGTTTATTACTCTTTGTGCTTCTTAACGCCTTTTAATCTTTGCGTGAAATCCTACTCCTTTTCCCCTTTCCTCTGTGCGAAACTTTTTCCCTGCGTTCCTAGCGCCTCTGCGTGACACCAATCAGCGCGAAGCGCTCTCTGGTTGAAATCGGTCTTTACAGCTCTTTCAACATCCACAAGTCGCAACCAAAATGGCCGGAATTGCCCAATGGCTGGTTGATATACTCAAAGCCAAACTTTTGATAGGTGGCCAATGCTTGCTGCAGTTCAGGCATTGTTTCTAAATACACATTTTTATAACCAGCCTCTTTCGCATAGTCTAAGCTTTTTTGAATAAGAGCCCGTCCCAGACCAATGCCTCTTACTTTTTTAAGCACATACATTTTTACTAGTTCACATGTATCGGTGGGTAGGCCCTCCGTGGGGTAGATGCCACCGCCACCGATAATCTCGCCATCAAGTACTGCTACATGGTAAATAGCACCTGGCACCTGAAACAGTTCAAAGAGATGATCGGTGCTATTATCAAAGTAAACCGTACCTGGTTTATTGGCACCAAATTCTTCCAGGGTAGTTCGAATAACCTGTGCAATGCCAGGGTTATCATTTAATTGAATGGGTCTGATTTGAACATTAGTAAGCATGAATGCAATGTTACTTTAACCAACTGTCTTGGTAAAATGATTGTTTTAAATGGACTATAAATTCTAAATAATAACGCATTGATTTTTAATCATATGTATATAAAAATTCCTATGTTCAAATGGCTAAGTGCAATCCTGTAGCGGGTTTTAAGTCTTTCAGTTAGTGGTATAAACAAAGTCGACTGCCTATAATAAAAAGATGGAAACCATTTTAACTTTTCTCTCGGAAACATTATCCAATAGCCATGAAAAGCTAATCAAGTATCCGAAAAACCAAAAAAATCCGAGTCCGAAAAACCAACTTCCAATCCTTATGAAAAACTAAACCAGGCGTTTTGCCAGCAACAATTAACCTAATCTGTCCGCGCCTGATGAAACTGGGTTCCCCTCTTAAGAGGGGAATTTTTTTGCTTATTACTATAAGTGTAGAAGCAAGTACTAGAAAAAAAGAAAACCCAGCTGATTAGCTGGGTTTTATAAAGAATCAGTTGTTGAAACTTATGCTGCTGAAACTGCTTGGTTTACCAATGCAGCTGCTTCACTTAATAAAATAGCTGACTGCACTTTTAAACCACTCTCATCAATCAACTTCTTGGCTTCCTCAGCATTGGTACCTTGTAAACGTACAATGATTGGAATTTCGATATTGCCCATGTTTTTATAAGCGTCAATTACACCTTGTGCCACACGGTCACAACGTACAATTCCACCGAATATATTGATAAGGATTGCTTTTACTTTAGGATCCTTCATGATAATGCGGAAACCTGCTTCTACAGTAGTAGCGTTAGCTGTACCACCTACGTCCAGGAAGTTAGCTGGCTCACCACCACTTAATTTGATCATATCCATTGTAGCCATAGCCAAACCAGCGCCGTTTACCATACAACCTACGTTACCATCCAGTTTCACAAAGTTCAGGTTGTATTTACCTGCTTCTACTTCTGTAGGATCTTCTTCAGAAATATCGCGCAGTTGTGCCAGGTCTGGGTGACGCATCAATGAGTTGTCGTCCAGTCCCATCTTACAGTCTACTGCTACGATCTTATCATCAGCAGCTTTAAACAATGGGTTGATTTCCAACATAGCGCAATCCAAACCGATATAAGCATTATACAGGTTGGTAACGAACTTGGTCATGTTCTTGAATGCTTCACCACTCAAGCCAAGGTTGAAAGCAATCTTACGAGCCTGGTAACCGTTTAAGCCACCACCTGGGTATACCCACTCTTTAAATATTTTTTCAGGAGTGTTATGAGCCACTTCTTCAATGTCCATTCCACCCTCTGTGCTGTACATAATTACATTCTGACCATTAGAACGATCTAAAAGGATAGACAGATAGAATTCTTTACGCTCAGTTGGACCATCATAGTACATGTCCTGCGCTACGTAAATCTTATTTACCACTTTACCAGCTTCGCCTGTTTGAATGGTTACCAGTGTACCACCTAAGATCTTTGTAGCGAAATCGCTCACTTCTTCCAGCGATTTAGCAACTTTCACACCGTTGATGCCTGTTTCACGGATCTTCCCTTTACCGCGACCACCCGCATGAATTTGAGCTTTTACTACAGCAAAGCTGCTGCCGTAAGTAGTCTTAATGGTACGGTACGCTTCTTCGGCTTCCTGAGGTGTGCTACAAGCGAATCCTTCTTGCACAGGCACATTGTATTTCTTCAACAGTTCTTTTGCCTGGTATTCGTGCAAATTCATCTGTAAATAATTTAATTAAGGTTAGATGAAATGCTTTCTGCACTTCATGTTAAAAATTTGCGGCAAAGATAAGAGAATCAGTCTGCCAATAAGCAAATCTCAATTTTGAATAAACAAAGCGTTTGCTGATGACGGGTTTTCAGCTGCTTCTGTCCTGCTTTTAGGAGGGAGGGCCAGCAGAAGAAGTGATGGTTGATTACCAATATTAAGAAAGGACCCACTGTTAGATAAAACAGTCCTTTTATAAATAGAAACTGCGCATATAGCCAGTAACCTGCTTATTGCCTGCCCTCATTCTGCAATATCTCGTATATAACCCGTATATAACCCGTATATAACTCGTATATATCTCGTATATATCTCGCCCCTAATAGAGACGAGATATATACAGGATAAATGTGTGTTATAGGGAAGAAAAAGATCATAAATATCGAAACAAAGCCGCGCACAATAAGGTAAGTATAGTGGTTATTTAATTCGACACCTTATTGAATATGTCAATGCAAAATCAGAAAGGCAGCTTTTGTCTAATTTGATTTTTTTGTCTTTTGTCAACTCATGTATATTTTTTATGATCTTTCCAGTATGAAAGGGCTGTTAGTTTTTTTAGGATTTATTGTTATAGGATGTTCGTCTGCTCCTAAGCTGGTTTTACAAAAAACAACTTCAGATAGAAAGGCGGGTACTATTTTATTTAAAGAGGGCGCAGCCAATGATTGGCGAAAAAGAGATTCCATGGTTATTGCCGAGATTTCGAAGGGAAATATGCCTTCATTCTTACAGCAATTGACACCTGTACATTTACAACTTTTCGATACGGCCAGTCAGAAAACGATAAAAGCTATTATATATGTAACACCAGATTATTTGAGTGTGGGAACGAATACAGATTGGGTGCGGGTTTGTCTTACGCCTATAACAGCGCAGAAACTGGCTGATCAATTCCATTGTTTTCTACCCACGCGAAAACTGGTCGATGCTATTTATGCAGCCGCAAAAGTAAAGCTGGAACCTGTACCTATGTTTGCCTTTCGGGATAGCACACCCACCATGTATCAACATCACCTGATCATAGAAGGCCAGCGAAAAGGGCAGAAAGGTTTAATAGGTGGAATTAAGAAGGATATTGTTACTACCGGGAAACTGGTTAAGGAAAATCGGCTTGATAAAGTCGCTATCTATGGCTGGCACCAGTTAAATGGAAAACCTATTCAGCCTCTCTACACCGGGCATGCCAATTGGTATACCGATTATAGTCATGGTACACGTTTGGTGTACAACAAGATAAAGGTCAATGGGCGATGGTATGATTACAAAGATGTGTGGCAACACCCCGTCTGGCGTAAGCTGGTGTGTGATGAAGAATATTGTGACTTATATAAATACCCATATTAACACAGTAAGGTTATCTTTGCGGCACTTTTTATGGACGCATATTCAAAACTGCAAGCAGCCGCGGCTTTTTTACAACCGTTGATTTCTCAACCCATTAGAACAGCAGTGGTGTTGGGAAGTGGCTTAGGAAACTTTACCAAAGAAATTGTAATTGAAAAGGAAATACCCTATGAGGATATTCCACACTTTCCGGTGTCTACCGTTGAGGGACATCATGGTAAGTTGATCATTGGTACAATTGCCGATAAACCTATAATAGCTATGGCTGGCCGCTTTCATTTTTATGAAGGCTACCGGGCAGAGGAAGTTGTATTTCCCATTCGAGTTTTAAAACTATTGGGTGTTACTACATTATTGATTTCAAATGCCGCTGGTGGGGTTAAGCCTGGTTTGAAAGTAGGGGATTTAATGATCATTAATGATCATATTTCCTTGGCCATTGTAAATCCTCTATTGGGTAAAAATGACGATCGCTTAGGACCTCGTTTTCCTGATATGAGCGAGCCCTATAAAAAAGAATTAATTGTTAAAGCTAAAGCAATAGCTGCTGAGCAAGGTATTGAATTAAAAGAAGGCGTGTACTTTGGTGTTACAGGTCCAACTTTTGAAACACGGGCTGAGTATAAAATGATTCATGTGCTAGGTGGAGATGCGGTAGGAATGAGTACCGTTCAGGAGGTAATAACTGCTGTACATATGGGTATGGACGTATTTGCCATGAGCGTAATTACTGATATCGGTATCCGTGAGGAAGATAACATTATAACGCATGAAGAGGTTTTGGAAGCAGCAACAGCAGCAGAACCTAAGTTCTCTACTATATTTCGTGAGCTAATAAGAAGCGTCAATTAATTCGTGCAGATTAAACGTATATACCAACTCCTTTTTGCTTTAATGCTCTTGCTTAGTGCACCTGGTGTACAAGCGCAAGGCGTTATTCGGGATATTGGTAACCGCTTTAAAGGTGGCGGCGGTGGTGGAAACAATGATAGCTTACAACGTCGGAATAAGTTTGAGGACAGTATAACTATTAGTGCCCGTTATCTGGACTCTACACGCAGTTATTCGTTGGACTCCTCCATTAACGATTTTTATCGACGATTTCCGGTTCCCACTACTTATAATTATTTAGGTAATACGGGTACAGCGGCCCATTCCATTTTATTTGCTCCAATTATTCGTACTGGTTTTGATCCCGGGTTTCATGCTTTGGATTTATATAAATGGACAGCAGATAAGATTCAGTTTTTTAATACTACCCGGCCTTATACAGAGCTGGCCTATTTATTAGGAAGCAAAACGCAGCAAATCATTCAAGTACATCATACGCAAAACTTTAAACCTTACTGGAATATTGGATTGCACTATCGATTGATCAATAGTCCCGGGTATTTGAAAAACCAACGTTCGAATCACAATAATTATCTCTTTACTTCCTGGTATCAATCACCCAATAAGCGTTACAATAATTATGTTGCCTTAATTGGTAATAAGCTACAGGTAGCTGAAAATGGTGGCATTCGTAATGACAGGAACTATATGGATGATCCTGTGTTTGAAGAACGGATTTCAATTCCTACCAAGTTTGGCCCTCAAAACGAAGATTATACGCGTACTCCGTTCGGTGTAAGCTTGGTTACAGGTAATGATTACCGCGAGTTTGTTGGATTGCTCCGTCAGCAATATGATTTCGGTAAGAAAGATTCAATTGTAACGGATTCAACTGTTATACCGTTGTTTTATCCGCGCCTCCGGTTTGAACATACTTTCCAGTATCGCCGCAACCGCTATACATTTCAGGATTATTCAGTTGATACAACCTATTATCCCGCCTACTATAATATTCAATTACACACAGGGGATACAGTGTATTTACAAGACCGTTGGCGTGAGTTAAATAATGACTTTTCCATCTACACGTTCCCAGATGCCAAGAACCTGCAACAGTTTTTAAAGCTTGGGGCAGAGCTGCAATTGTTAAATGGAAAGGTGAAGGACGGTAACAAAGAAAACTTTGTCAATACCGTTTTACATGGTGAGTATCGCAACCGTACCCGAAACCAGAAATGGGATATGTTAGCATCCGGACGTTTGCATGTTAGTGGATACAATCAAGGCGACTATCATGCCTATATAAGCTTGCAGCGTTTGCTTAGTAGCAAGTTAGGTAGTCTACAAGTAGGTTTTGAAAACAGTAACCGATCTCCGGCGTATATTCAAAAAGGGCTGAGTAGTTTTAACTTTAATCCAACATTGTCGTTGAATAAAGAAAATACCTCCCACATTTTTGCAACCATTTCAAACCCTAAATTGAAGCTTAGTCTCGGGGGCGATTATTTTCTAATGGGTAACTACCTCTATTATAAAAACTTTTATACCGTAGAGCAGGAGAGTGCCTTATTCAACATATTACGTATTAGCGCTTTTAAAACATTCAAAGTTGCACGTCATGTGAACTGGTACATGGAGGCATATTTGCAGCAGAAAACCGGTAATGTGGATGTAAATGTTCCTTTGTTTTTAACACGTAACCGCATAGCATTTGAGGGTAATTTCTTTAGAAACCTGTTTATGTCTACCGGGATTGATATTCGCTATCATACACCTTTTGATGCAGATAACTATTCGCCTGTCAATGGACAGTTTGTATTTCAGGATACTACTTCTATTAAGAACAAGCCTGATATCCATGCTTATTTCAATTTCCGCATTCGTGGTTTCCAGGCATACATAAGAGCGGAAAATTTGAATGCATTTAAGTTTTCAAATGGCATTACGTTCACAAATGAAAACTTTTCTGCACCCGATTACCCTTATCCTGGCTTAGTGCTACGCCTAGGGATTTTCTGGAGCTTTGTTAATTGATACTTAATCTTGATCCTTGACAAAAATCAGGTTTGCTTTATAATAAAGCTCCTATAACTTTGTTACGTTCATGAAGAGGTTTGCGGCTTCCATATTATTGACTTTGTACTTTGTAGTAAGCACAGGTTTTACTGTAAACCTGCATTACTGCATGAACAAGTTTCATTCATGGGAGCTAGGAACTTCTGAAAAGGAGAAGTGTGAGAAGTGCGGCATGTCTACTCAAAAAAAACATGGTTGCTGCCGCGATGAGGTAAAGGTTATGAAGCTGAAACAGGACCAGGTTATGTCCGCTACAGCTATTTACCTGTTTAGTGCGCCTGCAATTCCCGCTTCTTTTGTTCCCGAGTTTTTATTGCCTGTAATAAAATCAGTTTCTACTCAGGAGGATCGAATACATGGTCCACCTCTTCTATCTAAACAGGATACTTACTTGAATAATTGCGTTTTCAGACTATAGACACAATGTTTTATCTAGTCATTGGCTGCTTTTGCTATTAAGGCAGGTTATATTATTTATTCAAGTAAAAATTTAAAAAATGAAAACGCTTAAAATAGTTCTTTTCTCCTCTTTGTTTATTCTGTTCGCTCAACTTGTAAATGCACAAACAAAGTCTGCCACATTTAAAGTGTCGGGTGAATGTGGTATGTGTAAGAATAAAATTGAAACGGCTGCAAAAAATGCCGGAGCTTCCTATGCTCAATGGAATGTAGACTCAAAATCGCTAACTATTAAATACAACAGCAAATCTTCCAACGAAGCAAAAATCCAGGAAGGTATAGCTGCTGTTGGATACGATACTCCTAATTATAAAGCTACAGACGAGGCTTATAACAAACTTCACGATTGTTGTAAATATGAAAGAGTAGGCGATCAGAAGAGCTGTTGCGATGGTACTTCCTGCACAAAAGAAGAATGTAAGAAATGCTGTGCTGATGGTAAGTGTACAGCAAGCATGGATTGCTGCAAAGACGGCAAGTGCAGTCATGATGCTCAAACTGCGGGTGCTGGAAAAGAAGGCGCTGCTTGTTGCAAAAAGTCATAACCTTAAAACAGCTTTCATATGAAAAGTATTCTTATGCTGGCTGCTTTCCTTATAGGTATGCAAGCCAATGCGCAATTTTCTAAAGCTTCTCTACAAGCCAGCGGTCTAACCTGTTCTATGTGCTCAAAGGCTGTAAAAGTGGCTTTGGAAGGCGTGCCATTTGTTGAAAAAGTACAAGTGGATATTAAAAATCAGCAATACAATTTGACATTTAAGTCTGGTGCAGCTGTAGATTTTGATGCTTTGAGTAAAGCCGTACAAGATGCAGGCTTCTCTGTGGCAAGCTTAAAAGTGAATGTTGATCTTAATAATGTAACTATTGAGAAAGACAAGCACTTTGAGTTGGGAGGGCAATATTTTCACTTTTTAAATGCAGCAGGCAAACAGCTTAATGGTGCTACAACACTTAGTATTGTAGATAAAAGCTTTGTTTCTGCAAAAGAGTTCAAGAAGTGGAGTAGTGCTTCAAAGCTTACCTGCGTACAAACTGGCAAGGCAGCAGCCTGCTGCGCCAAGGAAAACGTAGCAGAGCAAGCCCGTATTTATCATGTTGTAATATAATTCAATGCAGCCCCTGCATCCGCAGGGGCTATTTATAATCATGAAGAATTTATTGTTTTTGATTGGCTTGCTAAGTGTGGGCAGTCAGCTCTGTGCGCAAGAGTTGTATCCCTACACAGAGCCAGCTTCTAATATGCCATCTAAGTCAATTAGTGTAAAAATGACTTCGATGTTTGAGCGCGCATTGCATTCTGGTCAAATAGTTCAGCGACATATGCCTGAGGTAATGTTAGGATTGGATAAGAAGTGGATGGTTCACGGAGGGCTTCTCTTTTCTGACATGCAGGATGAGCAATTTAAATGGGAAGGAGCCCGTGTATATGGTAAATACCGCTTTTTATCTAATGATGAAGTACACAAACACTTCCGGATGGCTGCTTTTGCTGCTGCTACTTATAGTCGTAATCAGTTAGAGCACAATGAGCTTAATATGATGGGCGACCAAAGTGGTATACAGGCCGGGTTGATAGCTACTCAGCTTTGGAATAAGTTAGCCATTTCGGGTACGGGCAGTATAATGGAAGTGCTGAATCAAAAGACGAAAAAGAGTGCTGAAGCAGACTCGTATGCTTATCGGGCACTTAACTATTCTTTATCGGCAGGCTATTTACTGTTTCCTTTGGAGTATGCTGATTATGATCAGACAAATGTGAATCTGTATGCTGAATTGTTGGGTGGAAGAAACCTTGGCTTTGAAGGGGAGACGTATTATGTTGATCTTGCGCCCTCTATTCAGTTTATTTTTAAGAGTACAGGTAAATTGAATTTGGGTTATCGCTTTGAGCTAAGCAGTGATATCTATCGGCTTTCCAGGAGGCAGTTCATGATTGGCTATGAACACATTTTCTTAAATGCACTTCAGCGAAAAAAGAAGAAGACAATTTCAAAATAAAAAAATCCCGCTCACTGAGCGGGATTTTTCTTGTATTAACGTAAGAATAATAACTCTCTGTATTTTGGTAAATACCATTCCTTATCATCAACCAACAGTTCCAACTTGTCGCCATGATAACGAATCTGATCAAAGAATTTCTCTTTCACATCAGCGCAATATGCAATAGCTTTTTCGCGAGTATCAGTCATGTTGTTACACGTTTTACGTGCTTCAATCATTTGCTCTACTAAGTCGCTAAGGTTATTGATGTGGCCAGAAATAACTTCCAGGATCTGACGCTGATTAGCGTAGCTCTTTTCTGGTAAACCTACTTCTTTTAATCCACGAATGTTATTTACTAACAGGTTTTGATAACGAATGGCAGCTGGTAAAATGTGACTTGTTGCCAATTCCGCCATCAAGCGGCCTTCAATTTGAACTTTTTTGATGTATTTCTCTAGTTCAATCTCATGGCGCGCTTCCAATTCTGAATGGGTATAGATGCGGTTCTTCTCAAACAAATACTTCGCTTTCTCAGTTACCATTGCATCTAAAGCAAGAGGGGTAGTTTTAACGTTAGGTAGCCCACGACGTTCTGCTTCTTTTTCCCACTCTTCACTATAACCATCACCTTCAAACAAAATCTTTTCGCTGGATACGATGTATTCGCGAATCGTATGCATGATGGCAATTTCCTTCTTCTCACCTTTCTCGATCAAGCTATCCACTTCCTGTTTGAATTGCTTAAGTGTTTGTGCCATGATCGTATTCAATACAGTCATAGCGTTAGCACAGTTAGCAGAAGACCCTACAGCACGGAATTCAAATTTGTTACCGGTGAAGGCAAAAGGAGAAGTTCTGTTTCTATCAGTATTATCCATGAACAATTCAGGAATACTCTTATAGATATCCATCTTCAACATGCTCTCATCTTGCTCGTCAAACTTATCACCAACTCTTTGTTTTACATCTTCTAATACTTTAAATAAATATTGACCGATGAAAACAGAAATGATAGCAGGCGGCGCTTCATTAGCTCCTAAACGATAGTCATTTGTAGCAGATGCAATAGCAGCTCTTAGCAAATCATTATAATCGTGTACAGCTTTAATAGCATTTACAAAGAAAGCTAGGAACATTAAGTTGGTTTTTGGCGTTTTACCTGGCGCTAATAAGTTAACACCAGTATCAGTAGCCAAACTCCAGTTGTTGTGTTTACCACTACCGTTGATACCGGCAAATGGTTTTTCATGAAGAAGTACCTTTAGTTTGTGACGTTCAGCAACACGGGTCATGATATCCATCAAAAGCGTGTTGTGATCAACTGCTATATTGGCTTCTTCAAAAATAGGAGCGCACTCAAATTGAGAAGGTGCAACCTCATTGTGACGAGTGCGCAGTGGAATACCTAAGCGATAAGATTCTTTTTCAAAATCACGCATGAACGCATAAACACGCTCTGGAATAGAGCCAAAGTAGTGGTCTTCTAATTGTTGACCCTTTGCAGGACTATGGCCATAAACCGTTCTGCCACACATAACCAGGTCTGGACGGGCATTGTACAACCCCTCATCAACCACAAAATATTCTTGCTCCCAGCCTAGGGTAGGTGTAACGCGGGTTACATTTTTATCAAAGTAATTACAAACGTCAACCGCAGCGCGGTTTACAGCGTCTAAGGCCTTTAAAAGAGGGGCTTTGTAATCTAAAGATTCTCCAGTATACGAAACGAAGATAGTGGGGATACATAGGGTTTTGCCTAATCCCATATCCATAATAAAAGCAGGAGAAGAAGGATCCCAGGCTGTATATCCACGAGCTTCAAAAGTAGCGCGTAAACCACCACTTGGGAAAGAGGAAGCATCTGGCTCTTGTTGGATCAAAGCGTCGCCTTCAAACTGCTCAATGGCTGTACCATCACTCTTTACAGTAAAGAATGAATCGTGTTTTTCTGCCGTAGTTCCAGTCAATGGTTGAAACCAGTGTGTAAAATGGCTAACACCTTTGCTTTCGGCCCAGGCGCGAATTCCATTGGCAATTTGATTCGCCATAACGCGATCAATCTTCTGACCGGCTTTGATAGAGCCCATTAGGCTTTTGTAAGCTTCATCACTTAAAAATTGTCGGGCTACTTCATGAGTAAAAACGTTCTCTGCAAAAATGGCTGTAATCTTAGTAGGATGGTCCTGTACTAAAGGAGCCGAGTGAAAGAGGTTTTGTAAAGCGTTAAAGCGAAGCGACATAAAGTAAATTTTCAACAAAGAAAAAGAAGATGAAGCATAAAAGTGATAAAAAAAACGATAAAACTCTAAAATGTGTCGCTTAATGTAGAAAAAATGTCAAAAAAATCAGAAGTGATGTGATGAATACGGAAGAGTTTACTCTAAAACTATATGTTATTAAATAATTTAATATAAATGAATGTTTTCACTCTTTTCCAATCCGTCATAGCAATGATCGGCGATAGTAAAAAAGGTAGGGCGATGCTTCTATAGCGGACTATTGCCCCTAAAATATTTACTGTATAGCCTATCATTAAAAACATGGTAATTGATAGAGTTAAACAAAAAAGAAGAAAGGGGGTAAGATGAATATCCTTTCTTTTAAACAAGAAGAATATTATATATAAGAACAGGAAGAGCAGTGTTTCAATACAAGAAATGAGGGAAAAGAAATGGTGTACATCGGTAGGATAGGGGCGTAATACTGTTAGGGCAACTGATTGCGGAGCATTTTTAATAAAACCCCAAAAACTGGGTTCTAATGGATGAACTTTTATGCTCGAATTACCATGTAAGTCTAAAAACTCTTGTTGCCTGACCGCAACAGCTTCCATTAAATTAACATTGGGTAAGAGATAGTGAGCTGTAAAAAAGAACAGGATACAGATAAAGTAGGTGGCTCCAAAAACATATACAGGTTTGTACTTTGACTTTTGTGCAATAAGCCAGGCTGTAACCGCTGGGAGTAAAATGATTAAAACAAAACTGCGTAAAATCATTAAAAACAAGGCTAAAAGGAGGATGGCGCATCGTTGCCATGAAAACTTCTTCTCTTTTAACCCCAAATATACATGATAGCAAATCAGCGCAAAACTTAAGAAAACAAGCCCATCCTTATGAAGTCCACTATTCCAGAACAAAAAGGAAGGGATTAGGAATATAGCGATTTGTAGGCTCTGCTCTTTAGCGGGAAAAACGTTTTTCATAACCCTATAAAGGGCTATAGGGCCAAAAAAGGTTAAAAAGGAATAGAAAATGACATTGATATAATAATTGCCAAGGCTGAATAGATTGAAAACTGCCAGCAACTTATCAAAGAAAAGATACTTAACATCGTTCCACCAGGAGTCTTTACTATCTAAAAACTTTGAAAACCCCTCATCATAATTGGTGTGAAACAGACTGGTAATGAAATCCAATGGATGGTTTAAAAGAAGTTGATATTGTTTAAGACCATTATAGTGAAAATACCAGGTATCTACCATCTGCAGCTGTTGGCCATAATAAACGCCAAGCCATCCGTAAAAGATACCAGCAATAACTTTAAGCAGAAATAGGATGATAAGCTGAGTGGAATTTAATCCTGATTTAATAAAGAAGTCAATCTTTGTTACCAGCCATGCAAAAAGCAGTAAATAAGCTACAAACAACAGGTGGTCCAATCAATATGAGAGTTTAATCTGCGCAAAATAGAAATTATTATCCACAAGCTTTGAATAAAAAAATAGGTATGCAATCGAAGGCATTGTAGCTTTGCCGCTTTCTAATCAATCATGGAAATTACAGCAAAAACAGCCCAGCAGCTTCGCCTAACAGAAGAAGAGTTCGAGTTAATTAAAAAGAAACTCGGCCGCACTCCTAATTTCAATGAGTTATGTGCTTTTTCCGGAATGTGGAGTGAGCACTGCAGTTACAAGAACTCAATTAAGTGGTTAAAGACCTTACCTCGTGAAGGTGGCAGAATGCTGGTAAAGGCCGGCGAAGAGAATGCAGGTTTAATGGATATTGGTGATGGCTTTGGTGTTGTTTTTAAAATTGAATCACATAATCACCCCTCTGCTATTGAGCCATTTCAAGGTGCTGCAACGGGCGTGGGTGGTATTCACCGTGATATTTTCACAATGGGAGCCCGTCCAATTGCTGCGTTAAATTCTTTACGTTTTGGAAATTTAAAGGATGGTAAAACGCAACATCTATTAGCAGGCGTTGTACATGGTATTAGTCATTACGGTAACTGTTTTGGCGTGCCAACAGTAGGTGGCGAGATCTATTTTGAAAATTGCTACCATACCAATCCTCTCGTCAACGCTATGAGCGTTGGTGTAGTAAAAGTTGGTGAAACTGTTTCTGCTACAGCTGCTGGAACTGGAAATCCTGTGATGTATGTTGGTAGTGCTACCGGTAAAGATGGTATAGGTGGTGCATCGTTTGCTTCCGCTGATATTACAGAAGAAAGTGCTGAGGAGTTACCAGCTGTACAGGTTGGCGATCCATTCCAGGAGAAAAAACTTTTAGAGGCTTGCCTTGAAATAATAGCTACCGGTGCAGTTGTGGGTATGCAGGATATGGGTGCTGCAGGTATTATTTGTTCTACTGCAGAGATGAGTGCAAAAGGCGAAGTAGGAATGCGAATTGACTTAGATAAAGTACCAATGCGCCAGCAAAATATGAAAGCCTGGGAGCTTTTATTAAGTGAAAGCCAGGAGCGCATGTTACTGGTAGTAGAAAAAGGGCGTGAGCAAGAAGTAGAACGCATTTTCGAAAAATGGGACCTGCCAAGTGCCGTAATCGGTCATGTAACTGATGACGGTATACTAAGCTTCTATATGAATGGTGAGTTGGAAGCTCAAATTCCAGCTCAGGAGTTAGTATTAGGCGGTGGTGCTCCACAATATGATCGAGAATACAAGACGCCAGCTTATTTTGAAGAGATTAATAAGTTTGATAGCAACTCAATCGCTGAACCTAAAGATTTAAAGAAAGTAGCTGAGCAATTAATAAAATTGCCAACAATTGCTTCTAAGCGTTGGGTGTATGATCAATACGATAGTATGGTTGGAACAGTAAATGCTTCTACCAATGCCCCTACAGACGCAGCTATTGTAGTTGTAAAAGAAACTGGTAAAGGTTTAGCTGTTACAGTTGATTGTAATAGCCGCTATGTGCATGCTGATCCTTATAAAGGTGCAATGATTGCTGTTGCTGAAGCTGCACGTAACATTGTTTGTAGTGGCGGAAAGCCCTTAGGTGTAACCAATTGCTTGAATTTTGGTAACCCATTTGATCCTCAGGTTTATTATCAGTTTGTACATGCTGTAAAAGGAATGGGCGAAGCTTGTAGAAAGTTTGATACCCCTGTTACTGGTGGTAATGTAAGCTTCTACAATCAGAGTCCTGACGGGCCAGTATATCCAACCCCAACAATTGGTATGGTAGGTTCAGTTGAAGACCTGAACAAAAAGATGACCTTGAACTTTAAGCAAGACGGAGACATAATTTATATTATTGGTGAGATTGCAAATGACATCAACAGTAGTGAATACCTGCATAAAATTGTGGGTGTTGAAATGAGTCCTGCTCCTTCATTTGATCTGGATAAGGAATTTGAATTACAGCAAAAAATTGCTGAGCTGATTAGTCAGGGCGTTATTTCATCCGCTCACGATATAAGTGAAGGCGGTTTATTTATAACACTTTGTGAAAAAGGATTTACAGAGAATAAAGGATTTGAAATTTCTTCAGATACTTCAGTAAGAAAAGATGCTTTCTTATTTGGTGAAGCGCAGAGCCGTGTTGTGGTTTCTGTAGCTGCAGAAAATAAAGAAGCATTTGAAGGGTTAGTGGCAGGAGTTCCTTTTAAAGCTATCGGTAAAGTTACAAGTGGCGCTATTCAAATTGATGGCGAAAATTGGAATGAAATAGGTTATTGGAAAAATATCTATTTAACAGCTATTGAAAAGCACCTATCTAAAGACTTAGAGAGTGAAGGTGCTTTAGCAATGTTGTAAGACTATAAGACTTCGCTAAATATTTTAAGTTGCATGGATTGAGGAAACTCTACTTTACTCCATGCAACTTTGTTTTTAATCAATATAGTGGAATAATGTTAATCCCCATTTTTCCACAGGTCTGTTAAAAGCAAGTTGGCAGTCCAAAAATTGGTGTAGGTTTGCATGACCTCCCGAATAATTTACTATTCCGTTGGTCGCTTTATTTCTAAGACATTAACAGCTCAGAGTGCGACACAACGGATTGCTTGCTAGCATTAAGGCTGTCTTTATAAATCATTGATCATAGTTTATTAATAACCATTCAGCAATGGCAAAATATATTTTTGTTACCGGTGGTGTAACATCTTCTTTAGGTAAGGGTATTATTGCAGCTTCTTTAGCTAAACTTTTACAAGCAAGAGGCTTGCGTGTAACAATTCAAAAATTTGATCCTTACATTAATGTGGATCCGGGTACTTTAAACCCATATGAGCATGGTGAGTGTTATGTTACAGAAGACGGTGCTGAAACAGACTTAGACTTAGGGCACTATGAGCGCTTTTTAAATATTCATACAACTCAAGCTAATAACGTAACAACAGGTAGAATTTACCAGCATGTTATCACAAAGGAAAGAGAAGGTGCCTACCTGGGTAAAACGGTTCAGGTAATCCCTCATATTACAGATGAAATTAAAAGACGCATGTTGCTTTTGGGACAAACCGGGCAGTATGATATAGTGATTACAGAGCTGGGGGGAACAGTAGGGGATATTGAATCGCTTCCTTATATAGAGGCAGTTCGTCAGTTACAGTGGGAGTTGCCAGAAGAAGATCTTTTAGTTGTTCATCTTACCCTGATACCTTATTTGAAAGCGGCTAAAGAGCTAAAAACCAAGCCAACGCAGCACTCTGTGAAGATGCTAAGCGAAAGCGGTGTTTTCCCCGATATAATTGTTTGCCGTACTGAGGAGCCTATTTCAAATGATATTAAGCGTAAAATTGCCCTGTTCTGTAATGTAAAGCCAGAAGCGGTTATTGAGGCTCCAGATGCCAGCACTATCTATGAAGTGCCGCTGTTGATGATGAATGAAAAGCTAGATCAGATTGTTTTGAAGAAACTTAATATGACTAGCTATCACGAACCAGAATTAGGTCGTTGGAAGGAGTTTTTGGATAAATTAAAGTATCCAAAGTCTAAAATTACAATTGGTCTGATTGGAAAATACATTGAGCTTCAGGATGCGTATAAATCCATTTTGGAAGCATTTGTTCATGCCGGCGCAATAAATGAGTGCAAGGTGCAAGTGGTATCTATACACTCTGAATTTATTACTCCAGAGAATGTAGCTGAAAAATTCGCTAATCTGGATGGCTTGTTAGTGGCTCCAGGTTTTGGAAACAGAGGCATTGAAGGGAAAATTGAGGCCGTAAAGCATGCGCGTATGACTGGCTTACCATTTTTCGGCATTTGCTTAGGAATGCAAATGGCTGTAATCGAATATGGTCGTAATGTATTGGATATCAAGGATGCCCATTCAATGGAAATGGATCCGCATGTAGAAAATGCCGTTATTAATATGATGGAAGAGCAAAAAGCCATTACCACAAAAGGCGGCACTATGCGTCTTGGATCATATCCTTGTGAAATTAAACAAGGCTCATTGGCTGAACAAGTATATGGCACAACTGAAATAACAGAGCGTCACCGCCATCGTTATGAATTTAATAACCAGTATTTGGAGCAATACGAACAGGCTGGTATGGTTGCTTCTGGCAAAAATCCAGAGACAGGATTAGTAGAGATAATAGAGTTGCCTGGCCACCCTTATTTTATTGGTTGTCAGTACCATCCAGAACTAAAAAGCACAGTAGAGGCGCCGCATCCTTTGTTTGTTCATTTTGTAAAAGCTGCTAAAGCTAATAATGAAAGAAAGGCCTCTGCACGTAATCCTTTGTTGCAAAGTGAAATAATGAAATAAGAACAAAAGGGTTCTATACCTTATTTTAAATAATCTTTGTTAAGAATGGCAGTCCTATAAGGCTGCCATTCTGGTTTCTTGCTTCTTATAGCTTACTTCTACATATCTTTGCCGCCTTTAAAACAGGTAGCAATGAAGTCGATAAGTTTTCACTTCTTGCCTCCTAATCATATCAATTGATTCACAATGAATTTTGACCGTAATACCGTCATCGGTTTCGTTGTCCTAGCGGTTCTGTTTTTTGGTTATTTCTTTTATACCAGTAAAGAACAACAAGCTTATCAAAAAGAGAAAGCCCGCCTTGATTCCATCGAGTTACTAAAACATCCTAAGCCCAATCCTGCACAACTGGCAAAGACTCTGCTCGTTTAGACTCACAACGTGTACAACAACAGGCTGGAGAGTTTGCAAGCGCTATAAATGGAACAGAAACCATTATCCCTGTAGAAAATGAATTCATTCGTGTAGGCTTCACCAATAAAGGTGGCCAACCTAAGTGGGTGGAATTAAAGGAATTTAAGGCTCCAGATAGCTCTACCGTAAAACTGGCAGCAACTGATTTTGATAAGTTTACCTATTCCATAAACACTGGCAATAATAAAACAGCTGACATCTCTAGCTTCTACTTTAGTGGTGGTCAGGTAACAAAAGATGCCAATGGAAACCAGGTAATCACCTTCCAATTGCAATCTCCACAAGGTGCTTTGGTACATCAATATGTTATTAAGCCTAAAAATTACTTTGTTGATTTCAACCTAGGAGTAGAGGGCGCCAATAATTTGTTATCTCAGAATCAAATCAACTTTACCTGGCAGAATCGTGCTGTACAGCTACAAAAGGATTTGAAGTATGAAAGACAACAATCCAATGTTGCTTATCGTGAAAACGGAGACTATGACCACTCTACTGCTTTAAGCAGTGATGCTGAAACCTTTAATAAGGGAGTAAACTGGGTGGCCGTTAAGCAACAATTCTTTAACTCAACCTTTGTTGCTAAAAATAACTTTACATCAGGTAGCATTCAATGGGTAACTCCAAAAACCGGAAATGTAGTAGTTGAAGCAACAGCCAATTTGAAGATGCAACTTCCTGCTGGAAGCAAAGCTAGTGTGCCATTAGGTATGTACTATGGTCCTACTGACTATAAGATATTGAAGCAGTATGGCAATGATATGGAAGATATGGTAAACCTGGGCAGCGGTATGTTTGCATTTGTAAAGTATATCAACCGCTGGATCGTAATCCCAGTGTTTGACTTATTCAAACAGCTGACCTCCAACTTTGGTATTGTTATCTTGCTTTTAACCTTATTTATTCGTCTGCTTATTTCTCCTTTAACATATACCAGCTACCTGAGCGGTGCTAAAATGAAGGTGTTACGTCCAGAAATTGAGCAGCTAAAAGCAAAGCATGGTGGTGATCAGCAGGCTATGAGCATGGATCAGATGAAGCTGTTCCGCGAAGCAGGCGTAAACCCACTAGGAGGATGTATTCCATCATTATTACAGATCCCTATCTTCTTTGCCTTGTACAGTTTCTTTAATTCAAATGTGGCATTAAGAGGTAAGAACTTTTTGTGGGCTCATGATTTATCACAGTATGACTCCATTGCTCAATTGCCTTTCAATGTACCTTTCTATGGCGATCATGTGAGTTTGTTTACCATTACCGCTATCTTAACCAGCTTGGCTATTTCATTATACAGTATGAATAGCATGCCTGATCAAGGTAATCCGGTAATGAAGTATATGCCTTATATCTTCCCGGTAATCTTGTTGTTTGTGTTTAACAGCTTGCCTGCAGGTTTAACATGGTATTACACGGTGTCAAACGTTATAACATTGTTATTGCAGTTTGTTATCCAGAACTATATCATCAACCATGATAAGATTTTGGCTAAAATGGAAGAAAATAGGAAAAAGCCAAAGACTAAGTCCAAGTGGCAAGAAAGAATGGAGCAAATGCAGGATCAGCAACGAAAAGTGCAGGAAATGCAACAAAAAATAAGAAGTAATTATACACATTTTGAAAGCCCCGCAAAAAGCGGGGCTTTTTCGTACGCAACTAATTGTGATATTTGATACGTCTTTACACTGAATAAAAACCCATGAAAAGATTCTTTTACGCAGCAACGGCTCTTTTATTAGGATGGAATACATCAGCAATAGCTCAGAAAAAACTGTCAGAAGGCACTATAGCTTATGATATTGTTATCAATACCAGCTCCAATAAACCTCAGGCCGCCGATTTTCTTGATGGTGCCACATCAACTGTCTATCTGAAAGGCAATAAAAGCCGTACAGAGATGGTGAGCTCTTTAGGTACCCAATCTACTATTATTGATGGAAGTAAGAATACCATTACTATTTTGAAGGAATATGGTGATCAGAAATACCTGATTAATTATACACCTGCCAACTGGAAAGAAGCCAATCAAAAAAGTGAAAAGGTAGATTTTACCTATACGGATGAAACAAAAACCGTTCTTGGATATAATTGTAAAAAAGCAATTGGTAAACTGGCTGATGGAACCTCATTCACAGTGTGGTATGCTACTGATTTAGTGCCTGATAATAAAGATTTTCAGTATTTAAATAGAACCTTACCTGGTTTGGCAATGGAGTATGAGTCAAACGTGGGCAATTTTAAGGTGACGTATACTGTTGCTAAGATAAACTTAAGCCCTGTGCCTGCAGCCAAATTTGACTTGCCAAAATCAGGCTTCCGTGTATTAAGCTATGAAGAAAGTAAAGGGCAATAGGTATTAATAAGACTGAGTGCCTGTACCAAGTTTTACTTTATTAAGTAAAACTTTCTTTTTTAAAGGAAGGGTATAAGTGGTATTGCCTTTTTGATAAGTAACAAAAGTGTTCATTAACACATATTGGTCATCAGGCTTATCCAAGCTGAAAACGGAATTACCTCTATAATTGTAAGTAGACTTTAAGGTAAAGGTTTTCACATGATTATATTCAGGCTTGAACCCCAATAAAGACTGGTTTGGAGAAGGAGTTCTTCTAAAACCTACATCTCCCAATGCGGCAAAGGCTGCCACAGAAATCGAAAAGCAAACTGCAGTTGCCAGTCTTCTTTTGGAGCAATTTCTTTTTATGAAGGAGGTTAGATTCATGTGTTTTGCAAAAATACTAAAAATTTTAACAATTACACTATTTTCGGGCATTTCTTTCTACATTAATTATACGCATGAGTTGTTAATTAGTTACAGAAAATTGGCTTTTTTCTGCATTATGTTATATTGTACTAGGAAATTATAGAATGATTACAGATCCCTATCAGAACGATAAAGAAGATATTATAGAGTTATTGAAACACTACAATAACCTTCGTTACGGTAAGAGCGCTGTCTTTTTAGAAGAAGAATCTTTCGAAAAAATTATTGATTACTACGACGACCAGGAAGACTACACAAAAGCACTTGAAGCTGTAGAAACGAGCCTGGAGTATTTTCCCTTTTCCTCTTCTTTATTACTTCGTAAAGCAAATATCTTATTGATTTCCAGGAAGTATCATGAGGCTTTAGAGGTACTGGAAAAAGCTGAAATGTTTGATGGTACGGATGTAAACCTTTATATCCTTAAAACAGATGCTTATCTGGCGCTGGACAAGCAAGAGCGTGCAGTTGAGCTCTTAGAGGAAGCTATTGCCCGGTTTGAAGGCGAAGAAAAGATTGAACTTTTGTTTGAGCTGGCTGATGTTTACGACGATTATGAGGAGTTTGAAAAAGTGTTTGATTGCTTACACATGATCTTGCAAGAAGATCCTACCAATCAAGAGGCGCTCTATAAGATCTGCTTCTGGACGGACTTTACTGGACGTAATGAAGAAAGCATTCGCCTGCATTTAAATATCATAGATGAACATCCTTATAATGAGTTGGCCTGGTTCAACCTGGCAGCTGCTTACCAAGGCCTGAAGCTGTATGAAAAAGCAATCGATGCCTATCAATATGCGATTGTGATTGATGAAAAATTTGATTACGCCTACCGCAATATGGGCGACGCTTATATACGTATTCGTAAATACCACGAGGCTATAGAAGCTTTAGAAAAGGTACTGGAGTTGTCTAAGCCGGAAGAAGTGATATATGAGGCTATAGGCCACTGTTATGATCGTTTGAAGAACTTCGCCCAGGCACGGTTTCATTACCGCAAGGCTTCTCATATGTCGCCAGATGACAGTAAGCTGCATTATAAAATCGCCTGTACCTATTATAACGAGGAGCATTGGGTAAGTGCCAGCAAACACTTAGAAGCGGCTTTAAAGATCCATCAATTACAAACAGAATATAATCTGTTGATGGGAGAGTGTAAGCTTAAATTAGGCTTAATTAAAGATGCTATAACCTATTTTACTACTGTAGTTAGAGCGAAGCCTAAGAATTCTGCTGGTTGGGAAGCTCTTATACGCTGCTTGTATCAGGCCGAATATTACGAGGAGGCCTACGATCAAGTGTTGGCCGCTTTAGAATACACACATCAGAAGCCGTTATTTATATACTATTTGGCGGCGGTTTTACTTGCTATGGGCAAACCGAAAGAGGCATTTTTATACCTAGAAGAGGCATTGCGTGCGGCTCCCCGTTCGCTAAACAAGCTTCTAGCCTTAGATTCAGCCATTTTGCAGAATAATGCGGTAATAGAAGTAATAGCTCGAAACAAACGCAAACGTTCTAAATAACAATTAGTCGAGGTAGTTCCCTAATTTTGCGACACTTTTTAAAGCATCAAACTGCAGAGAATGAATTTTAATTTGTCGCAAATTCCTGACAGGCATCAAAAGCCCCGTACCGCTGGATTAACAATGGTGATGGATAAAGGCTTAAGCGTAGAAGAAGCCAAAAACTTCATGAGCGTTGGTTATCCTCACGTAGATATCGTTAAGTTAGGTTTCGGAACCTCTTTCGTTACTCCTAATTTGGAAGCAAAGCTGGAAGTTTATCGTTCCTATAATGTACCTATTTATTTTGGAGGTACTTTATTTGAAGCTTTCTTAATTCGTAATCAATTTGACGATTACATAGCTGTTTGTAAAAACTACGGCATTCAGTATATGGAAGTAAGTGATGGTTCAATTACCATCCCTCATTCTGAGAAATGTGGATATATTGAAAAACTAACACAGCATGGTACTGTACTAAGTGAAGTCGGTAGCAAAGATGCGGCGCACATTATTCCTCCTTATAAGTGGATTGAATTAATGCGTGCTGAATTGGACGCTGGTGCTTCTTACGTAATTGCAGAAGCGCGCGAAGCTGGTAACGTAGGTATCTACCGTGGTAGTGGTGAAGTACGTGAAGGTCTGGTTCAAGAGATCCTAACGCAGATTCCTGCCGACAAGATCATTTGGGAAGCTCCTCAAAAAGCACAACAACTGTACTTTATCGAGTTGATCGGTTGCAATGTAAACTTGGGAAATATCGCTCCAACAGAGATATTAGCGTTAGAGGCCATGCGCGTTGGTCTTCGTGGCGATACATTCAACTTGTTCTTAAATAAAGAGCAGTTTAAATGAGACAGTTCGGTTTAATTGGTAAAACATTAACCCACTCATTTTCCAAAACATACTTTTCAAAAAAGTTTGAACAGGAGGGTATAGCCGACTGTTCTTATCAAAATTTTGAACTTCCTCAAATTCAGGATATTGATTCTTTATTGAGTCAATATCCTGACCTTAAGGGATTCAATATTACCATTCCTTACAAAGAGGAAATTCTTCCCTTCTTATTTCAACAAAATGAAATTGTTCAAGCTGTTGGTGCCTGTAACTGCGTAAAAGTTATTGACGGTAAGTTCTATGGCTTTAATACCGATGTTATTGGTTTTAGAGACTCATTGCAACCTCAGTTAAAGCCGCATCACACCAAGGCCTTGATACTAGGGTGGGGTGGCGCTGCAAAAGCGGTAGCATACACTCTAACTTCTTTAGGCATTGATTACTTAGTAGTGTCTAGAAAGAAAGCGGAAAAGACAATCACGTATAGTGATATCGATAAAGCTCTTTTGGAACAGTATACATTGATCATTAATACTACGCCTTTGGGCATGTATCCCAACATTAATGATGCACCGCAAATACCCTATAACCTTCTCTCTTCAAAACACTTCCTCTTTGATCTAATTTACAATCCCACACAGACCAAGTTTTTGCAATTAGGTGCTCAGCAAGGTTCTCAAACCGCTAACGGTTATGATATGCTGATTGGCCAGGCCGAAGAAAGCTGGCGAATCTGGAATACGCTTTAGCTTTTTTAATAGCAGAAAACAGTATACTTATAGTAAGGGGCTGTTACTAAAACGCTGCTAATCAGGTGTCTTGAGCAGAGTCCAAGTTTTACTTTATTATTTTAACAAGCCTTTCCAACTCAAGCAAACGAAACGATTTCTTGAATCTTTTCCCTTCCTTTTGTTCTACCTTTCGTCGGGGCTTCTTCGGGAATCCTTCGGGCTGCTACGAACAAGTCTCGAACAAGTCTCGAACAAGTCTCGAACAAGTCTCGAACAAAGGTGCATTTAGGTATATAGTAAATGTATGTAGGTTGAATTTAGCTAGTGGCTTTTTAAACCACTAGTAAGGTTAATAATATCAATGGCTTAAAGTCGCCCATTTTTAAAGTGCACTTTAAGCCAATCAATGCTTTTAAATACTAGGAGTAATTGAAACTATAGATCTTAATACAAGAGCAGATTGTAGTCAAATTGAAAATATATTGCAGGCTTTTTTTTAAATGATGTAGTCCAGTGAACGTTAAAGATAAATTGAACCTATGACTCTTTAGTTAGCTTAAGTGCTTTTGCAGCTGCAGGTGGTAAGGATGCTACTTTACGAGTATTATAGTCAAAACAAACCATGCCTGTTTTGGCCAATGCTACCACTACTTCTTTATCAGTGGTCTGCTTTGTTAATTTGTAATACAGGTCAAAGCCTACGCGGCTAGCATCTCCAGCAACCACAGATGCAATGATAGTTTCACCATAAAAAGCCTCTCCTTTAAATTCAATACCTACATCGCTCATGATGAGGCTAACGCCAGCAACGTTCATTTCTGTCCAGCCATAGCTTTTTAAGAATTGGAGTCTTGCCTCGTGCAGGATAGAAAGAATAGCATCATTGCCTACGTGGCCACCATAGTTTACATCAGAAATACGTACAGGTATAGAACAGGTAAACGAAAATTCTTTCGGTAGATCAATCTTGATTCTGGGCATGTTCAGGATTACTTATTTTCTTCAAGCGTCTTGATCATATCAATCAAGCCGGCAAAGTCGGTAGATGGAGTGACAAGCGAGGAAGCCATTTTGGCCTGCATAGTTTGAATATTCTCCTTGCAGGTAGAGCTTTTTTGCGCAGCACCTTTTACTGCACAGTCAAAAACGGCATAGGCTTTTTGGGAAAGACGTACAATTTGTCCATCTTCTTTAGCTACCACTTTATAGTGTTTGGTAATAATGGCTGTGTTCTCTTTTGGAGAAGTTGAAGCGGGTACACTAATACTTTCTTCTTTAATGGGTGTTATAGCTTTTACAGGCTCTTTATGCGTGTTTGTTGTACTTGTGGCCGGGGTGGCTTTTGGTGATGTTGAAAGCGGTTGAACTTGCTTAAGCACAGGTTGCTGTTTGGCAATGGTAGCAGTGGGCCTATTAATACCAAAGTTAAAAATGCCAAGAGCTATAAGTCCAAGAATAGCTGCAGCTGTGGCTAAGCGAAACCATTTGGTTTGATAAATAGGTGTTGTAACAGCTTTATTTGTAGAATGCTTTCCCAGTGTAGTCGCTATTTCATTCCATGCTGAAAAAGGGGGAGCAGCTTCATAATCATAAAGTCGCTCCTGCAAAGTAGAGGATGCATCATCTAAACGCTCTTCTATAGCAAGCCAAGCATCTTTAGGAGGTGTTGCCTCAAACTGTTGAAATTTATGTTGTAGTTGGCTGCTCATGTCTACGGTACTCTTTTATGTTTTTCGATATGCTTTTGCACTAATTCCTGTAAGATCGATTTGGCGCGCGATAGTTGTGATTTGCTGGTACCTTCACTGATACCCAGCATTTCGGCAATTTGCTTGTGTGTATAACCTTCTATTACATACATGTTAAACACTGTTCTATATCCCGGCGACAATTGCTGCACCAGATTGATAATGTCTTTTTCGGCCAAGCTGTCAAGTACCGATAGGTATTTGTTCTCTACCGTAGTTTCCTCTCTTTCTGTAATAGGCTGCAGGTATGATTTTCTCCTGAAGTGTTCAATAGCAGTATTGACAAAAATTCGGCGGATCCATCCTTCAAAAGACCCTTCTCCACGAAAGCTTCCAATCTTTCTGAACACCTTAATAAAACCCTCTTGCAGGATGTCTTCAGCTTCTTCTATATTCCCAGCATAGCGCAAACAAACACCATACATTTTGGGGGCAAACCGTTGATACAACTGCTGTTGCATTTTACGGTCTTCGCGTTGGCATCCTTCTATTAAGTCGGTATCGGAAATCATTTGGTTGCTTAAACCGCTCAAATTACTATTTTACTGCTACATCATTCAAAAATGCTACCAGTTTGCCTACGGCTTTGCGTCTGTGACTGTACTGGTTTTTCTCTTCCATGGTCATTTGGGCAAAGGTCTTTTGGGCACCGTCAGGTATAAAAATTGGGTCATATCCAAAGCCTTGAGATCCTATTTCTTCTTGAATAACCTGGCCTTTGCATATCCCTTCAAAAAAATGTTCTTCTCCGTTCCATACTAAGCAAATGACTGTTCTAAACTGTGCTTCACGATTGGCTTGGTCCTGCAATTGGGTCAATACTTTTTTAATATTATCGGCAGATGATTTGTCATCACCAGCATACCGGGCGCTTTTTACTCCAGGCTCACCATTAAGGGCTCTAATTTCCAAACCACTATCCTCACTAAAGCAGTTTGTACTAGTCATTTTATAAATAACAGTAGCTTTTTCCTGGGCATTTTCTTCAAGTGTAGGATGAGGCTCCGGAATGTCTTTGTCAATACCGGCTTCTTTTAATGTTATAATGGATAGCTGTTTGGGTAGTACAGCTCTGATTTCTTCAACCTTGTGTTGATTGTTCGTGGCAAATATGAGTTTCATGTAAAAGGGTTAAATAGCGAAAAGTTTCTTTAATGCTGTCCATAATTGTTTTTTGGCTGTAACATCTTGCTCTATGCTAGCCAAACTGGGCGCTTGTAAATAGGTGCGTTGATCAAATTCTTGGATTTGAAAGGGAGGGAAGTGTAGCGGTAAGCCAAATTCGATGGGAGTAAGGTTAAAGAGTAACACCTTCTTACTCTGTAATTCTTCCAGAAGCGATTGGTAATCTTTTTTAGGAAGATGACTCCAGTTGACAATGGCTACATCATCAATTCCTAGCTCGCATGCGCCTAATACTTTAGTAAAAAATGTTAATTCCTCCTCTGTTAAAAAGCTAACGCGATCGTCATTAACAATGACTAAAATGTGCCTGCGATTGTTGCCTAAATAGCTGATAGTACTGCTTTTGACTGGTTTTGCGCTTTCTTCAGTTGGCGTGCTCTTAGGCACAGCAATTGCATGTGTTTCTATCAAAGCATTAGCATATAGGTCTGTCAGTAATTGTGGTGTTAAATTTATTTGATTCAGGCTCATTGGTACTGCTTGGTTTTCACCCCTTATTAGAATTCTTTTTCGTTTATTTGCAGCGCTAAATTATATTATATATGCTTGTTAACAGGAGCTTCCCCCAATATTGCATCATATAATAGGATTTAACGTAAAACGATTGCTAAACATAAAAAAATCACATCTCTATCATGCTGGCTACTTCTGATATTACTATTAACAAGGTTGAGAGGAGCAAATTGCAGGATCTTAATCTGGAAAATTTACCCTTTGGAAAGTTCTTCAGCGACCATATGCTGGAAGCTGACTACGAAAACGGGGAGTGGAAAAACGTTGAAATCAAACCTTATCAGCCATTATTATTAAGTCCATCTGTAGCTGCACTGCACTATGGTCAGGCTATTTTTGAAGGTATTAAAGCCTACAAAGACCGCGAAGGCAATTCGTATATTTTCCGTCCGCAAGACAACTTCCGCCGCTTTAACATTTCTGCTGAGCGCATGCAAATGCCTGAAGTTCCTGAAGAGATCTTCATGGAAGGCATGAAGCAGTTAGTGGCATTAGATAAAAATTGGATCCCTCAGACAGAAGATCATTCACTTTATATTCGTCCATTCATGTTCTCATCAGACGAAGTAATTGGTGTGAAGCCGTCTGAATCTTATAAGTTCATGATCCTGTTAAGCCCTACAGGTCCTTACTATAATACCCCAATGCGTATTTATGTAGAAGAGCAATATGTGCGTGCGGTACCTGGTGGTATAGGATATGCTAAAGCTGCTGGTAACTATGGCGCTTCTATGTATGCTACAGCCCAGGCTAAGAAAAAAGGATACGACCAAGTATTGTGGACTGACGCTTTTGAACACAAGTATGTACAAGAGATCGGTACCATGAACGTGATCTTTATCATTGGTGATAAGGCTGTAACACCGGATCTAGGTGCTGGAACTATTTTGGCTGGTGTTACCAGAGATAGTGCCCTTACTTTATTAAAAGAAGCTGGATTTACGATTGAAGAGCGTCCAATTAGCGTAGATGAGCTTATTGATGCCTATAAAGCAGGAGTATTGTATGAAGTATTTGGTACAGGTACAGCTGCTACGATTACTATGATCAAGGAATTGCGTTACAAAGATTTCGTAATGAACTTTAACGTAGATCAGTGGAAAACAGCTCCAACTATTAAAAAATGGTTGACCGACATCCGCGAGGGGAAAAGAGAAGATAAGTATGGTTGGATGACCAAAATAGGATAATTGTCTATTAAAAGGTTTAACTATATAAATGCCCGGCCAAACGCCGGGCATTATTTTATCACAGAATGGTTCGTTTTAAGGCTGAAAAAGGGGTTTCTTTTTGTCAAAAAATCTTTAAAAGGGAAAAAAAACTGGAAACCAATATTGATAATCTAAATTTTCCCCTACCTTTGCCGTCCCAAAAATAAAGGTTTGTAATGCCTACTATTCAACAATTAGTTCGTAAAGGAAGAGAAATCATCCGTGCAAAAAGCAAGTCGAGAGCTTTGGATAGCTGTCCTCAGCGTCGCGGAGTATGTACCCGTGTTTATACTACAACACCAAAGAAACCAAACTCTGCGTTACGTAAAGTAGCCAAAGTTCGTTTGACCAATAAAGTTGAAGTTATCGCTTATATTCCTGGTGAAGGTCACAACCTGCAAGAGCACTCTATCGTGTTGATCCGCGGTGGTCGTGTGAAGGATTTACCAGGTGTGCGTTATCATATTGTTCGTGGTTCTCTGGATACTGCCGGTGTTAAAGACCGTAAGCAGAGCCGCTCTAAATATGGTACCAAGAAAGATAAAGGCGGTGCTAAACCAGCAGCTAAGGGCAAAAAATAATTATTTATAAAAACGACCGCAGTACAGAGTAAAGTTTTAATACTTGAAGACGTTCTGCCCCTGCGGTGACTTAAAAATTAAAATTCGATGCGTAAATCACAAGCGAAAAAGCTCCCTCTAGCTCCAGATCCTCGTTATAACGATAAACTGGTTACCCGTTTTGTAAACAATATCATGTGGGAAGGCAAGAAAAGTGTTGCTTACGAGATATTCTATGATGCTGTTGAAAAAGTAGCAAAGCAAACTGGTGAGGATGGCTATGAAGTATGGAAAAGAGCTTTATCTAATGTTACGCCTGCAGTAGAAGTACGCAGCCGTCGTATTGGTGGTGCTACTTTCCAGATTCCATCTGAGGTTCGTCAGGATCGTAAGATCTCTTTGAGCATTAAATGGTTGATCCGTTATAGCCGCGAGCGTAACGGTCGTAGCATGGCTGACAAATTAGCTAACGAAATCGTTGCTGCAAGCAAAGGTGAAGGTGCTGCTTTCAAAAAGAAAGAAGATACTCACCGTATGGCTGAAGCTAACAAAGCGTTTGCTCACTTTAAAGTATAATAAGTCAATTCTTTTGATATATATTACTAAAGGCACCCAATTGGGTGCTTTTTTTATTGAGCACTATTTACTGACGTAGTAGATATAAATAAAAAACCCGTTTTGACACTCAAAACGGGTTTTTTATTTATAGTGATTTACTTATGAACGATTGTTGTTCATATCGCCTTCATCTGCACCACCACTGGTAATATCAATATCGCTAGTATTTACATCAATAGCTTCATTGTTAAAGTCAGGAGCGGGGCTACCAACTGTATCACCCAGGCCTGTACTTAAATCACCAACTGGTTGATCTATAGACGTAATATCTTCTGTATTGGTAGTGCGAGTAGTTTCTGCAACATTATCACGACCTAATCCAGATGTGCCATTTGTAGAACGATTACCTACGTTGGTACGACGGCCACCAGATGCACTGCGCGTTTTAGCAGGAGTAGTGCTGCGGCTTGGTTTAGGCGCTACAGTACGAGTAGCAGAAGTGCCGCCAGAACGTGTTGCAGAAGAACCACCAGTTCTTGTAGCACTGCTTCCTTTAGTTGCCGGTGCTGCTTTTTTAGCTACTGCTGCTTTGGAACCTTTGCTAGCTGTTTTTACTGCTGCTTTGCTACCACCTTTTGCAGCTGCCTTTTTAGCCGGTGCTGCTTTTTTAGCGGCAACTTTTTTAGCAGGAGCAGCTTTTTTGGCTGCAACTTTCTTAGCAGGAGCGGCTTTTTTAGCTGCTGCCTTTTTCGGAGCTGCCTTTTTAGCTGCTGCCTTCTTTGCAGGGGCTGCTTTTTTAGCGGCAGCTTTAGAACCTTTCTTAGCTGCTACGCTACGACCGCCTTTAGCTGCTGATTTAGAAGCACCTTTAGATGCACTCTTAGAACTGCCACCTTTTTTTGCTGCTGCCTTGCTGGCTCCGCCTTTTTTAGCAGGAGCAGCTTTTTTGGCTGCAACTTTCTTAGCAGGAGCGGCTTTTTTAGCTGCTGCCTTTTTCGGAGCTGCCTTTTTAGCTGCTGCCTTCTTTGCAGGGGCTGCTTTTTTAGCGGCAGCTTTTTTGCTAACCGAACTACGGGTAGAAGATTTAGAAGCGGCTTTAGAAGCTCCTTTAGAAGCACCGCCACGGCTTACTGATTTGGATGCAGCTTTAGATCCACCTTTGCTAGCGCTTTTGCTTGCGCTTTTAGAGGTTTTTTTAGATGCTGTTTTTGTTGCACCCTTAGATGCGCCTTTTGAAATAGATCGGCCACCGCCTTTAGACGCTTGGCCACCTTTTTTAGCGGCTGCTTTCTTGGTTGCTTTTGCCATGTTTAATGGGTTTTGAGAGGGTTAATAAATTTTCAATGTTGGAAAAATACAACGATTGTAAGTGAATTGCAAAAATTGTGCGAAGGTAAAGTACTATTCCTTAACTACGTGCTATACATAATTGCTTTCATCTTTAACAAACAAAGTTTCGTTAAGATGCGGAATTGACCTGTATTTCATTACCTTTGCACCCTCAAATTCGAGAGTGATGAAAGGTGAATGTTAAGTTTAAATGAACTTGAGTTTACAATTCAATACAAATCTGATATTTGAAAAGTGGGCGGAAATGCAGGCAGGTAAAGCAATTGGGCGCTGCTAAGGTATGGAAATCCACATTAAAAAATTAGTACACAACAATCAATTTAATACTCATGGCAGACTTGAGATTTCAACGCAACTTTGGTATTGCCGCGCATATTGATGCCGGTAAAACCACTACTACTGAGCGTATCTTACGCTACACCGGTATGATTCACAAAATTGGTGAAGTACATGACGGTGCTGCTACCACTGACTGGATGGAACAGGAAAAAGAAAGAGGTATCACTATTACTTCTGCTGCTGTTAGCTGCCAGTGGAACTTCCCTACTGTAAAAGGTAAGGCTGATGCAAACACTAAAAAATATTATTTCAACATCATTGATACTCCAGGACACGTGGACTTTACTGTAGAAGTAGAGCGTTCTATGCGTGTATTGGATGGTTTGATTGCGTTATTCTCTGCTGTGGATGGTGTTGAACCTCAGTCTGAAACTGTATGGCGCCAGGCAAACCGTTACCGTGTACCACGTATCGGTTTCGTAAACAAAATGGACCGTTCCGGTGCTGACTTCTTAAACGTAGTTAAGCAGGTGCGTGAAATGTTAGGTGCTAAAGCTGTTCCTCTTCAATTGCCAATCGGTGCTGAAGATGACTTCAAAGGTGTAGTAGACTTAATTACTAATAAAGGTATCATTTGGCATATGGAAACTGAAGGTATGACCTTCGATGAGATTCCTGTACCAGAAGATATGAAAGAAGAAGTAGAATATTGGAGAGCTCAGTTGATTGAAGCTGTTGCTGAATACGATGATACTTTGATGGAGAAGTTCTTCGATAATCCAGACAGCATCTCTGAAGCTGAAATTCACGAAGCTATCCGTAAAGCTACCATCGACCTGAGCATCGTTCCAATGATGTGCGGTTCTTCTTTCAAAAACAAAGGTGTACAAACTGCACTTGACGCGGTTTGTCGTTACCTGCCTTCTCCAGTAGATATCGAAGCCATCACAGGTACAGATCCTAACACTGGTGAAGAAATTACACGTAAGCCAGATGCAAAAGAACCATTTGCAGCCTTGGCGTTCAAGATCATGACTGACCCATTCGTAGGTCGTCTGGCGTTCTTCCGCGCTTACTCAGGTAAGTTAGATGCTGGTTCTTATGTATTGAACGTAAGAAGCGGTAAGAAAGAGCGTATCTCTCGTATCATGAAGATGTTTGCTAACAAGCAAAACCCAATTGATTTCATTGAAGCAGGTGATATTGGTGCAGCTGTAGGTTTTAAAGAAATCAAAACTGGTGATACTCTTTGTGATGAGAACCACCCAATCGTTCTTGAAAACATGTTCATTCCAGAGCCGGTAATCGCTATCGCCATTGAGCCTAAAACTCAGGCTGACGTTGATAAAATGGGTATGGCTATCGCCAAGCTGGTTGAAGAAGATCCAACATTACGTGTAAACACAGACGAAGATACTGGTCAGACTATCCTGCGTGGTATGGGTGAATTACACTTAGAAATCATCATTGACCGTATGCGTCGTGAGTTCAAAGTGGAAGTAAACCAAGGTGCTCCTCAGGTAGCTTACAAAGAAGCTTTCCATAATACTGTTGAACACCGTGAGGTGCTGAAAAAGCAGTCTGGTGGTCGTGGTAAGTTCGCTGATATCATGTTCACTTTAGGACCTGTTGATGCTGATTGGAAAGAGGCAAATCCTGATAAGAACTTCCAGTTCGTAAACGACATCTTTGGTGGTTCTATTCCTCGTGAATTTATTCAACCAATTCAGAAAGGTTTTGAAGCTTCCATGACTAACGGTGCATTGGCTTCTTACCCTGTAGATAACATGAAGATCAGAATCTACGATGGTTCATTCCACGCGGTTGACTCTGATGCTATGTCATTCGAATTGTGTGCTAAGCAAGGTTTCCGTGAAGCTGCCCGTAAAGCAAAACCAGTATTACTTGAGCCAATCATGAAAGTAGAAGTATTGACTCCAGACCAATATATGGGTGATGTAACAGGTGACTTGAACCGTCGTCGTGGTATGATGGAAGGTATGGATACCCGTGCTGGTGTACAGGTAATCAAAGCAAAAGTTCCATTGAGTGAAATGTTCGGTTACGTAACTCAATTACGTTCTTTATCTTCTGGTCGTGCATCATCTACCATGGAGTTCTCTCACTATGCTCCAGCTCCAAACAACATCGCTGAAGAAGTGATTGCTAAGAGCAAAGGAAAAGTGAGCGCTGAATAATAATTCATTGCTTTTTATATGAGCCCCGCTTTTTGGCGGGGCTTTTTTTTATGCCTAATGGGCAAGAATAGGCGGTTATAAATAAGGGTTATAACTAGTATTTGTGTATGTATAACCCTTTGTTTTAATAAAAGTTTTGGGCGCGATTAAACTTAAGGGATTCCTAACGGTCTGTTAGTGTAATGTTAACCGAGCAAACACCTGCTCACCTAAAAGTATTTTATGATGCTTAGAAAAACACTCTATGGTTTATCCGTACTGACCGCTGCTGCCCTTTTAACTTTTACGTCTTGCAACAAGGAACACTCCAGCACAGGAGGGGCCGATAAAGCCCGTTTACAAGTAGCTCTAACAGATGATCCTGGGGATTATGACGCTGTATACATTGACTTACAAGATGTGCGCATCAATTATTCTACAGACACATCTCAAGGTTGGGTAAGCTTGCCTAACGTAAAAAAAGGTGCCTATAACCTTCTGGACTTAGTAAATGACAAGGATACTTTATTGACAGATGCTGATATTCAGCCAGGTAAAATTGAACAGATTCGTTTGATCCTTGGCACTAATAACTATGTATTGGTGGATAGCGTAAAGTATATGCTTACTACACCAAGTGCACAACAATCTGGATTAAAGATCAATATTCACCAAGATTTGAATGAAGGCATCACATACAAACTATTATTGGATTTTGATGTGGCTAAGTCTATACATCAAACTGGTAATGGAAATGGTAACGGCAAGTATATGTTGAAGCCTGTGATCCGTGCCGTAATGCAAGCAATGGGTGGTTCTATCCGTGGTTTTGTGTTACCAGACTCTGTACGTACTTCTGTTCTTGCCATTCAAGGAACTGATACAGTAGCCAGCACCTATACAGCTGCTGGTAGCTATATAATCAAAGGCTTAAATGCAGGTACTTATGACCTTCATTTCTTGCCATCTGACAGCGCAATTTCGAATAAAGTAAAAACAGGAGTAACTGTAACGAACAACGTTGTTACTACTGTGGATACCCTGCGCTTACAATAATTGTGTTTTTTTGATGAATGATAGACGCCACTCCGATTCTTCGGAGTGGCTTTATTTTTTCTTGTTTGTCATTAATACAGTAGTAGATGTTTCAAATAGATCGTGATGAATAGCTACCGTATCTAGTTTTAATGATTCTAATTCAGGAAGCAATTTTTCCCGAGAAATCACTAAGGCTTCATTTGTTTTTAAATATTGTTGTAGTGAGTCTTTATTATCAAAAACCCGAACGCGCTTGGGTAAGTAATAAGTAAACGAAGGGTGAAAGATCTGGTACGCAACTACATTATCGTACTGCTTGACTTTATCTATGGTCTTTGAAAGTGGGTTATTGTTGTAAACCATGGGGTAGAGGTAGTTCAACAAAACCAGATTGAACAGGATATAAAAGCCAAACAAAGCAGTTACGGCTGTTTTAAATCCTGAGCGTTTATGCAAATAAAGTGATACTGCCGCAGCAACAGTAAGAATAGCTGTTAGGAGCGTTTGGTTTTCAAATCCTCTTGTTTCTACCTCGCCTTTGATACCAAAATAAGCAGCAATAGGAATGGCCAGGTTAATAACCAATAGAATCCAGAAAGGATACTGTTTTATCTTAGTTTGTCCGGATACACCAATCGAAATTAAATAGCCCAGTAAAATAGCCACAAAGGAATAACAAGGCATAGGGTAGTTGGGGAGCTTTGTTCCAGAAATACTATAAAACACGACAAAGGCTAGCGAAATGCAAAGCGCCATTCGAAGGAATGATTGACTGTAACGCTGGCGAAAGTCTTTAACCGCTTCACCAATAAAAGAAGAACCTGGCAGCAACCCTACCAACACAAATAGTGGCACTATGATAAATAAACCACCGTGCCCCTCCATAGGCTCAGAGAAACGGCCAAGATTGTGCTGTAAGAAAAAGCCTTTTGTCCACTCGCCATTTGTAGCTTGATGCACCAATACATACCAGGGCACTGAAATAGCCAGCATTACTATACCTGCAGCCAGGATGTGCCAATGGAAGATGGCTTTCCACTTCTTCTCCCAAATTAACCAGGATAGTAAACCTAACCCAGGTAGGACAACAGCAACAGGGCCTTTCGCCAAGATTCCTAGACCAAAGGAAACAGCACTTACCAGTAGCCAGCTGAACTTCTTTTCCTGGAAATAAGCATATGCTGTAAAAATGGATAAGGTATTAAAGAAGATCAAATAAGGGTCAGGAACTGACATCCGAAATTCAAATAGCCAGTGGGAAGAAGCCAACAGAACTGCACTTGTGGTAAAGGCTGCTAGTTTAGTAGTATAACGAGCCGTAAAAATATAGGTGATGGCTATTGTCAGAACACCAAAGACTGCAGAAAAGATGCGTGCGCCCCACTCAGTAGCACCAAAAAGTTCAAAGCCGCCAAACATAAAGAAGTAATGAATGGGGGGCTTGAGTGTACGCAGCTCTCCATTAAAAGTGGGCACAATCCAATCGTGGCGTTCCCACATTTCACGCGCACACTCTGCATTGCGTACCTCATCATAGATCCATAAAGGCATTTTGCCTAAAGAAGGAAAAAGAAGTACGGCAGAAAGAAGGATTAAGAACCAGAAAGATTTGTCGAACGTTTTAGATTGTGGCACCTGTGTCAGTTTTTCAGGGCACAAAGGTAGTTGCTATATACTGTCTTCTTTCAGCGGGTCGTGAAAAATAAAATACGCGCCCCATATAGAAGAAAGCAGGTTACTTAAATAGAATAACAAGCTAATAATCACTGCCACATGAGCATCTAAATGAAAGAATGTAGCACCCTGAACAAAGATAAACTCCCGAGTACCTAAGCCACCGCCTAAAGAAATGGGGGCCACGGAAACAACGGATGCTACCAAGAAGATAAAGATCCATTCAGGCTGATGAGGAGCCATTCCCAAGGCCGCAAACACATCTTTTAAGCTGAAGAGTATGCAATACAAGCAAACCACCTGGAAGACCTGTACAGCCATCCCCCAGAGGAAGGTAGGCCAGAAGCCTGGTAAGAAATCTTTAAAGATGAATCGAACGACAATATAAAGCGCTGCAATGGCCAAGATAGCTCCAGCAATCAAAATCACATCCCACCACCAGATATCTAATACAATAGCCCCATATACGGCCATGATCACACCAAGTGCTAATAAACCACTAAATCGATCAAGTAAAACTGCTATACTTGTTTTTTTGTAGGGGGCATTGTGCTTACGGTTGAGTATAATAACCTTATAGGCATCACCACTAATGGAACCGGGAAGGAAGAGGTTGTAAAACATGCCTAACCAGTAGAGCTTGATGTTTTTCCATTCAGTTAGTTTAACATTAATATTACGGAAGTTAATGTTGAGTCGGAATGCCGCTAACAGCTTTGAAAACATGAAGGAAAGAACCGCTAATAAAAGTAACCACCAGTTGGCTTTCCAGAGGGCATCGAAGGCTTTAGAGAAATCGATCTTTGTAGAGATATACCAAAAACACAGCGCCGTAATAAGGATCTTAAAGAGCAATTTGATCAGCTTTTTGCCAGCTGATTCTTGCTTCTCTACAACAATATCTGCCTCAGGTTGCATGCCTTAAATTTAGTTCAACAGAAAAAACGCTGCAAGTAAGCGCAAAACCATGAATTAAAAAATTGTATTGCAGAGAGAATAGGGGCTAGGGAGAAAAGGAGCTAAATTTTAAAATTTCATATTACAAGATTTCATGTTGCAGGTTTCAGCCTTCCGTTCGCAACATGCCTGCGAGTATTGATGTCACTCCTTATCAGGCTGAATTGGTTTCTGTAACAGCTTTTCCTAAAAGAGTTTATTAGGGCTCATCACTTTGACTTGGTTCTCAGGTGGTTGCATTAGAATTTTACTTTACAATTGATGGATGTAAGTAGGAGTAGTATAGGAGGATGGAAGGAGGAGTAGTGAATGTGGAAGGCAGGTAGAGGGCTTTATCTGTGCAGTTGGTACGGACTTACCTACAGAAGAGGTACAGGAGAGGTACAGACTAGGTACAGATTAGGTACAGGAAAGGTGCAAGAGACTAAGGAGGGCAGCGCGGCAGAAGCCTAGCTCGTGAGTGGTGAGTAATGATTGATTAGTGATGACAGTACATAAATAGTGGGTTTTTACTGGTTGTAAAGTGAACTATATCCACAGTACGCCGGCAAGAAAAGGAATAATGAAGAAAAGTGATAAAATGAAAAGCTAAACAAGACGCATAATATATTAGTAGTCAATAGTGTATGTCTAGAGTTACTGGGTAACTATTTATTTTTTTGACTTAATACTGTAGAGATAAAAAAGGTGTTCTTTTTTAAATTAACTTACAACCGAAAGAATCTTCTGACAGGTATTAAAGCTTTCTTCACAAAATTTCTTTGGGAAACTTTTGTCTGTGTAAAAAACTCCCCTTACCTTTGCACTCCCATTCCAAAAATGGGTTTGGACTTATGTCACAGAGAATTAGAATCAAATTACAGTCTTTCGATCACAACCTGGTAGACAAATCAGCTGAGAAAATTGTTAAGACAGTTCGCAGCACAGGTGCAGTAGTAACAGGTCCTATTCCTCTTCCTACTCGTAAAAAGATCTTTACAGTTTTGCGTTCACCGCACGTAAACAAAAAGAGCCGTGAGCAGTTTCAGTTAGCAACTCATAAACGCTTATTAGACATCTATACGTCTTCTTCAAGAACGGTGGATGCTTTATCTAAGCTAGACCTGCCTTCAGGTGTTGAGGTTGAGATCAAAGCGTAAAAGATCAAAGCCGAAAAGGAATCACATCCTTTCCTCATAGGAGGAGTAAAAGTGAAATAGTTCTTATCAACTAATTATTTGTCATCTCTCAATCTTAACCCGCTTTATGTGGGGGATGAAAAAAGAGCTCTGAATATATCATTGTGGATGAAAGTAGATCGGACGGGATCTGATCCAACTGCAACCACGCTTAACATATAAACAAGCCCTTCGAGGTTTGTTTGTCACCGGTACTTCCCCAGACAGAAAGTGTCGACTCGGGAAAAGGTCGGTGATAAACCAGGATTGAAGATTCCATATTCCAGGGATCTGTCTTGTACAACCTTGCGGGGAAAAACCGTAAGAAAAAATGAAAGGAATCATTGGTAAAAAAATTGGGATGACCAGTGTCTTCGATCCAGGTGGTAAGCAAATTGCCTGCACAATTATCGAAGCCGGTCCATGTGTAGTTACCCAAGTTAAGACTGAAGCTACTGACGGCTACAATGCCCTCCAGATCGCGTACGGCGACAAGAAAGAAAAGCACACTATTGCTGCTGAAAAAAATCACTTCGTTAAGGCCAATACTGCGGCCAAGAAATTCGTAAAAGAATTTAGAAATTACTCTGAAGAAAAAAATATCGGTGATACTATCACTGTTGACATTTTCGCTGAAGGCGAAAAAGTTGATGTAGTGGGTATTACAAAAGGTAAGGGTTTCCAGGGTGTTGTTAAACGCCATGGTTTCTCTGGTGTGGGTGAAGGTTCTCACGGTCAGCACGATCGTCAAAGAGCTCCAGGTTCTATCGGTGGTTCTTCTTATCCTTCAAGAGTATTCAAAGGGATGAGAATGGCTGGCCGTATGGGTACTGACAGAGTAAAAGTTAAAGGCTTAAAAATCGTTAAGGTTTTTGCTGACAAAAACTACATATTGGTAAGTGGTTCTGTTCCAGGCCACAATGGTTCAATCGTTTTAATCCAGAAGTAATCATGCAACTGAAAGTATTAAACATACAAGGACAAGAAACAGGTAGAACTGTTGAGCTTCCTGAAGAAATATTTGGTGTTGAGCCAAATAACCACGCTATCTATTTAGCTGTTAAACAATATTTAGCTGCACAGCGCCAGGGTACACACAAAGTAAAAACCCGTGCTGAAGTAAAAGGTGCCAGCCGTAAGCTGCATAAGCAAAAAGGTACTGGTGGTTCTCGTAAAGGTAATATCCGTAACCCTTTATATAAGGGTGGTGGTACGATCTTCGGACCTAAACCTCACAAATACGATATCAAATTGAATCGTAAAGTGAAGGACCTGGCTAAGATCTCTGCTCTTTCTCATAAGGCAAAAGATAATGCTATTGTAGTTGTAGAAGATTTAAACTTCGAAACTCCAAAGACTAAAAACTTCATGAACATCATGAGCAGCTTGAAAGTAGCTAAGAAGAAAATGATGTTTGTACTGCCTGAGTACAATGATGTAGTATATGCAAGCTTACGTAATGTTCCATCTGTCTTAGGTGTGTTACTGAGTGATGTAAATACATACGACATCGTTAACTCTGAAGTATTAGTGTTAACTGAAAGCGTTGCAAAAATTTTTGCAAGCGAAGAAGCTGAAGTAGCAGCTTAATTTTTAAAGACTTAAAAAGAATTCAGATGAAACTTTCTGAAGTATTGATAAAGCCCATTTTAACTGAGAAAGCAAATAGCCAGCAAGAGAGCTTGCGTCGTTACGCTTTCAAAGTGGCTCGTAAAGCGAATAAGCTTGAAATTAAAAAAGCGGTAGAAGAATTTTATGGTGTTACTATCACTGATGTAAATACAGTAGTAGTTCCAGCTAAAAACAAAACCCGCTATACAAAAAAAGGTTTTACTAAAGGACAGAAATCTGCTTATAAAAAAGCCTTGGTAACTGTAGCTGAAGGTGAAACAATTGATTTGTATTCTAATATTTAATTAGTTAACACGAATGGCCTCAACAGCCGCAAATGTTGATAAAGAAAAGTAAGTCATGGCATTAAGAAAATTTAAACCCATTACGGCCGGTACTCGTTGGAGAATCGGTAATGCATATGTAGAGGTTACTACTAACGTTCCAGAGAAATCATTAGTAGAAAGCAAAAAAGGCACTGGTGGCCGTAACTCATCTGGTCGTCGTTCTATGCGCTACATCGGTGGCGGTCATAAGAAGGCTTACCGTATCATTGATTTCAAACGTAATAAGAAAGAAATCCCTGCTACAGTAGCTTCTATCGAGTACGATCCAAACCGTACAACTTTCATCGCGTTGTTGAACTACGCTGATGGTGAAAAAAGATATATTCTAGCTCCTCAGGGCTTAACAGTAGGTATGACTGTTGTTAGTGGTGATGCAGTAGCTCCTGAATTAGGTAACTCTTTGATGTTGAAAAACATGCCTTTAGGTACTGTTGTTCACAACATTGAAATGCAGCCTGGTCAAGGTGGTAAGATTGCAAGAAGCGCTGGTTCTTCTGCACAGCTTTCTAACAAAGAAGAGAAATATGCTGTGTTGAAAATGCCAAGTGGTGAGTTAAGAAAAGTATTGATCAATTGTTATGCAACTGTAGGTGTTGCTTCAAATGGCGATCACCAATTGCAATCAATGGGTAAAGCTGGTCGTAACCGTTGGAAAGGTATTAAACCAAGAAACCGTGGTGTTGCGATGAACCCAGTAGATCACCCAATGGGTGGTGGTGAAGGTAGAGCTTCTGGAGGTCAACCTCGTTCTAGAACTGGTAAGTACTCTCGTGGCTTGAAAACACGTACGAAGGGTAAAGGAAGCGATAAACTGATTATCCAACGTAAGAATGGTAGCAAGCTGGCTAAATAAGCCTGTTACTGAAGTCAACCAGAAACATTAAACTAGAAACTAGAAATTAAATAACATGGCTCGTTCAATTAAAAAAGGTCCTTATGTAGCCGCTCACTTAGAAGAGAAAGTGGTTGCTATTAATGAAGGCAAAAACAAAAAAGGCGTGATTAAAACCTGGAGCCGTCGTTCTACAATCACTCCTGATTTTGTAGGTCACACCTTCGCTGTGCATAATGGTAACAAATTCATTCCTGTTTATGTAACAGAATTTATGGTAGGTCATAAATTAGGTGAATTTGCTCCTACAAGAAACTTCAAAGGACACTCAAGTAAAAAAGGTTAATAAATAGTTTAGAGTTCTTAGTTCTGAGTTCATAAAAGACTCAGAACTAAAGACTCAGAACTGGAAACTAATAATAAAATGGAAGCAGTAGCAAAACTGAGAAATTATCCAACATCTCCACGTAAAATGCGCTTATTGGCTGATTTGATCCGTGGTATGCAAGTAGAAAAGGCCTTGGCTGTATTGGAGCACAATCCAAAACATCCAGCAGTGCCTATGCGTAAATTGGTGTTGAGCGCTATCAGCAACTGGAAGCAGAAGAATGAAGGTGGTGAAGTAGGTCAGTTGTTTGTAAAGACCGTTTTTGTAGACGGTGCCAGAACATTAAAGCGTATGCGCCCAGCTCCTCAGGGACGTGGATACCGTGTACGTAAAAGAAGCAATCACGTAACTGTAATTGTTGACGCGAAATCTTAATTAAAACATTTAAAGAATAACCAATAAACATGGGTCAAAAAGCAAATCCTATTGGTAACAGGTTAGGTATCGTCAGAGGATGGGAATCTAACTGGTATGGTAGCAAAAAAGACTTTGCCAATAAGCTGATTGAGGATAACAAAATCAGAACTTATCTGAATGCACGTATTAACAAAGGCGGTATCGCTAAGATTGTTATTGAGCGCACTTTAGGTAAATTGATTGTTACAATCCATACTTCTAAGCCAGGTATCATCATTGGTAAAGGTGGTGGTGAAGTAGACCGCATCAAAGAAGAGTTGAAGAAACTTACTGGTAAAGATGATGTTCAGATCAATATCCTGGAGATCCGTCGTCCAGAATTAGATGCAAACATTGTTGGTGATACAATTGCTCGTCAGATCGAGAACCGTATCAACTTCAAAAGAGCTACTAAAATGGCAATTGCTTCTGCGCTTCGTATGGGTGCTGAAGGTATCAAAATCCAGTTAAGCGGTCGTTTAGGTGGAGCTGAGATTGCCCGTAGCGAGAAGTTCATGCAAGGTCGTGTACCTCTTCATACATTCCGTATGGATATTGATTATGCTAACGTATTTGCACAAACTGTATACGGTAAAATCGGTATCAAAGTATGGATCTCTAAAGGTGAAGTATTAGCGAAGAGAGATCTGAATCCAAACTTCATCGGTGGTAAAGAAGCCGGTGCACAGGGTGGTGAAAGAAGAGGCGGCGAAAGAGGCGATAGAAGAGACGACAGAAGACAAGGTGGTCGTGATTTCTCTCGTGGTCGTGGCGGAAGAGGTCAACACCAATAAATTAAAAATTAGCTAATTAGCTAATGAACTAATTAGCTAATTGAAAACCATTTTCGAATTATCAAATTGATATAAAATGTTACAGCCAAAAAGAACGAAGCATAGGAAAATGCAGAAAGGTCGCATGAAAGGCGATGCTAAAAGAGGAACTACTATTTCCTTTGGTTCTTTTGCATTAAAAGCTTTGGATAGTCATTGGATCACCGATCGTCAGATCGAGGCTGCACGTCAAGCTTTGACCCGTCACATGAAACGTGAAGGTAACGTGTGGATCCGTATTTTCCCTGATAAGCCAATTACCAACAAGCCAGCAGAGGTACGTATGGGTAAAGGTAAGGGTAACTTAGAGTACTGGGCTGCTGTTGTAAAACCAGGTCGCATCATTTTCGAAATTGATGGTGTAACTGAAGAAATTGCAAAAGGAGCTTTACACTTAGCAGCTGGAAAGCTACCAATCGCAACAAAATTTGTGAAGCGTCGTGATTTAATAGGCGCCTAAACCATCTATAAACTAGAAGAAGATGTCAAAGACAATTGATTTCAAAAAAAGCATTCAAGGTTTAAGCGAGCAAGATTTGCAAGCTCGTATAAAAGAAGATGAGTTGCGCTTAAAGAAGCTTGAATTTGCTCACGCCCTTTCTCCATTGGAAAATCCAATGAGCATTCGTAACCTGCGCAGAGAAGTGGCTCGTTTGAAAACAGAATTAAAGAAGAAACAACTAAGTGCATAACTAGCTGCATGCTGCAAGCTATAAGCCTTAAGCTTGTAGCATAAAGCTTGAAGCGTAAAGCTTAATAATATGGCTGAGACAACAACTCAAATTATTAGAAATTTAAGAAAAACAAGAATTGGGGTAGTAACCAGCAACAAGATGACTAAAACCATCACTGTAGCGGTTGAGCGTAAAGTAAAGCACCCAATTTATGGTAAGTTCGTTAAAAAGACGACTAAGTTCCATGCTCATGATGAAAAGAATGAGGCGAGCATTGGTGATATCGTTCGCATCATGGAAACTCGTCCTCTTAGTAAGACGAAGCGTTGGAGATTAGTGGAGATTGTAGAGAAAGTGAAATAATAAAGCGACGAGCTACGAGCTATGTGCTACGAGCCGTACTTATTGAAATATAATTGTTTTAATTGCTATCAGCTTGCAGCCATACGCTAGCAGCTCATAGCTCAAAGCTTAGAAAAATGATCCAGCAAGAATCCCGTTTGAATGTAGCGGATAACAGTGGTGCCAAAGAAGTACTTTGTATCCGTGTATTGGGTAATAGCGGTCAGCGTTACGCAAGAGTGGGTGATAAAATTGTCGTTACTGTAAAAGATGCAATCCCTGCCGGTGGTATTAAGAAAGGTACCGTTGCTAAAGCTGTAATTGTACGTACTACTAACAAGCTGCGTCGTAAAGATGGTTCATATATCCGTTTTGATGATAATGCTGTAGTTATCTTAAATGCTGCTGATGAGCCAAGAGGTACTCGTATCTTTGGACCTGTAGCAAGAGAGCTTCGTGATAAAGGTTACATGAAGATCATTTCTTTGGCTCCAGAAGTTCTGTAAGCCTGGGAATATCCGATGTATCGGAAATCACGACGCAGTTGAATTAATAACTAACGTTCACTTAAATAGGTTTCCTGGCAGTATCAGGAAAGTAAAACGGTTCTTCGGAACCAGAGGATAAAAAAATGAAAACAAGATTCAAACCAAAGTATAACATCAGGAAAGGCGACCAGGTTGTTGTTATCACTGGTGATGATAAAGATCTGAAAAAACCACGCCTGGTAAAGGAAGTACTGGTTGAAGAAGGTAAAGTGATTGTGGAAGGTGTTAACATCATTACTAAGCATACCAAACCGTCTGCACAAAACACAAAAGGTGGTATTGTAAAGAAAGAAGCTCCTATCAATATCAGCAATGTTATGTTGTGGGATGGCAAGCAAGCTACCAAAGTGAAGAGAGAAAAGCAGGGTGAAACAAAAGTTCGTGTATCTAAAAAATCAGGGGAGGTAATTAAGTAATGGCAACTGTATCAACTAAACCACGTCTAAAGTCTAAATATAAAGACGAAGTCGTTCCTGCTTTGATGAAGCGCTTTAGCTATAAATCTATCATGCAGGTTCCTAGATTAGAGAAAATTGCTATTAACCGTGGCGTAAACGGTGCTGTAGCTGATAAAAAATTAATCGATATCGCTATCGAAGAAATGACTACTATCAGCGGTCAGAAAGCAATTGCAACATACTCTAAAAAGGATATCTCTAACTTCAAACTGCGTAAGAACATGCCAATTGGTGCACGTGTAACTTTACGTGGTGAGAAGATGTATGAATTTTTAGATCGTTTGATCGCTGTAGCTCTTCCTCGTGTACGTGATTTCAAAGGTATCAATGAAAAGTCTTTTGATGGTCGCGGTAACTATACAATGGGAGTAACTGAGCAAATTATCTTCCCGGAGATCGATATCGATAAGGTAAATAAAATTACTGGTTTGGATATCTCATTTGTAACAACAGCTACAACTGATGAAGAAGCATACGAATTACTGAAAGAGTTAGGTATGCCTTTCAAAAACATTAAAAAATAAATTCTAAAACTCATATAGAACTATGGCTAGAGAATCAATAAAAGCCAGACAACGTAAGAGAGAGAAAATGGTAGCTCAATACGCTGAGAAAAGAGAAGCGTTAAAAGCTGCTGGAGACTGGGCTGCATTAGATGCATTACCTAGAAACTCTTCTAAAGTGCGTTTGAAAAACCGTTGTCAGCTGTCTGGACGCCCAAGAGGATATTCTCGTTACTTCGGGATTTCTCGTGTTGCTCTTCGTGACATGGCTTTAAACGGAAAAATTCCTGGTTTGAAAAAAGCAAGCTGGTAGTATCGTGAATGGTCAATGGTGAATGGCTAGAGTTTTTCTTGACAATCACTACCCACGAAAGCAATGAAAATTGCCGACCGGAATAACTAAACAATTAACTACAAAACTTTTCCAATTATCTCGTTCTGGCGAGATGTAGGAGGGCACATAATATGGTAACAGATCCTATAGCAGATTTCTTGACAAGAATCCGTAATGCGCAAATGGCTGGTCACAGAATCGTTGAGATCCCAGCTTCTAACCTGAAAAAGCGTATGACAGAGATCCTGTACAATCAAGGTTACATTTTGAAATACAAGTTTGAAGATGATAACAAACAAGGTGTAATCAAAATCGCCTTAAAGTATGATCCACAAACTAAGCAACCAGCAATCCATAGCTTAGAAAGAGTAAGCCGTCCAGGTTTGCGTCACTATTCTAAGCCTGCTGATTTCCGTCGTGTTAAAAGCGGTTTAGGTGTAGCTATCATTTCTACTTCTAAAGGTGTTTTGACTGACAAAGAAGCGAAAGCTCAAAACGTAGGTGGCGAGGTTCTTTGCTACATTTATTAATCCTGTTTTCAAACTTTCTTTCGATACATTAAGCCTTCCTATACAAGGCTGACCGGTCGGAAGAACAAAAAATATAAATTATGTCTCGTATAGGTAAAGCTCCCATTACAGTTCCTAGCGGTGTAACAGTTACAATAGGTAACGATAACGTTGTTACCGTGAAAGGACCTAAAGGTGAATTAAAGCAGCCAATTGATCGCGATATCAAAGTAGAATTGAAAGATGGTCAAATTAACATCACTCGTCCTACTGATCAAATCCGTCATCGTGCTTTACATGGTCTTTCTCGCGCCTTAGTTGCTAACCTTGTTAAAGGTGTAACTGATGGTTACGAAAAGAAACTGGAATTAATTGGTGTAGGTTTCAAAGCTTCTAACACTGGTAACCTTTTAGACTTAGCTCTGGGTTATTCTCACAATATCATTTTTGAAGTTCCAAAAGAACTGACTGTAGCTACAGCACAAGAAAAGGGTAAAAATCCTGAAATTACGTTGACTGGTATTGATCGTCAATTACTAGGTCAGGTAGCTGCTAAAATCCGTAGCCTGCGTAAGCCTGAGCCATACAAAGGAAAAGGTGTACGTTATATGGGTGAAGTGGTACGTAAGAAAGCTGGTAAAGCTGCTGGTAAATAAAGTTAACTAGTTGAATAGTTGATGTTGAATTCATCAACTATTCAGCTTTTTTAAAATAAATCCTTCTTTTCCCTGGCAGTATCAGGGAAATAAATAGAATAAAAATGAGAACAAGCGCAAAAACAACAAGAAGACAAAACATTCGCTACCGTATCAGAACAAAGATTTCTGGTTCTGCTCAAAAGCCTCGTTTGTCTGTCTTCCGTAGCAATGCTGATATTTATGTACAGTTGATTGATGATGTTAGTGCAGTTACTATTGCTTCTGCATCTTCAAGAGATAAAGACATTAAAGCTCAAACAGGTACAAAATCAGAGAAAAGCAAATTAGTAGGTCAGGCTATTGCTCGCAAAGCTAAAGACCTTGGTATTGAAACTGTAGTTTTTGACAGAGGTGGTAATCTTTACCATGGTCGTGTAAAAGCTGTAGCTGATGGTGCAAGAGAAGGTGGTTTGCAATTCTAATTAATCTTAAAACGTAATTACTAAATATTACAATGGCAAAAGCTAATTTAAACAGAGTAAAAGCAGGCGACCTTGAATTAAAAGAAAAGGTAGTTGCTATCAATCGTGTAGTAAAAACTACTAAAGGTGGTCGTGCTTTCTCATTCTCTGCCTTAGTGGTTGTGGGTAATGAACAAGGTGTTGTAGGACATGGCTTAGGTAAAGCAAAAGAAGTACAAGAAGCGATTACAAAAGGAATTGAAGATGCAAAGAAAAACTTGATCAAAGTTCCAGTAATGCACGGTACCATTCCTCACGATCAGTTAGCCAAAGAAGGTGCTGCTAAAGTGTTAATCAAGCCAGCTGCACACGGTACTGGTGTAATTGCCGGTGGTTCTATGCGTGCAGTATTAGAAAGCGCTGGTGTTACCGACGTATTAGCTAAGTCTTTAGGTTCTGCTAACCCTCATAACGTGGTAAAAGCAACCTTCAAAGCTTTAGCTTTATTACGCGAGCCAATTGATGTGGCTAAAACCAGAAGAATTGGTTTAAAGAAAGTATTTAACGGATAATAATTAGTCAATGGTCAATGGTCAATGGTCAATATTTTTTGACTTAAGCCAATGATTGCTGATTAGTGACAAAAGACTTTTTATGAAAAAAATTAAAATCACTTTAGTAAAGAGCCCAATCGACAGACCAGAGCGTCAAAAAGAGACTTTGAAAGCTTTAGGTTTGAATAAATTGAATGCTACTAAAGAAGTTGAAGCTACTCCACAGATCCTAGGTATGGTTCGCAAAGTTGAACATATGGTATCTGTTGTAGAAGTTAATGGATAATATATTTGTAAAATGTAAAATGAAAGCCTGAAATCTCAGGCTATATCATTTTACATTTTTATTTTTGCGAACTTTTTGTTAACAAAGCGAGGGGTGATTCCCCGTAGAGTAAAAATCAAATACAATGAAACTACACAATTTACGCCCTGCGAAAGGCGCTGTGCACAAAGAAAAACGTTTAGGTCGTGGTGAAGGTTCCGGACATGGTGGAACTTCAACAAAAGGTAACAAAGGCCAACAATCTCGTACCGGTTATCAGCGTAAAATGGCTCACGAAGGTGGTCAGATGCCGATTCAGCGTCGTGTTCCAAAGCGTGGCTTTAAGAACATCAACCGCATTGAGTACAAAGTATTCAACTTAGGTCAAATTGATCAAATTGTTGAAAAATATGGTATCACGGAGTTTACTTTAGAAAACTTGTATACTAATGGTTTAATCAGCCAAACTGACCGCGTGAAAGTGTTAGGTAATGGTGAATTGAAATCAAAAGTTACTTTTAAAGTGAACGCAATTAGCGGAAAAGCAAAAGAAGCTATTGAAGGAGCCGGTGGTTCTGTTGAAATTGTAGCTTAATTTTCCTTAAATTGCACAGACGCGCAACAAGTGCGTCTTTTTTTGTTTCAGGACCGTAAACCTTTCAATTTTCCGTGAAAAAATTCATTGCAACACTAAAGAATATCTGGAGTATAGAGGAACTGCGTAGCAAAATCCTTTTTACACTTCTATTGATCTTCATCTACAGAGTAGGTACTCATATTGTATTGCCCGGTATTGATCCAACTCGATTACAGCAATTAGGTGCCTCTGCAAGTGGTGGTATCTTGGGCTTGATCGATACTTTTGCTGGTGGTGCCTTTTCCCAGGCTTCCATTTTTGCATTGGGTATCATGCCTTATATCTCTGCATCTATCTTTATGCAGCTGATGACTGTTTTAGTTCCTCAGTTTCAAAAAATGCAAAAAGAAGGGGAGAGCGGTCGCAAGAAAATTAACCAGTGGACTCGTTACCTAACAGTTGGAGTTACCTTGGTTCAAGCTTCTGCATATGTGGCATATTTACGCCAAATAACTTCTCAATCACAAGCCATTATTCCAGGATATGCTGATTATTTCTGGCTTTCTACAGTGATTGTTCTAACTGCTGGTACTCTATTCGTAATGTGGTTAGGTGAAAAAATCACTGACAAAGGTTTAGGAAATGGTACATCTCTGATCATCATGGTAGGTATCTTGGCTCGTCTGCCTCAGTCGTTCTTACAAGAATTTACCAATAAGTCAGTACGTACTGGTCAGATCCTGATCTTCATCATTGAATTAGCTATCCTGTTTGCAATCATTATGGGTTGTATCATGCTGGTTCAAGGTACAAGAAAGATCCCTGTAAACTATGCTAAACAAATTGTAGGTAACCGTCAATTTGGTGGTGCACGTCAATTCTTGCCAATCAAAGTAAATAGCGCTGGTGTAATGCCTATCATCTTTGCTCAGGCTGTATTGTTCCTGCCAACATTGTTCAACTTTACAGGTACCGCAACTGGCCAAGGCATTGCTTCGGTATTTACTGATCATTCCAATGTTTGGTACATGGTCATTTACGCCGTAGTGGTAATTGGTTTTACTTTCTTGTATACAGCGTTGATCTTTAATCCAAAGCAAATTGCTGATAACCTGAAGCAGAACAATGGATTCATTCCAGGTGTAAAACCTGGTCAGCCTACAGCTGATTATATCGGCCAGGTAATGGATCGCATTACCTTACCAGGTGCCTTGTTATTGGCATTAGTTGGTATTCTGCCTGGTATTGCTCAGCGTTTAGGTGTAACTCATGGTTTCTCTACCTTTTTTGGCGGAACTTCACTGCTGATCATGGTAGGTGTAATCCTTGACACTTTACAGCAAATTGAAACTCAGTTATTGATGCGTCAATATGATGGCTTAATGAAGAGCGGTCGTATTCAAGGACGTCAAACTGTAACTCAGGCTTCATACTAAGCTTAATTTTTTTAGAATATCATAAAAACCTGGTGAGACTACTTGCCAGGTTTTTATTTTTGCAGCCAATATGATTTATTATAAAAATGATCAGGAAATAGAGCTCATGCGGGAAAGTGCCTTGCTGGTAAGTAAAGCACTGACTGAAGTGGCTATTATCTTGAAACCTGGTTTAACCACACTCGCTATTGATAAAATAATAGGTGAGTTTATCAGGGATAATAAGGCTATCCCTTCCTTTTTGAATTATAATGGTTACCCATTTAATTCTTGTATTTCCGTAAACGATGTAGTGGTACATGGTTTTCCCAATGAACAAGAGTTAAAAGAAGGCGATATTGTTTCCGTAGACGTAGGTGTGATTAAAAACGGATGGCATGGAGATCATGCTTATACGTTTATGATTGGTAAGCCTGCCGATGATGTGATTCAATTAGTAAAGATTACCAAAGAGTCCTTGTATAAAGGAATTGAAAAAGCTGTAGCTGGTAACCGCCTAGGCGATATATCTTTTGCCATTCAGGAGCATACGGAAAAGAAGCATAAATATGGTGTAGTGCGTGAGTTGGTAGGACATGGTTTAGGGCGTCACCTTCATGAAGACCCACAAGTACCCAACTATGGACGAAGAGGTACTGGGCCAGTGTTAAAAGAAGGTCTGGTGCTGGCTATTGAGCCCATGATCAATATGGGTAAAAAAGATGTGTTTACCGATAGCGATGGTTGGACAGTACGTACCGCAGATGGTAAGCCCTCTGTGCATTTTGAACATGATGTTTGTATTAAAAAGGGTCAAGCTGATGTCCTTTCAAATTATAGCACCATAGAAGCTGCTGAAAAAGCAAATCCTAATCTCTTTGCCGAGTATTAATAAAGCCCGAAAGGGCTTTCTTTTTTATGAGTAAAAAACGTTTGGTAGTTATTGGTGGTGGGGCGGCTGGCTTTTTTTGTGCGATAAATGCAGCCCGTTTGCAGCCTAGCTTAGAAGTTATTCTATTGGAGAAAACCAATAAGCTTTTATCAAAAGTTCGTATTTCAGGTGGTGGGCGTTGTAATGTAACGCACCATTTATTTGATATTACTGAATTAAGTAAACGCTATCCAAGAGGGCAAAACTTCGTTAAGAAAACATTCCATCAGTTTAATACAACGGATACCATAAAATGGTTTGAAGAACGTGGCGTAAAGATAAAGGCGGAGCCAGATGGAAGGATGTTTCCCATTACGGATTCTTCTGAAACCATTATTGATTGTCTTTTAAATGAAGCTAGAGGATATGGCGTTGTAATTAGAATGAACGCAGATGTAAAAGAGTTAATTGCTCCTAATTCAGCTAATGAAACAAGGCTTAACCAATTTCAGGTTAAGCTGGCAAGTGGTGAAAGTTTAAAGGCGGATTATGCGTGCATAGCCTGCGGAGGTTATCCTAAACAAGCGATGTTTCAATGGCTGTTAGACTTAGGACATACTAATGCGGAACCGGTACCTTCTTTATTTACTTTTAATTTGCCGAAACACCCTTTGAATAGTTTGATGGGCGTTAGTGTAGAGAGCGCAAGGGTAAAGATAGAGGGGACGAAACTTCAAGAAGAAGGCCCCATTCTCATTACGCACTGGGGCTTGAGTGGGCCATCTGTATTACGTTTAAGTGCATGGGGGCTAGAGAATTAAAAGAAAAAAACTACGAGTTTAAAGTGCACATCAATTGGCTGCCTAACTATAATGAGCAAACGTTAAAGTCTAAGTTTCAAGAATTAAGAGGTAGTGCTTCCGGCAAAAAGGTGAGCAATCAAAATATTGGCCATTTGCCGAATCGATTATGGCAATTCTTATTGGAGCAGGCGGGTGTAAATGACGACATGCGTATGGCTGATTTGCCCGCCAAAGTAGAGAATTTGCTGATCAAATATTTAATCGATTTTGTAGTAGACGTGAGAGGGAAAACAACGTTTAAAGATGAGTTTGTAACGGCTGGAGGTATTCACTTATCGGAAGTTGATGCCAATACCATGATGAGTAAAAAGCTGTCACATCTGTTTTTTGCTGGTGAAATACTTGATGTTGATGGAATAACAGGTGGATTCAATTTTCAACATGCCTGGGCTAGTGGCTGGATTGCTGCTAAAGCTATTAGTCAATTAGCAACTCATTAAGGTGCTTTGATTAATCTGCCTGAGCTAAAATAAGTTGGTACAACAGTGTTGGGATTTCCTTTGTAATATATGTTTCCAAGATGACAAACATAGGCGTTCAGTGTGTTTGTTACATTTACAAAAGCGTCTCTAACACCTACATATACCATATCCATATTTTTTACTTCAAAATCTGACAGGTAAATACTACTGCGGGGATGTATAAGTGTGTAACAATAATCACTTTTTCCGTGAAGTGTTACATCTGCGTTTTGTCCTTGTAAATGAACTGTTGTATGCTTGGCGTTCAAATTTAGATCTATATTCCCAGCTCCTAAATAAGAGTAGATCATAATGGTATCTGCCAGTATTGTATTTGTTGATGTTATTGACCCGCTGCCATCATAATCAATGCGTTTAAGATTGGGAATGGATACTGATACATTGATGGTTTCATTAGGATTACGGAGCCAATCACACGAGGTTGTATTTTCAATAATAAGTGTACTGTCTTTTACAATAGTGGTAATATTAGGCTGTAAGTTTTGTCCAGCATTTACTTTCACAGCAAACTCCTCGCTCTGCGTCAGAATAAGGTTAAGATCATCGTTGAGATAAATCTTATTATACGGTTGTAAAATACGATCTGTTGTAGTTACTGTACCTGCGTTCTCAAAGCAACCGGGCTTCTTACATTGGGTTAAAAGAAAACAGCAGCCAATTAATATTTTGAATAAAACCTTTCGCATAGCATCACTTGATTTTATAGCCAACACCTAAATGAATAAGGTCAGCTTTTCCACCAAAGGTTTTTAGTAAAACCTGTCCTGACCATTTTTTTGAAATAGCGTATCGAGCACCAACTTGTTGGAAAAGTTGACTGTTAGCTTCTTTATTCACTAAGGGGACACCAAACTGTACTGGAATAGTCACTCGGCCCGCTTGAAAACGATATAGGGCATAAAGACCAGCTTGGGCATTACTTACATCGCGCGTATATGGATAAATATCAGACATATCCAGTTTATAGGTGCGATCGTAGAATAGAAAAATACCACCGCCAAAGCTGCTTCTTAATGATACATTCTTTGCTGTCTCTATATTGGCCACATTGACTAAATAACGTTTGCTACCGATCCATGGAACTTGTTTAACGCCAACAGAAGTAAATACATCTAGCGACCATTTTCCTGTTTTACCTTCTCCTACTGGTAAAACCCGTGATTTGTTGGGTGTTACATGATAACGAACGCCTAAGGACAGCGCAGGAATATTCAAACCCAAGTTGGGAAGGGTAGAAGAGCCGTTTGAGAGATGACTGAAGCTGAGTCCTGCATTTAGGGACACATTATTAGAAACAGAAAACTCGTTTTGCCAAAGTGCATTGATGTATCCATTGATAGCTGATCCGATAATCACATTTTTATGGTTCGTTACGGTATTGTAGGGCTTTTCAATCCAACCTAAACCAGCTCCCAGACGTATACTGCTGTTTAGCGATCTGTATTTAAAAACCGGGAGTTTGATATAGGAAAAAGCGCCGCCCATTTTGCCTATGTATTTCTTACTTCCTGTTTGTCCAAAGAAAAGTCCTGCTCCCCATTGTGTTAAAGGACGGTTGGGCCTGCTGGCATTGAATGCTGGCTGCTGGAAATATAGTTCACCAAAATAGGAGTAGCTATCTCTTACGTAAACTGCTTTAGGCGCATTGGTTAAAAAAGATCCGTAATGAAATTGGGAGCCCAAGGAAGAGCGTTTAAAGAAGCATTGTTGTGCTTGAGTCGTTGAATGAACGATTACCGTAACCAATAAGTAAAGAAGCGTCTGTTTCAGGCTTTTCATAGCAGGTGAATAGCATTGGTAGTAGGTGCAAAACTGAGCAATAGTTTCCAGTTTTCCATAACTAACAGGCCATAAAGGTTGAAAAGAATGGATGAGGTGTCGTTAAAAGGGCTGTAGAACCCGATAAATACGATCAAAGACAGCCTTAATAATATCAAAAAACAGCTCGGGTGGCTCTCAAAGCCCGAAGGAAAGTGTATCTTTGCCGACCCGAACAAAAACCCTCGGGATTATTTTATGTCTGATAACAATATTGTTAACCCAAACGCTGAAGGACAGGAGCAAGCTGCTGCATCTGCAGAAGCTGCTACAGCGACAACAAATGTACCTGTTCAACAACCAGTTCAAGAAGTAGCTACTGCTCATGATGATTTTGACTGGAGTGTAGACAAACGTAATGTTGCTTCTTACAGCAATGAAGAAAAAGAAAAGTACGACAAAGTGTATGAAAACACTTTCGTACAACTGAATGACGGTGAATTGATCAAAGGAACAGTAGTAGGTATCACTAAAACTGACGTGGTATTGAACATCGGTTTCAAATCTGATGGTCTGGTTTCTTTGAACGAATTCCGCGACTTACAAGGCCTGAAAGTAGGTGATGAAGTAGAAGTTATGGTGGTTGAGAAAGAAGACCGTGATGGTAATCTGAACCTAAGCCGTAAGCAAGCTCGTATTACCCGCGCATGGGAGCGTATCGTTGAGATTCACAAAACTGGTGAAATCGTTACCGGTACTGTTACTAGCAAAACAAAGGGTGGCTTGATCGTAGACGTATTTGGTATGGAAACATTCTTACCAGGTTCTCAGATCGACGTGAAGCCTGTAACTGACTACGATCAGTTTGTAGGTAAAACAATGGAGTTCAAAGTAGTTAAGATCAACGAAGCTATTAAGAACGCAGTTGTATCTCACAAAGCTCTTATTGAAAGCGATATTGAAGCACAACGTGCTCAGATCATCGGTCAGCTTGAAAAAGGTCAGGTACTGGAAGGTACTGTTAAGAACATCACTGACTTCGGTGCGTTCATGGACCTTGGCGGCTTAGATGGTTTGTTATACATCACCGATATCTCTTGGGGTCGTATCAACCACCCTTCAGAGGTGTTGAAGTTGGATCAGAAGATCAACGTGGTGGTATTGGATTTCGACGACGAGAAGAAGCGTATTTCTTTAGGTCTGAAGCAATTGACTCCACACCCATGGGATGTGCTGCCTGAAACAATTGCAGAAGGCTCAACTGTTCGCGGTAAAGTTGTGAACATTGAAGATTACGGTGCATTCCTGGAAATCCTGCCAGGTGTTGAAGGTCTGGTACACGTTTCTGAAATCACTTGGGCTAACACGCCAATCAACGCTAAAGAATTCTTTAAGCTGGGTGATGAGCATGAAGCTAAAGTGGTAACTCTTGATAAAGAAAGCCGTAAGATGAGCTTGTCTATCAAGCAACTTTCTGACGATCCTTGGTCTGATATCGAGACTAAATTCCCAGAAGGTAGCCGTCATACTGGTGTAGTTAAGAACATCACTCCTTACGGTGTGTTTGTAGAATTAACTCCTGGTATTGGTGGTATGATCCACATCTCTGACCTGAGCTGGTTGAAGCGTTTTAACCACCCAAGTGAATACACTAAGGTTGGTGAAAATATCGATGTGGTTATCTTAGGTATCGATAAAGAAAACCGCAAATTGCAACTGGGTCATAAACAACTGGAAGAAGATCCTTGGAACAGCCTGCAGGATACATTCGCTGTAGGTACTATTCATGAGGGTACTGTAAGCCGTAAAGATGACAAAGGTGCTATTGTACAATTACCTTATGGTTTAGAAGGCTTTGCTCCTAACCGTCACTTAGCAAAAGAAGATGGTAAGAGTGTAGGTGCTGATGAAACTGCAGAATTCATGGTAATTGAATTTGATCGCAACGAAAAACGCATTGTAGTTTCTCACGCTCGTATTTGGGAACAAGCGGCAGCTGACGAAAAAGACGCCGCTAGAAAAGAGGCTAAAGCTGATGCTGAAAAAACAAAGAAAGCTGTGAAGACTATTCAAGGCAAAGTTGAAAAAGCTACCTTGGGTGACTTAGGTGCTTTGGCTCAGATCAAAGAAAAATTACAGCAAGAAGAAAAAGATAACAACGATCAGAAGTAATCTTTTCTTACTAATACTGAAGGCTCCACGAAAGTGGGGCCTTTTTTATTGGCACAGGTTTTATAGTTAACAAATTGTAAACCCATAACTTTACGACTACAATTGCTAGCAGATGAGTTTATGGAAACGATTAGCTGAATTCAAATTGGTAAGGAAGGTAGTGTATGCTATTGTGGGTATTGTTTCCTATCCAGGATTAGCTATAGTAAACAAACTAAAAATAAGCGGCACGGAGCATATAGAGAACCTGCCAAAGCGCAATGTTCTTTTCGTATCCAACCATCAAACATACTTTGCCGACGTTATTACCTTTCTACATATATTTTGTGCTGTAAAATGGCGTAAGCGTAACCGTTTGGGTATGCCTTATTATTTGTTGAATCCTTTCACGAGTGTTTATTATGTAGCGGCAGAAGAGACAATGAAGAGTAGTTTTATCAGCCGGTTGTTTACACTGGCAGGGGCGTTAACCGTTAAACGCACATGGAAAAAGGATGGTAGTGAAGTTCGTCGCGGTTTAGACCCTTCTGATACACGCAAGATTGAGAGAGCATTAAGTAATGCTTGGGTAATAACCTTCCCACAAGGAACTACAAAACCTTATGCACCAGGACGTAAGGGTACTGCCTATATAATTAAACATTGCCAGCCTATAGTTATACCCGTAGTGATTCAAGGCTTTTGGCGAGCGTTTGATAAGAAAGGATTGAAGTTTAAAAAGAAAGGGGTACAGTTAACTGTAACCTTTAAACCTCCAATGAAAATTGATTATAACGACACTGCTGATAATATTTTAGCCCAGATAATGGATGCTATTGAACAAAGCAAAGAGCATATGATGAAAGGTGCTCATCATTGGAAAACAGAACCTGAAATAAAGAAAGCCATCTAGACTTCACCTGTTTCAAACATTCTCCTTCGCATTTATCATCTTCTTTGACTATTTAAATTTACTCTTCTACATCTAGCATATTGTTTGATGGCTTAATTACAAGCAAATACTAAACAATATGGCAAAGAAGAATTGGATTGGCTTAGACCAAACGAAAAGTAAAGACCTGGCAGAAAAACTAAATAACTTGTTGGCAAACTACCAGGTGTTTTATATCAACGTTAGAGGATTGCATTGGAACATAACTGGCGACAAGTTTTTTGTATTGCATGTAAAGTTTGAAGAACTCTACAACGACTTACTGGAAAAAGTAGATGAAATAGCAGAGCGTATTTTAACCTTAGGACATACTCCGTTGCATTCGTTTACAGAGTATTTAAAACTATCTTCTGTAAAAGAGGCTACCAATATCTCAGAAGGCACAAAAGCTGTACAAACAATAGTTGATAATTTCGGTAATATTCTCTCATTACAACGCGAAATACTCACTGCTGCGCAAGATGCCTCAGATGAAGGCACAAATGCCCTAATAAGTGATTATATACGCCAGCAGGAGAAGTTGGTGTGGATGTATTCGGCGTATTTGAAATAGTCGGAACCGGGATTTGGGGAAATGAAGGGATTAGGAGGAAGAGTAGTTGACAAATGATAGTGGGTAGTTGACAGGTAGGCAAGTTGATAAGTTTACAGGGAATTTGATAATTCAATTTCTTTACTTGAGTAAATAGAAAAAGCTGGCAATATGTGCCAGCTTTTGTTTTATAAATAGCTTTTTTTTTAATAGTTGTAATTCTAATCAATCGACCATTTTCTACTAAATCTCTTAATCCCCCAAATCCTGGTTCAGACAGACTTACTCCTTAATAAACAACGCCTTCAATTCAGCGGCATCGTTTGGATTCATTTTACCACCTAGGATCAAGCGTACCTGGCGACGACGCAGGGCACCTTCAAACAGTTTCTTTTCCTCATCTGTCTCTGGTACTAATTGAGGTACAGGACGCGCTTTGCGGTTTGGGTCTAACGCTACAAATGTGTAGTAGGCTTCGTTGCTTTTGTATTTGTATTGTTGTGTAAAATCTTCACCCCACACTTTTAAATGTATTTCCATAGAGGTGTTGAAGGCTCTGGTCACTTTCGCCTCAATATGAACCGTGTTGCCCAGTTTAATTGGGTTTTCAAAAGAAATATTATCTACAGAGGCTGTCACCACTGGTGCATTACAATGCCGTTGTGCCGCAATAGCCGCTGCTATATCCATCCAGTACATTAATCGACCGCCCATAAGGTTGCCGAAATAGTTTGTATCGTTAGGTAAAACCAATTCAGTCATTGATGTATAACTCTCTGCTGGAGTTCTTGTTTGCATACGCGTAATTTGAGGCAAAGATAACCGCTGTTGCCTTGGGTGAAAAATGTTTCCACTTTCACTCAAGGTCCAATGATTCCCCGCTGTATTTGTGTTAATAACTTCTAAAAACCCGGAAAGTTAAAATGACAGGGCTCAATTACAATATGATAACTGTCAACTGAAACTCATTCATTCTTTCCTAAATTTGCCCCGATCAAATGATTGCTATGGAAGCTCACCCAATAATTTCTTTTGACAATACCGCAATAGCTTTTGCCCACAAATCCAATAAAGACCTAAAAGATTCTCATTTCCTGTTTTCTATGATGGGAAAGCCTTGGTTGGTACAATTGGGTACCCGGTTGGCTCCATGGTCTATCAAGGTTGGCTTGCCTGTGAAGGGGCTTATCCGTCAAACCATTTTCAAACAGTTTGTAGGTGGCGAAACCTTAAGTGAAACAGCAACAGTAGCTAAGAAGCTTGCCGAAAGCAATGTGCAGGTGATACTGGACTATGGTGTAGAAGGTATGGAAGGCGAGAGCGCCTTTGACCATGCGCGCGATGAATTCATTCGTGTTATTGAATACGCCGCTACACAGCCCAATATTCCATTCATGAGCATTAAAGTGACAGGCTTTGCCCGCTTTGGCTTACTGGAAAAATTAGATGCTTTAATGAAGGCTTCTAAGGATAATTCACTGATACTGGATTATAACAACGCACTGCAGCAGTTATCTGCTGAAGAAATGAAAGAGTGGCAGAAAGTATATGATCGCACCAAACGTGTTTGTGAAGCTGCTAAGCAACAAGGCATTGGTGTATTGGTTGATGCAGAGGAAACCTGGATCCAAGACCCGGTAGATGCATTGACCACACTGATGATGGATGCCTACAACCGAGAAAAAGTTGTGGTGTACAATACCATTCAATTATATCGTCATGATCGTTTCGCTTTCTTAAAAGAAAGCTTCCAGATAGCTGAAGAACGTGGCTTCTTATTGGGTGCCAAACTGGTGCGCGGTGCCTATATGGAAAAAGAGCGCAAGCGTGCAGTTGAAAAAGGTTATGAATCTCCCATTCAGCCTACTAAAGAAGCTTCTGATAACGATTACAATGCAAGTGTTCGTTTCTGTATAGATAACCTGGATCGTATTGGTTTGATCGTGGCTTCGCATAATGAATACAGCAATTTATTAGCAACGCAACTGTTACGTGAAAAAGGATTGCCGCTTAATCATCCGCATGTGCACTTTAGCCAACTATATGGTATGAGCGATAATATTACGTACAACCTGGCAAAAGCTGGATGCAGTGTAAGTAAGTATCTGCCATTTGGACCTATTAAAGATGTAATTCCTTACCTGATGCGCCGTGCACAGGAGAATACATCTGTAGGTGGACAGACAGGACGCGAGCTTAGTTTGATTCAAAAAGAATTGAAACGTCGAAAGTCGTAAGCATTTAAACTTTTTACCTGATATTTGTTGGGAGGGCTGTTAGCTCAGTTGGTTTAGAGCATCACGTCGACAACGTGAGGGTCGTTGGTTCGAATCCGACACAGCCCACTATAACAACCATATAGCAACGAATTAGTGTTCTTCAATAAACACTTAAACGAACAAAGCCTGGATGACTAACATCCAGGCTTTTAATTTTTACGGTTATCAAATGTTTAATTGAACCTACGTATTTTAAAATAACCAGTGAATGGTTTGCTATCTACTGTTCTACCACCTTCGCCACAAGCATTTTCATTTTTATAGGCGGAACCTGATATATAACCTTCAACATAACCGCCTATATTTCCAATAGAAGTCAATTTTGCATTGCCTTGGTTGTGAACATCCTGACCTTGGCAATTCTGACCAGTTGTAAGATATACAACTGACTCATTTGGAAGGTTGAAGCTGGCTGAAGCTTTACCTGATTCTTCTAAATCTCCAAACGGAATACTATTATCAGATGTTTTTGTATTGATAACAATCGCTACAGATTGGTTATTAGATGCAAGTCCTGAAATTAAGTATCCTTTATCAAAAGCAGCTGCTGACAGCGCTCTCAGATTGTACGTAGCGCCATTGAATTCAAAGTCAAAAAACTCCTGGCTTGGGTTATTCGTTGGTTGTACAGAAGTTGGTGTTCTAAGGGAGAATTCAAATGATACAGGTGTACCTGTAACCGCATCATACAATTGGGTATTAACCGCTGCTGTAATGGTACTATTGCTTACGACTACATTCACAGTACCATTGCTGGTAGTAACTGTTCCATTAGCAGGATTGGTATAGGTTGACGTTACATTCTTATCCGTACCCAGACTGGCTCCTACAAATATTTTTCCAGCCTCAGATAATTTTCCAAAACTTGTACTGCTATTAGATGATTTGGTATTGATAAACAGAGAAACACCGTAAGCATTATTCGTATTGCCTTTTTGTGAGGCCCTGATGTAATAACCTTGAGAAGTTTCAGTAACTATAAAGCTATCCAATGTATAGGCAGTTCCACCCACTTTTAGGGCAAACGAAGTACTGTTGTCTATTGGATCTCCAGGTTCTTCGCCACCTGAAGATTTACTGCAGGAAATAGTAAAAAAGGTTAACGATAAGGCTGCAACGGCCAGATAAATTTTACGCATAACGGTGTAATTAATTAAGGTTATTTGTAAAAGTATCTTACGGACTTATCTGGCTAAAGTGGAAGTGGTGTAAACTGTAGCAACATGCGTACAAAATGCAATAGGAGTTGATAGGTTGATGTTATTTACTATTACAGATAATAAACAAGCCTTTATTGTTTGTCCATTTAATTATTCTAACTGCATACTACAGCTGCCTTTTGGATATGGAATCATCAACAGAGACATTGTTATTTATACAATGCCTCTGTTTACATCTGACTGTATTTAATATTTATCAGTAGAACTTATAGAGAAAGAAATTCTCACCCCATTGCCAATACCTTAGCGCTTCCTGCATGCTTCACCTGCTGCACAGTACCACCTTCGGCTATGGTGCCAAAACGGACACCAATCGATAACATCAAACTAAAAGCAGGACCCGGAGGTACTATTGGTAGATTCAAATCCAGACGAAAGGCCGGAGAGCCATTGAGCACAGGATACCACGCGCTTTCAGTTCCTATAGCCCCAGACGACTGGTATTCGGTTGGAGCATCATATTTCACCCCATTATATTCTACATCGGGTATTACACCTAATGCAGCTATAAAGCTGTAAAGTGGGTGTTTATCAGAAGCCTGGAAGTTGATGCCGGGTAGTAGGGCGGGTATCTCTACATAACCAGAAAGCGTATCACGGGAAAGGGCAAACGGTAAAGTGTTTCGCACTATGCTATCAAAGGTATAGGTGCGGTTGAGTGAAAAGCCCGATAGTAGTTGGGGCTGACGGCTTAAATAAATGTTTCGCCTGCCGGGTTCATTATCCATATCCAATGCCTGCACTGGTTTGAGCAAGGCGTTTAATGGACCGGCAATATTATAGTCGGCTAGTGGCAGTTGTTGATATAAGGCTTTACGTATCCAACTACAAGCCGTAGAACGGCCACCAAATTCTACATTGATCTTTCTTGTTTTCTCAAAGCAGGGGACTGCTTGATCTTTGTTTTGGAAGCACCGCCTTTAGTGCGAAGTATTACTTTGTCAGAATCCCATCGTTTATAAGCAGATAGATTGCTGATGGAACCGGTAAACATAAAGCCGGGTGTCATTTGTGCCATTATATAGGGTTTTAATCGGATTACTTAAGTGATAGGGCTTTCCATGTTTCTTGGATATTTCTTCCTTAAATATACTAAATAATTTAGCAATTTTACCTGTTAGTTATACACATATAAACCGTCTCTAATAGGGGCGGCTTATATATGGCTTATAGGCGGGTTATATACAGCTTATATATGGGTTATAAGCGTTTTAGGATACCCCGACCTATAGTAATGGCTAACGGTAGGGAAATAGAATGGAGGGCTAATCAGTGTTTTTTTGGATAATTAGTTTGTCACATATGGTGAACAACTTTATAAAGCCAATACGGGTAGGAGTTTAGCCCTGTATTTGTAACTTGCGACCATGCAACAATACTTACAACTTCTTCAACATATATTGGATAATGGTGTAGAAAAGAGCGATCGTACTGGTACGGGAACAATCAGCACATTTGGCTACCAGATGCGTTTTGACCTGCAAAAGGGTTTTCCGCTGGTAACCACCAAGAAGTTGCATTTAAAGAGCATTATTTATGAGCTGTTGTGGTTTTTGAGAGGCGAGACCAATATTGCCTACTTGAAAGAGCATGGCGTAAGTATTTGGGATGAATGGGCTGATGCCAATGGCGAGCTGGGACCGGTATACGGCAAGCAATGGCGTAGCTGGGCGGGGGCCAATGGACAGACCATAGACCAGATCACCGATGTTGTCAATCAGATCAAAAAGAACCCCGATAGCCGTCGCCTGATCGTAAGTGCCTGGAACGTGGCCGAATTGCCTGAAATGGCACTGATGCCATGCCATGCCTTGTTCCAGTTTTATGTGATCAATGGTAAGCTAAGCTGCCAGTTGTACCAACGCAGCGCCGATGTATTCTTGGGTGTGCCTTTCAATATTGCTTCTTATGCATTGCTTACAATGATGATGGCCCAGGTTTGTGATCTGCAACCCGGTGAGTTCATACATACGTTTGGCGATGTGCATATTTATAGCAACCACCTGGAACAAGTGAAGCTGCAGCTAACACGCGAGCCGCACGCCCAGCCTACCATGAAGATCAATCCAGATGTGAAGTCGATCTTTGATTTCAAGTTTGAAGATTTTCAGTTGGAAAACTACCAGTTTCATCCGGCGATCAAAGCACCTGTAGCTGTGTAAATAAAATTGCAGAATGCAGATTGCAGATTTTAGATTAAAGTTTCTGCAATCGCCAATCTAAAATCTACAATCCAATGGTTTTAAGTCTTCTTGTTGCCGCTGCTGAAAATAATGTGATTGGTAAGGAAAACCAGTTGCCTTGGCATTTACCAAATGATCTGAAATACTTTAAGAATCTTACATGGGGTATGCCCATACTCATGGGACGCAAGACGTTTGAGTCGATTGGTAAGGCATTGCCGGGTAGAAAAAGTGTGGTGATTACCCGCAATAAAGATTGGAAGCACGAGAATGTAGAAGTGGTGCATTCGGTAGAGGCAGCTATCAACTATGCCAAAGAGCAAGATGTAAAAGAAATCTTTGTGATTGGTGGTGCCGAGATCTTCCATACTTCATTTGATAAAGCAGATCGTCTTTATATGACCCGCATACATCACAAAGTAGAGGGTGATGCTTATTTTCCTCCCATTGATGAAACAAAATGGAAGCGGGTAAGCGCCAAGCACTGTGAGGCCGATGAAAAGAATGCATACGCTCATACATTTGAAGTGTGGGAACGCAAATAGCCGATCGATTTTCCCACTTACCTTTGAACTGTGTATAGTCCGCTTCAACTGTCCAAAAAATACCTGCATTATTACCGTACAGCACTCAATGGAAAAGGGCATGGCATGCACTCGCCCTTTGTGTTCCAGTTTATTCTGCATGTGCTGAATAACAATAGCCATTATAAGTCGCCGGCAACTATAGAAGCCTTACGTAAGCATTTGCTAAAAGATACTACTGTCTTGAACATAGAAGACATGGGTGCTGGTTCGCGTACGGGTGCTGGCAAACAGCGCAGTGTGCAGCAATTGGCAAAGAGTGCAGTTAAGCCAAAGAAATACAGTCAGCTGCTGTATCGTTTGGTAAAACGGTATCAACCACAAACGATCGTAGAATTAGGAACTTCTTTGGGCATTACAACTGCTTATGTAGCTACTGCTAACCCGGCAGCCAAAGTGATCACTGTTGAAGGGAGTGAAGCCATTCACCAGGTAGCACAAGCTAATTTTAAAACATTAAAGCTTGGTAATATAGAAGCGTTGCAGGGAAACTTTGATAACGTGCTGCCACAAGTGCTTCAGCACTTGCCGAAGGTAGACTTGGGGTATATAGATGGCAATCACCGGTTAGCGCCCACGCTTTCCTATTTTGAGCAGTTTTTGCAACATGCACACAACGATACGATCCTTATTTTCGATGATATTCACTGGAGTGCCGAAATGGAGCAGGCCTGGGAGCAGATAAAGGCGCATCCGGCTGTTACATGTACGGTAGATATATTCTTTTTAGGCTTTGTATTTTTCAGAAATGAATTCAAGGAGGAACAGCATTTTACCATCCGGTATTAGGGCCATAAGCTTTCTATTGCTTGGCCTGAGTATATTCTCCACTTTGCAGGCACAAGATTTTACGCCATATGAGAAGCATTATTACGATGCAAAGGATCTACGGTTGGCCTACCGGTTGTTGAAGCCTTTGGAGTTGGGATCGGGTTCTTCATTTCCCTTGGTCATCTTTTTGCATGGAGCTTTTGAGAAAGGGGGAGATAACGAAACGCAGCTAAGGATAGGTGGCCGTTTCTTTTTGAGAGATTCGGTTCGTAAGGCCTATCCGTCCTATGTTCTCTTCCCGCAATGTCCCGAGCTGGACTCCTGGGCGTATTTTGAAAATAAGGTCAATGAAACTACCGGGCAGGCGGAAGACTGGAAGTTCCCGTTTCAAAGGAAACCAACAACCGTTTCTTTCGTATTAAAAGAATTGATAGACTCTTTGGTACAGAAGGAGCGAATCGATACTAAGCGTATTTATATTGTTGGTTTGTCGCAAGGAGGCATGGGAGTACTGGATCTTGTAGCTCGTTATCCGCAGACATTTGCTGCCGGCATTTCCATTTGTGGGGCTGGTAATGTAAGTACGGCAAAACGCTTCAGCAATCAAGTAGCGCTCTGGTTGATACATGGAGAAAAAGATGATGTGGTTCCCGTATCCTTTTCCCAGGATTATTATAATAAGTTGACCAAGCTTCATGCAGATGTACGTTTTACAGAATATCCGGGGGTAAAGCATGATAGCTGGGGCAATGCCTTTAAAGAGCCAGATTTTTTGATGTGGTTATTCTCAAAACAAAAGAAATAATCGGGTTAACAATTAAAAGTTTTATAATTTGAACTTATGATTGTAGGTGTATTAAAAGAATCTTTAGGCGAAACAAGAGTTTCATTGCTGCCAGAGGCAGTGAGTGCGTTGACAAAAAAAGGAGTTACGGTATGGGTAGAAGATGGTGCAGGCGCACATGCAGCTGCTTCTAATGCAGATTATGAAAAGGCAGGAGCCTCCATTAGTAAGTCTGAAGCTATAGCTACGCAATCCGATGTGATATTGTCCATCAACACGCCTACTATTCAAACATCTTCCAAGATCTTGATTGGTGTATACCAGCCGCTGTTCAATCCGGCGCTGGTACAACAGTGGACTGCCCAACAAAATACGGTATTTAGTATGGATATGCTGCCGCGTACCACGCGGGCGCAAAGCATGGACGTATTATCGTCGCAGGCCAATATAGCTGGTTATAAAGCTGTATTGTTAGCAGCTAATTTATACCCGCGTTACCTGCCTATGTTTATGACGGCAGCCGGTAGTATTGCTCCTGCAAAAGTGCTGATATTGGGCGCCGGTGTGGCGGGACTGCAGGCTATTGCCACAGCCCGTCGTTTAGGAGCTGTAGTGGAAGTATTTGATACACGCCCGGCTGTGAAAGAAGAAGTGATGAGCTTGGGTGCTAAGTTTATTGAAGTAGAGGGTGCTGCTGATGCTTCCAAAGCGGGCGGTTATGCCGTGGAGCAATCAGAAGAATTCCAACAAAAGCAACGGCAACGTATAGCTGAAAGTGCCGCCAAGGCTGATATCATAATTTCGACGGCACAGATTCCGGGAAAGAAAGCGCCTATATTGATCACAGAAGAAATGTTGAATACCATGCGCAATGGATCGGTGATCATAGACCTGGCGGCCATTTCGGGTGGTAATACGCCTCGCACTAAAAATGGAGAAACGGTAGTATATAATGGTGTGACCATTGTGGGTAATAGTAACCTGCAAGGCACCATGCCATCAGACGCCAGCAAGCTATATGGCAAGAACATATTGAACTTCTTCAACCTTATTCTAACGAAAGAGGGTAACCTAAATTTGAATTGGGAAGATGATTTGGTAAAAGGATCTTGTGTAACGCATCAAGGAGAGGTTGTTCATGAGCGTGTAAAAACAGCAATGGCTTAGTTTTTTAAGTTAATAGATGACAGATGAAAGTTGACTGTTGACAGAAAATAAAAATGGATGACAGTTGATAGAAGGGCATGAGGGGATATAAGGCTGTCAACTGTCAACTAACAACCGTCAACTAAAAAAGACAGCTGTCAACAATAAAAGAAGTTTTAAAATAAAATAAGTAATCTTTAATGGATAATATACTTACCTGGATTGCCTTTCATCAGCAAATTATTTACATCGTCATACTCATGATTTTTGTGGGGATCGAGGTGATTGGTCGCGTGCCGAGTGTGTTACATACCCCATTAATGAGTGGCGCTAACGCTATTCATGGTGTGGTTGTTATTGGGGCCATCATTATAATGGGTAGGGCGGAAACCAGCAACTATCTGGCCTTGATCCTTGGTTTCTTAGCAGTCGTTTTAGGAACCCTGAACGTCGTTGGGGGATTTGTAGTAACTGACAGAATGCTCGAAATGTTTAAATCCAAAAAGAAGAAGTAACCCATGGAATTATTAAGTGTCATATATCTTATAGCCTCAGTAACATTCCTTTTAGGATTAAGAATGCTTTCGCATCCGGAGACAGCCAGGAAAGGTAACCTGGTAGCGGCAGCGGGAATGGGGCTTGCCATTTTTGGTACCATCTTTTTATATGAGGATCCCAATTCTGATGAACGCTTGCATAATTATGCCTGGATCTTTAGCGGGCTTATTATCGGTAGTATCATTGGTACTGTAACTGCCAAGCGCGTGAAGATGACCGCGATGCCGGAAATGGTGAGTTTGTTTAACGGTATGGGTGGTGCTTGTGCTATGCTGATATCGATAGTAGAATTCCATCATTTTGCATCTACCGACTTTACGCTGCAGATCTCTGAAGCCCTGGAAGCAAATGGTATGACGGAAGAAGCTGTATTTCAATTACCCATGCCAACAGGCATGTTGATCACGATCTTCGTAGGATTGATCATTGGCTCTGTTTCTTTTGCAGGCAGTATGGTGGCATTTGGTAAACTGAATGGTACTATAAAAGACCGTTCATTTAAAGGACAACATATCGTAAACATAGCATTGTTGGTGGCCATCATTGTCTTAACCTTTAGCTTGCTGAAAGTGATCAGCAACTCCTTTGAGATTAGTTCTGACGAAGTAATCAATAATGCGCACCGCATACGTTTTGGCAGGGGTATTAAGTTGATAGAATTCTCGGCATCTACCTATGCGGTGTTCTATGCTGTCTTGGTGTTTTCATTGGCATACGGCATCTTGTTCGTTTTGCCAATTGGCGGTGCAGATATGCCAGTAGTGATCTCTTTATTAAACTCATTTACTGGTGTGGCTGCAGCTTGTGGTGGTTTCCTTTATGATAACAAAGTGATGTTGACAGGTGGTATACTGGTAGGTGCAGCGGGTACCTTGCTAACCATCCTGATGTGTAAGGCTATGAACCGTTCTTTGAAGAATGTATTGATTGGTTCGTTTGGTGGGGGAGCCACGGCATCAGGTGGCGCTACAAAGGAGCAAGGGCAGTTTAAAGAAATCAATTTAAGTGATGCGGCTGTGGTGTTAGCCTATGCCAATAAAGTAATGATTGTGCCGGGTTATGGTCTGGCAGTAGCGCAGGCGCAGCATGCTTGTCATGAATTAGAGAAGATGTTGAATGAAAGAGGTGTTGATGTAAAATACGCCATTCACCCAGTTGCTGGTCGTATGCCTGGGCATATGAATGTGCTGCTGGCAGAAGCCGATGTACCATACGATAAGCTCTTGGAAATGGAGCAGGCGAATGATGAATTCAGTACCACAGATGTAGTGTTGGTATTAGGAGCCAATGATGTGGTAAACCCTGCTGCTAAAACAGATCCTGCGTCACCAATCTATGGAATGCCCGTGTTGGATGTAGAGTTGGCAAAAGCAGTAATTGTCAATAAACGTAGTATGAAGCCCGGTTATGCAGGTATTGAGAATGATCTGTTCTTTCAACCTAAAACCTCGATGTTGTTTGGTGATGCTAAGAAAGTATTGCAGGATCTGATTGGAGAGATTAAAAATCTGTAAGTATTTTTAGCTCGGAGAGATATTCAATATTGCAATCTCTGTTTTACTCTATTTTGACCTAAGGCCCCAATGATTACATATCCCGAGAATGTTATACAACCAAAAGCAATAGGCTACTGGAAATCTGTAAGTTTGCCAGATTTACCAGACCCGCATAATTTCATTGATTTTAGTATTTCAACTGAGCAAAGGCAAGCAATTATTCAGTACTTGGAAAACGGCCTTGCATTCTTTCATTATTTAGGACATAGCTTTTGCCGGTTCAATTGTGGTAAGCCAGAATGGGAAATGGGATGTTCTGATTTAACAGACGGCACATTTGCGTGGCCAGAGGGATTAAGCCATTACATCAAAGAACATAGTGTTTGGCTTCCTAGTGAGTTTATCGAACACGCTATGAGCAATATGAATTTTGATAAAACCAAAATAGACCAACGGAAATTAGCTCAAAAAAATGACGCTTGGTGGAAGTGTTTTACATCTTTGCAGACGAAGCAAGCAGCATCAGCTTTCAAAATAAGGGCTGACGAATAAGAGTTGCCCCCCTAGATGTCAAATTGCCATTAGGACGTAAATCAAGCAGAAGTCTTCAAAATAACGGTACTTCTGAAAGCTGTAAAACGTTAGATTAAGAACGTATTGATGCCTGATTGTTACTAGTTTTGTTTGGTGCAGTTACCTCAAGAATTTATAGCATCCTTAGAAGGTTTGCCTGGCTTTGACAAAGAGGCCTTTGAAACGGTTCATCAAAGTGGCGAACAGATTACTTCTATCCGAGTCAACCCAAGAAAGAAATCTGAAATCCGAAATCTGAAATCTGAAATAACTCCTGTTCCCTGGACACAATATGGCTATTATCTTTCACAGCGTCCTTCCTTCACCTTTGATCCTTTATTTCATGCCGGTTGCTATTATGTTCAGGAAGCCTCCAGTATGTTTTTGGAGCAGGCATTAAAGCAAACCGTTGATCTGACTAAACCTATTAAAGCGCTGGATATGTGCGCTGCTCCGGGTGGTAAGTCTACCCATATACAGTCATTGATTTCTCCAGATAGTTTACTGGTCAGTAATGAAGTGATAAAGGCGCGTGCTGGCGTTTTGAAGCAGAACATCATAAAATGGGGTGCCAGTAATGTGATTGTTACTAATAACGATCCTCAGCATTTTAACCGCTTGGAAGGTTTTTTTGATGTGATGGTGGTAGATGCCCCTTGTAGCGGCAGTGGCTTGTTTCGTCGCGATGAGGAAGCTATAGAAGAGTGGAGCCCTGATAATGTGCAACTTTGTTGTGGCCGACAGCGTCGTATATTGGCTGATGCCTTACCTGCCTTAAAACAGGATGGTGTATTGATCTATTCTACCTGTTCTTACTCTACGGAAGAAGATGAAGAAATAATGGATTGGTTGGTAACAGAGCAAGGAATGGAAAACATAGCCTTGCAAGTGCCTGCAGAATGGAAGATTGTAACGACCACATCGAAAGCAGGAGCAGAGGGCTATCGCTTTTACCCTGATAAGGTAAAAGGGGAAGGATTCTTTCTTAGTTGCTTTCGCAAAAAAGAAGGAGGAGAGCGCCGGTATAAGATGGCGAAGCCAGATATAGCTACAGCAAAGGAGAAAGCATTGTTAGAGACATATATTAACTTAAATCAATTAGAAGTACTAAAGCAAGGGGATATGTTATTTGCTTTACCAAAAATACTGATAGAAGCTTTTTTAGTCATACAAGCCAATTTATACCTGCAATATGCGGGTACTACATTGGGTGAGATCATGAAAAATAAATTGGTGCCTGACCATGCTTTAGCCGTAAGTGGCATGTTATTAGCCAATATCACGCGCTTTGAATTAAGCCTAGAAGAAGCCATCCGTTACCTGCAACGGGCCGATCTTTCAATAGATCCACCTGTAAAAGGTTGGCAAGTAGTTACTTATCAAAATCAGGTTTTAGGGTGGATAAATGCTTTGCCTAACCGCATAAACAATTACTATCCCAAAGAAATGCGTATTTTGAAGCAGTATTATGACAGTGGCAACTAAAAAATAGGCATATTTGTATTTGCTAATCTGCTGTAAATGAACGCTTCGTACCAAGTATTTATTTACAGGAATTAAAATCACTATTGAAAAACTGGAACCGCATGAAAAAGCTTGTCTTATCCTTATTTTTATTTTTCACTACGATAAGCCTTTTTGCTCAACACGAGCTGCTTATCCAAAATAGCAACAAGGGCTTTTATATAACACATACTGTACAGTCTAAAGAAAATTTTTATTCTATTGGTCGGTTGTATAGCATTGCTCCAAAAGAAATTGCTACCTACAACAGCTTGGATATGAATAATGGTTTGAACGTGGGGCAGCAGGTAATGATTCCGTTAACGGCTTCCAACTTCACCCAAACTACTACTGCTAACATTCCCGTGTATTATAAAGTAGGCGATAAGGAAGGATTGTACCGTGTAAGCTTAAAAAATAATAATGTGTTGATGGCTACACTGCGCAAGTATAATAACCTTAGTAGTGATGCTATTTCTGCAGGTCAGAAACTGATTGTAGGTTATGTTAAATCAGAAAATGGCGCTGTAGCATCTACGACGCCTGTTACTACTACACCAGTAACTACGACGCCCGTTTCAACTACTACTAAAGGTGAACCACAGGCACCAAAAGAAGAGCCTAAGAAGGCAGAGCCAGTGGTTTCAACTGAACCTCCAAAAGAAGCGCCAGCTAAGTCAATAGCTACAGTGCCTGCGCAAACAGCTGTTAGAGATGCGAATGGTGGTTATTTTAAATCGGCCTTTGAACAACAGTCGAAATCCATGAATGCAAATAAGGAATCCACCGCAACAGCAAGCATCTTCAAAACAGCTAGTGGTTGGCAGGATACAAAGTATTATGCATTAATGGATGGTGTAGATCCTGGTACAATAATTCGTGTGATAAACCCCTCTAACAACAAGGCGATTTATGCCAAAGTATTAGGAGGCATGAGCGGCATTCGTCAGAACGCTGGACTGGATGTACGCATCAGTAATGCGGCCGCCAGTGTGCTGGATATTACAGACGCAGAGAAGTTTGTTGTGAAAGTCAACTACTAACGACCGCAGATTAATTGGATTTAGAAAGGATTGCCAAGATTCTTAATAAAATGAGAAAGCCTGCAAGGAATAAATGTTCTTTGCAGGCTTTTTAGTTTAATGAGTTTTTGTGTGCTTACTCTTGAAAGCGATAGCCTCTTAAGAAGTCTTCTGTTAGCATACGCTTTTTACCTTCTAGTTGCAACTCTTTTACATTAAGATAGCCATCTGCGCAGGCAAACTTCAAGAACGTTTTTTTGTCAGTAAGAACTGTACCCGGCGTTTCGGTTGCATTACCTTCTTCTTTTGTGGCTTGGTAGATCTTAAATGTTTTGCCTTCCAGTTGGGTAAAGGCTCCAGGAAAGGGCGATAAACCCCTTATTTGATTATGTATATCAGCTACTGGCTTGTTCCAATCAATGCGGCAGGTGTCAGTAAAGATCTTAGGAGCATGTTTGATGTCTGATGTCTGATGGGTGATGTCTGATTGAGGGGTTTCATTTAATGTGCCTTCTGCCAATCCTTGCACTGTTTTTACAAGTAGCTGGGCTCCAATTTCTTTCATGCGGTCGTGTACAGAGCCGGAGGTTTCGTTATCACCAATGGGAAAGCGTTCTTGGAGTAAAATGTCTCCCGTATCAATTTCATGCTTGAGTTTAAAGGTGGTAACGCCCGTTTCTTTTTCACCATTGATCACAGCCCAATTGATAGGCGCAGCACCACGATACTGAGGGAGTAAAGAGCCGTGTACATTAATAGTGCCCATGTGAGGCATATTCCAGACTACTTCCGGAAGCATACGGAAGGCCACCACTATCTGAAGATCGGCCTGTAGGGCTTTAAGTTCTTCCAGGAATTGTGGATTCTTTAGTTTTTCGGGTTGAAGCACATGTAGTTGGTGTTCAACAGCATATTTCTTTACAGCACTTTGTTGCAATTGCATACCACGTCCTGCGGGCTTGTCGGGAGCTGTAATAACGCCAACAATATTACAGCCTGCATTTACCAGAGCATCCAAGGAAGCAACAGCAAACTCAGGAGTGCCCATGAAAACAATGCGGAGATCTTTATAGTATTTCAAAATAGTTAAGTTGATAAGTTGACAGGTTTACGGTTAACAATTTGAGTCTGTACTAACCTGTTAAGATGCGAAAGTATCACCTTTCAACTTGTAAACCTGTCAACTTATTCACTCTATTCAAAGTCTGGATAAAGAAGATACTTCTTACGTATTTTTTTAAACGCTTTCAGCTTTGTCTCCCAACTTTTGCGAATCTCTTTCTCCGACTTACCAGCTTTTATTTGTTGCATGAGGCTAGCATTACCTGCCAGCTTATTAAAGAAACTTTCGTCAGCATTACCTGATTTTGGCAGAATAAAGAACTTGTCTTTTTCTGGGAATAGTTGATAGGCCTTTAGCAGGTAGCTTAATTGAACTTTGTTATTTACTTTCTTCAATACTTCAGCCGGTGTACCGCTAACATTCCAACCATAACAAACCTGGTCTTTTAATTTTGGATCCTTAGCGCCATCGCGAGAGGTAGGTGTGAACTGATATAAGTTCTTTGGCATAGAAGGATGTCCAAAGATCTCGAAAGGTTTATCAGTGCCTCGCCCTTCACTTAAAACGGTACCTTCAAAAAAGCAGGTAGAGGGATACCAATAGATCGATTGAATATCGGGCAGGTTGGGTGAAGGTTTTACAGGTAATACATATTTGCTTTTATGTGTATAATTGGCATTGGGGATAACGTTTAGTGAGAAATAAGAAGCCCCCGGAGGGTAGGTAGCCGCTAATACATTTTGAGTATAGGCATCCATTGCTTCTTTGCTCAGCCATCCTTCCTCCAGTAGCATTTTAGCATATTCACCAACGGTCATTCCGTATACAACAGGTACAGGTTGCATACCTACAAATGACTTGTATTTTGTTTCCAATACCGGACCATCTACATAATGTCCGTTAGGGTTAGGCCGGTCTAAAACAATCAGTGGAATATTGTATTTGATAGCTGTTTCCATGTATTCTTGCAGGGAAGAGATATAGGTGTAGAAACGTACACCTACGTCTTGTATGTCAAATAACATAACATCAACACCTTCCAGGTCTTCTTTTGAAGGCACTCGTTTTTTGCCATACAATGAAACAACGGGAACTCCGGTAGCTTGATCAATAGTGCTTTCTACTTTTTCTCCCGCGTCTGCTGTGCCTCTGAAACCATGTTCTGGTCCAAAGATCACCTTAATGGTTACGCCACTTTTCTGCAAAGTATCAACCAGATGTGTATTGCCGACAGTAGAGGTTTGATTGGCAAATACTGCCACCTTTTTGCCTTTTAATAAGGGCAGGTATTTATCCAAACGTTCCGCAGCGGGCATGATTTGTGATGATTGATTTTTCACTGCGGATTTGTGCTGTGCCATTAAAGCAGATGACGTTAAAAGGGTAAAGAATAACAAAATAGTTTTTAGCCTACGAATCATAGTAATCATTTTGAACGGTAATCTGTGACCTTAAAAGTAGGTAGAAATTTAAAAGTGACTTGTTAAAGGCAACCTTCCGTGGTTTAGGTGAGAATCGGCAGTTTGTTGTACCTTGCCAGTTCTTCATTCGCCGTATAGTACAACCTGCAACCTATTAGTTGGGCATGCAAACGTTAATTACAGCCATGCGTCGTAGCGAAGGACACTAGTTATTCAATCGTTATTTTAAAAATAAAAATCATGCAACAACAGGTTAAAGAAGGCGATAAAGTAAAGGTTCATTATCACGGTAAACTTCGTAGTGGCGAAACGTTTGACTCCTCTCAGGGTCGTGATCCATTAGAGTTTACAGTAGGTGGTGGCCAGGTAATAAAAGGCTTTGATGAAGGCGTAAAAGGCATGCAGGTAGGAGATAAAAGAACAGTGGAAATTGCTGTGGATGATGCATACGGCCAAAAAAGCCAGGAAATGATCATTGAGTTCCCTAAAGATCAATTCCCTCCGGATATGAATCCTGAAGTAGGTATGCAGTTAATGATGAACAATGGCTCTGGTCAGCAATTTCCAGTAACTATTGTTGAAGTAAAAGATCAAAGTGTGATCTTAGATGCGAACCATCCCCTGGCAGGTCAAGATTTGATTTTTGATATTGAATTGGTTGAGATTGTACCAACTTCTCGTATTATCATGCCATAAGTTGGTTGAAATCCCAAATAATAAATTCCAAATAGGAAGGCTGAAAACAGTATTGTTTTCAGCCTTCTTGTTGATATAGCCTTCAGATTTCAAATTTCAGATTTCGAATTTCAAATTCCATACTTCTACTTTTGTATTTTTAATTATGTTTCAGGACTACACCTTTACAGCAGCCGAGCGCTTTATGCAATATGTACAGTTTGATACACAAAGCGACCCGCTTTCAAATACGCACCCAACTACAGAAAAACAGAAAGATTTATCACGTTTGTTAGTAGAAGAGTTGAAAGCAATAGGCATTGAAGATGCGCATATGGACCAATGGGGATACGTGTATGCAACTATACCGGCCAATACAGAAAAGCAGGTGCCTGTTATTTGTTTTTGCTCGCATGTAGATACAGCTCCCGATGCCAGCGGTAAAGGTGTAAAACCATTGTTGCATAAGAGTTATCAAGGTGAGGATATTGTATTGCCAGACGATAAAAGTATTGTGCTGAGCAAAAATGACTTTGCCTATTTGAATAAACTAATAGGACACGACATCATTACGGCTAGCGGTACAACATTATTGGGGTCGGATGATAAAGCAGGCGTAGCTGAAATTATGGATGCAGCGAACTTTTTGATCAACCATCCTGAAATTAAACATGGTACGATCAAGATCTTATTTACGCCTGATGAAGAGGTAGGGAAGGGTACTGCTAAAGTAGATATACCAAAGCTGGGTGCACAATTTGGTTATACACTGGATGGAGGTGAAGCCGGAGATCTTGAGGACGAAACTTTTAGTGCGGATGGTGTGCAGGTGATCATTAAAGGTGTAATTACCCACCCTGGCTATGCAAAAGATAAAATGGTCAATGCCTTGAAAATTGCAAGTGATGTACTGGCCTCTTTACCTAGGGCTGAGCTATCCCCTGAAACCACAGAGGGAAAACAAGGGTTTATACATCCAATACGTTTAGACGGAATTGCAGAGCAATGTACAATTGATTTTATTATCCGTGACTTTGTAACGGCTGGCTTGAAAACAAAGGAAGATTTCCTGTTGAGTGTTGTGGAAATGGTAATGGAAAACTATCCAACTGCCTCTTTTGAATTTAAGGTTACTGAACAATACCGGAATATGAAGGAAGTTCTGGATCAGCATCCGCAAGTAGTGGAATATGCCAGAGAGGCTATACAACGTTCAGGCTTTACGGTTAGAATGGAAAGTATTCGTGGTGGTACAGATGGTAGTCGCTTATCGTTTATGGGCCTGCCTTGTCCCAACCTGTTTACAGGTATGCAGGCCATACACTCTAAAAAAGAATTCATCTCTGTTCAGGATATGAATAAGGCGGTAGAGACCATTGTACACTTGGCGCAGATCTGGGAAGAGAGAAGCTGATGCAGCCATTAAGCTTGCTTTTGGTGTCTTAAAATAAATGCGTTTAGTACCCTTCATACTACTACTTGTAGCCCTAAAGGCACATGCTCAAAACTTGTTGGTTAACGGGGATTTTGAGGAAGAGAATATTTGTTCTGAATACAAGGTGAATTGTGCTCCGGAAGCCTGGATATATACAGTACCTTCTTTCATCTATTATTTCAAAGACCGGGCTTTAGCGCACAATGGTGAACATTTTGTGGCGTTGATTGCAGGTCATGCAAAAAAGCCTTATTACCGGACGTTTGTTAGAAGTCGCCTGCTTTGTCAGTTACAAAGGGGAAAAACCTATCGGTTCCAATGTTATATAAAGTCAGCTCATCCGATTCTTGACAGTATGGGCGTCTATTTTTCATCCTATGATTTTTTGTTTGAAAAACAGCCTTATCAAAAGATCAAGCCTTCCTTTTATTTCAGTAATGGAAAAAATAAACCAACAAGAGATACCGGGTGGCAAAAAATAAGTTTTGATTATATAGCACAAGGGAATGAAGTGTTTATAGCAATTGGCAACTTCAGTAAAAGGGATATAACAGGCCCCACTGGTATTCCTTTAGAGAATAGCTTTTTTGTGCTCTTTGATGAAGTAGAACTTTTGATTACTGATCCCAACGAAGTATTGTGTAAAGATTGGCGACTAACCCGGGACGATATATATGCAGAGGATGAACGGCATGAGTACCAGGCTATGCTAATGCTGAAATATAAAACAAACCCACCACCAGTGGTACCACTACCTTCGGCTACTATTACTTTGAAGGTGGATACTTTCCTTGTGCCAGAGATCTATTTTGCTACCAATAGTTTTACTGTTACAAAACAAACGCTAAGCCTACTGGATAGTATTTCTAAAAAGATAGGCGCTGCTACAATCGATTCTATAATAGTGAATGGGCATACAGATAGCAGGGGAACTGATATGGCAAATTGTGAATTGTCATGGCGACGAGCAAATACAGTTGCTTCTTATTTACAGCAGCGGTTGCATCAATCAATTATTAGCAGGGGCTACGGTAGTGAACGCCCAGTGGCAGATAATCAGACAGCTATAGGTAGACAAAAAAATAGACGAGTAGAGATACTATTGTATAAACGTGAATAGTCATTTCGTTTTTATTGCGCCATCCTTCGTAATTTGTATCACATTTCAAAACTGACACTTATGAATATCGCACAATGGCTGGCCAACAATTGGTGGCTTATTTTAATTATCCTGATTTTTTTTAGTGGTTTATTTACAATCAACCAAGGATATGTAGGCGTTATTACCATGTTTGGTAAATACCGTCGTGCCGCCCGGCCGGGACTCAATTTCAAAATTCCTTTCCTGGAACAAGTAATGAAAAAAATATCGGTACAGAACCGATCAGTAGAAATGGAATTTCAGGCTGTAACGATTGACCAAGCCAATGTTTATTTTAAAAGCATGCTGCTTTATTCCGTTCAAAACCAAGATGAAGAAACCATTAAGCGGGTAGCTTTTGTTTTTATCAGTGATAGAGATTTAATGCAGGCATTAACCCGAACGATTGAAGGTTCTATACGTGCCTTTGTGGCTACGAAGCGGCAATCAGAGATTCTTGGACAACGAAAGGAAATCGTTGATTATGTAAAAGACCAGATTGACCATACGCTGGAGCAATGGGGGTATCATTTACAAGATCTACAGATCAATGATATTACGTTCGATAAAGCTATTATGGACAGTATGAGTAAGGTGGTGGCTTCTAACAATTTGAAAGCGGCAGCTGAGAATGAAGGACAAGCCTTATTGATTACTAAAACAAAAGGTGCTGAGGCAGAAGGTAATGCCATAAAGATTGCCGCAGAAGCCGAGCGCGAAGCGGCCCGTTTGCGTGGTCAAGGGGTGGCCCTGTTCCGCCAAGAAGTAGCACGCGGTATGACAGAGGCGGCCGAACAAATGAAGCAAGCGAACCTGGATACCAATGTGATCCTGTTCAGTATGTGGACCGAGGCTGTAAAGAATTTTGCTGAATATGGTAAAGGAAACATCATTTTCCTGGATGGCAGTGCCGATGGAATGGAAAAGACCATGAAGCAGATCCAGGCCTTAATGGTGAAACAAGCGGGAACGACACACGGAATAAACGGGGTATAGGGAGCTTTGTTAAAGAATTAACAATCTTATATGTCACTTAAACGGTGACATTTTTTTTACCTCTTATATTTGAAACAATATTCATTTTTGCCAAACGTTATTGAACCGATTAGTACATTAAAGACCAAAAGGATATGATAAACCTGCTTCAGATCGTTGATACCACTACCCGAATTGCAAATGCCGTAGCCGAAAACGATGCCAATAAAGACGGAAGTATTAGTTTAGGAGAGTTGCTGACACTCGGTGGCTGGTTGATGGTACCACTTGCTGTTTTGTTCCTGGCCACGATCTATGTCTTCTTTGAACGTCTAATGGCGTTGCGCAAGGCGTCTAGTATTGATAGTAATTTCATGAATATTATTCGTGACCATATTGTAAATGGGAATGTTACTGCAGCCCGCAGCTTTGCAAAAAATACCAATAATCCAGTGGCGCGTATCATTGATAAGGGTATTCAGCGCATTGGAAAACCAATCGATAATATCGAAAAGAGCATGGAAAATGTGGGTAAGCTGGAGTTGTACAATATGGAGCGCAACCTGGGTATTCTTTCCCTGATTGCTGGTATTGCCCCTATGTTTGGTTTCTTGGGTACCATTGTGGGTATGTTCCAATTGTTCTATAAGCTAGCCGCAACGGGTGAGTTTACCATCCAATCCATGGCTAATGGTATCTATACAAAGATGGTGACTTCTGCCACGGGTTTGATCATTGGTTTGTTAGCCTATATCGCTCATAACTATCTGTCTACCCAGGTAGACAAGACAGCCAATAAAATGGAAGCTTCCAGTGCGGAGTTTATTGATATCCTACAGGAGCCAACGAGATAGGATGTAGTTTATAGTTAAATATCTTGACTATAAATACCTGTTTAAAGAAACTTCATCCTCTCATTTAATTAATCTTGGTTCTATGAACATCAGAAGAAAGTTAAAGGCACATACAGAAATACATACAGGGCCATTAAATGATATCTTGTTTATCCTGTTGTTATTCTTTTTGATAGCGGCAACTTTGGCAAATCCCAACGTAATTAAGTTGTCTGCTCCAAAATCAAAAAGCGATACAAAAGCCAAGCAAACAGTGGTTGTTTCCATTGATGCGAATAAAGTTTACTATGTAGGCACCGCACGCGTAGAGAGCGACAGTGCCTTGGTTACAGCATTACGCCCTTTAATTCAAAAAGAAACACAAGACCCTACGGTTGTTATCAATGCTGATAAAACAGTTCCTATTGACTACGTGGTAGCAGTTATGCGGGTAGCTCGTGAAATGGGAGCGAAGTCGGTGCTGGCAGTAGATAAGAATGGGCAGTAAAGAAAATCGTGAAACGTCAATCGTGAGACGTGAAAGGCCAGCGCAGCACCCCGGCCCCTAAAGGGAGGGCTAGGCTTCTCGATAAGGCGCAGAAACACGGAGAAACGCATAGAATAAAAAGAGCAATTAAATAGAAAAGCACTCCACTTGGCGGAGTGCTTTTCTATTTAATTTTCTGCTATCTATATTGTACAGTGAACATTCAATCTCTCATTACTCATCACTCATCACTCATCATTCCTTGTTCCTTGTTCATTATTCTTTCCGCCTTCACCATCCTTTCTTTCCCCTGCATATCTTTTTTGAGTTCGGCTTGATATCCTTCGCTTTCTAATAAGGCTACTACAGCTTCTCCTAAATCTTCATGTATTTCAAAATAAAGAAGGCCATTGGCGTGGAGCCGTTTCTTTGCAAAATGGGCAATGGCTTTATAGAACTTCAACGCATCATTATCCGGAACAAATAAGGCCAGGTGCGGCTCATGATTTAGCACATTGGCATGCATGCTGTTTTTATCCTTTAGTGGGATATAGGGCGGGTTGCTGACAATGATATCAACTGTTGGTAATAATTTTTGCTGTGCGTCATCCAAAATATTGACACCTTGGAAGTCGACCCGGATATCAAGCTCTGAACCATTTCTACGGGCTACATTTAAGGCCTCTTCACTTACATCACATCCCCAAACTTCAGCTCTCGGTATCTCGTTTTTAAGCGCTAAAGCAATGCAGCCACTGCCTGTGCCTATGTCAAGAATTTTAAGTTGTGAAGTGGCATCGGCAGAACCACGTTGAAATACATCAAGACCTTTTGCCTTAACATCATTGATTATCCAATACACCAACTCCTCAGTTTCAGGGCGGGGAATTAAAACATGTTTGTCTACAAACAGCTTCATGTTGTAAAACCAGGCCTCTCCTAAAACATATTGAATGGGTTCATGTTGATGTAATCGCTGTTCTATCACTGTTAGTTGCTGCAGCTGTTTTTCATTTAATAATTCTTCTTGTCTTTGAACCCGCTCCATTTTATTGGCCTGTGTAATGTGCTCCATCGCCATGGCTGCTATATTATTAGCCTCGTTTTCCTCGTATATATTCTTTAGCTGCTGGCGTAACCATTGTTCTGCTGCTCCTGTTTTCATCGCATATTATTTGAAGACAATACTTTTGCAGATCAAACTTAGTGAGAAGTTATCTTAAATGGTAATAGCGTTTTTATTAGGAAGCGGGAATCGGCAATCATGATAGTACACCTTAAAACGATTCATTGGAGCTTGCTGCTGTAAGCTGCACCCGATTGCCGATTCTCGCATCCCGAACTTATTAGGTTTACTAAAGGGAGTTATAACTTTACTCTTTACTTTTGAATTTTGGCAATGCACGAAACATACATGTACCGGTGTCTGCAGTTGGCACAACTAGGAGAGGGATCCGTTGCTCCCAATCCTATGGTTGGTGCTGTGTTGGTGTATAATGGCCGCATCATAGGTGAGGGCTATCACCGCCAATATGGTCAGGCGCATGCTGAAGTGAATTGTATTAATAGTGTGGCGGATGAGGACAAGTCCTTGATACCAGAAGCTACAATTTATGTTTCATTAGAACCCTGTGCGCATTTTGGAAAAACGCCACCCTGTGCCGATCTGATCATTACAAAGGGTATTAAGCAAGTTGTGGTTGGTTGCCGCGATCCATTTAGTGAAGTCAATGGAAAAGGCATAGAGAAACTAAGAGCGGCTGGTGTATCAGTAACATTGGGGGTTCTTGAAAAGGAGTGCCTCGCTATCAATAAACGTTTTTTTACCTTTCATACCAAGCACCGGCCATTTATTGTATTGAAGTGGGCGCAAACTGCTGATGGTAAAATCGCTAATGATGATTATAGTCGTGTGCTTATCAGTAACGCCTATACGAATCGATTGGTTCATCTCTGGCGTAGCCAACAAATGTCAATTCTTGTAGGAACGAATACTGCCTTGTATGATGATCCCTCACTAACCACAAGGCTTTGGCCTGGTAAAGACCCCATTCGCCTGGTGGTAGATATGGATCTGCGTTTGCCCTCAACATTGCAGCTGTTCGATGGCGTTACTCCTACAATTGTTTTTAATAAGCATAAGCACACACTCCAGTTGCAAAAGAATATTGACTGGTATCTGGTTGGTCTTCAATCTTACCAGGTTACGGAAGATTTGAGTCTTGTGCACCAGATCACTAATGCCTTATACCAGCTAAATATACAGTCTGTGCTGGTAGAAGGAGGGACGCGACTACTACAAAGTTTTATTGATGAGGGTATGTGGGATGAGGCTTGTGTAATTACAAATGAGAAGCTGGCTCTTGGTGAAGGATTGGCAGCACCAATTTTAAAAAACCATGACTTAGTTCTCTCGCAAATAGTGCAATCAGACTGTATCCGTTCCTATAAAAAATTGCTCGACTAAAACTGTACACCTTTGTTCTATTTACTTGGATCCATTGTATTAACGTCTTATCTCACACTGTCTTTTAAGGTAGTAGAGCGCTATAATATTCCTGCTTTTCAGGCAATTGTTTTTAATTATTTGACCTGTGTGATAACGGGTTCTATTGTAAATGGCGCCTTCCCGTTAAATAGTGAATCCATTCAAGAGCCTTGGTTTAAGTGGGCCTTGATTATGGGCTCTATATTTATAAGTCTATTTAATGTCATAGGGTACACTACACAAAAATTGGGGGTAACGGTAGCGTCTGTTGCCAACAGGCTTTCATTGGTTATTCCTTTTGCTTTTTCCATTTACTTGTACAATGAAGAGCCAACATGGCTAAAAATAGTGGGGGTGCTTTTGGCGTTGGTTGCTGTAATATTTACCTGTATACCGCACAAAAAAGATCCTACGGATAAGCAAAAGCCGTTGGGTTTATTGCCTATAATACTACCTGTTATTTTATTCATTGGAAGCGGATCGTTAGATACACTGGTAAAGTATGTAGAGCAAAGCTTCTTGAATGAATCAAATAGTAATGCATACCTCATTGCTTCATTTGGTACAGCCAGCACCTTTGGTTTAATCGCCTTACTAATTTTTGTTCTTAAAGGCAAGCAACGCTTTAACCCTTACAGTATTTTAGCTGGTATATTAATTGGTGTACCCAATTATTTTTCCATCTGGTGCCTGGTTAAAGTATTGAAAGATAGCCCGGGTAACAGCGCAGCCATTATTCCTATGAACAATATGGGCATTGTACTTTTTAGCTCTATAATGGCAGCTTTACTGTTTAAAGAAAAACTATCGATTATTAATTGGATAGGAATACTTCTGGCTATTGGTGCCATTGCCTTAATCGCATTTGGTTAAGGTAATTTGCAACCTGCAATATGAAATTCTCCCTTCTGCGTGAAACATAGCATTTATGCCTACTTTTGCGGCCTTCATGAAGGATACGTACAATACGATTGAGAAAGAGGCGGTGGCCGAATATAAAGACCGGGGAAGCCGGTTTCTGGCCTATGCCTTTCCTATACAAACTGCAGAAGACTTTAAGAAGCGTTGGAAAGCGCTGAAAGAAGAACATCCAAAAGCGGTGCATCATTGTTTTGGTTACCGCTTAGGATTTGATATGAACAATTTTCGGGCTGGTGATGATGGAGAACCTTCTGGTTCAGCCGGCAAGCCAATTTTAGGGCAGATCGATAGCAAGGGGTTGACTAATACTGCCGTAGTAGTGGTACGTTATTTTGGAGGTACATTGTTAGGAGTGCCTGGTTTGATCAATGCCTATAAAACTTCAACTACATTAGCCCTGCAGTTGACACGTATTTTGCAAAAGCCTGTACTGGTAGAATATGAGCTTAACTTCGACTATACGTTAATGAATGAGGTGATGCTGATTGTAAAACGTTTCGGTTGTGTGGTATTAGAAAATGAAATGCAGCTCTTTTGCCGGACTAAAATAGGTGTGCCAAAAGCTGATGAAGATTCCTGTCTAAAACAATTAAAAGAACTGCATTCCTTAGATGTTAGGAAAGTGAATTAACACCCTTCCAACTTTTTCGATTTCTATTGACTAGTACTTGACGTCGCGAAAGTAGTTGCAATCTTGCTAGTGCCACATTAGAAATGAATTAATATTTAAAAGGGCTGCATTTTTGCAGCCCTTTGTTATTTCTTGAAACTTTTACTAACTACCATGTCTTTGCTGCCGGCTGTATAGGTGTAGAAACCTTCGCCAGATTTGACACCAAGTTTCTTGGCGGTAACCATGTTAACCAACAGGGGACAAGGAGCATATTTGGGATTGCCGAAGCCTTCATGCAATACATTCAAAATGCTAAGACATACATCCAGGCCAATAAAGTCGGCTAGTTGTAACGGCCCCATTGGGTGGGCCATACCTAACTTCATTACGGTATCTATTTCTTCTACGCCAGCCACACCTTCAAACAAGCTATAGATAGCTTCATTGATCATAGGCATCAAAATGCGGTTGGCAATAAAGCCAGGATAGTCGTTTACTACACAAGGTACTTTGCCTAATTGGCGGCTTAATTCTACAATGGTAGTAGATACTTCTTTTGTTGTAGCATAGCCATTGATGATCTCCACCAGTTTCATTACTGGAACCGGGTTCATGAAATGCATACCAATTACCTGCTCGGGACGATTGGTAACGGAGGCTATTTTGGTAATAGATATTGAAGACGTGTTAGTAGCAAGTATGCAGTTGGCTGGTGCATGAACATCTATCTGCTTAAAAATTTCCAGCTTAAGGTCTACATTTTCGGTAGCGGCTTCTATAATCAATTCTACTTCTTCAACACCAGCACCTATAGTAGTAAAACAGGTAATATTATTCATGGCAGCCTCCTTTATTTCTGCTCCAATGCTGCCTTTTGCAATCTGTCGGTCAAAGTTTTTGGAGATAGTTTCCAGCGCTTTGTCCAGCTGCGGTTGAGAAACATCAATAAGGTTTACAGAAAAACCATTCTGTGCAAAAACGTGTGCAATACCATTACCCATGGTACCCGCACCTATTACAGCTACTTTTTTCATTCATATAGTTTAAGAGGCGCAAACCTAAGAAATGAAACGCAAATAACCGGGACGGCTTTTCTGATGTTAGGGAGCGGCAGATATGGTCTTTTGCAATACGACAAACTCCAGTTGGGTTTGAGGCAAACCAAAGCGACCATCGGTAGGAAAGGGTTGGCGCTCACCCGTATCAGTATAACCGTTGCGGTTGTACCAGTCAATCAACTCTTTACGAACATTAATGACTGTCATAATAATATGGTGCAGCTGATTCTGCTGGGCATATTCATCAGCTGCCTGTAATAAACGTTTCCCAATGCCCCGGGCTTGGATGTCGGGGGAAACGGTAAGCATACCCAGGTATAATTTATCTGCCTGCTTATCCAAGTATACGCACCCCACAATTGTGTTTGTGTCATCTGTACACTTTAGTATAACCGAACTGGGTTTCTTCAGCATTTGTTTAATTGACGCAACATCAATACGCTCAGTCCCACTGATCAGGTCGGCCTCGTGTGTCCATCCTTTTTTGGCACTATCCCCACGGTAGGCACTATTAACCAGCCGAACAAGGTTAGGAATGTCATCAGTTGTGGCAGGGCTTATATGTAGAGAGGTGATCATAATGCAAATGTATAAAATGGAAAAACTGAAATAATAATTGGTTGGTCACTACTTGAACGGATACCGTATTTAAAGTTTTTTAAAAAAAACTCGTTAACCCAATCCCCCCATTTCTTGTGTTCACTGTATTTATAGTACACTGGCGTTTGTATTTAACCGACACCATCATTTGTATACGTCAAACGGTGAAACGATTGCTTGCCTTTTCATCTCTTGGAGAGGTGCTTTCAACTTAATAATAAGGTGTCATTCAAAGCCTTTCTATTAATTAAATAGGTATTATAAAGGCGTGTAATGGCTAAAGGTAAAAGGCTGGGTTGGTTAAGCCGTATCCCAACAGTTTCCTATCCAATGGTGATAGCTAAAACGATGCACTGCAGGTATCTGGTTTTCAGAGAAAAACCAGTATGAACCTTGTGTGCTGTATATATAGATAAAAGAGTCTCTTCATAAACAGTAAATACAGATAAGCTCGGCCCTTGGTTTCAACCTGGGGCCCTTTTTACCTTAATCTCTCAATTCCCTCTTTGTACCTTGAACATTCCCTCCCTCATTCAAAATTCAACATTCCTTGTTCAAAATTCAACATTCCTTGTTCCTTGTTCAATATTCGCTTTTCTTTCTTCCTTATTCCTTGTCAACTTTTCAACCTGTGAACCATACTCTTTCCCTCTTTAACCTCTTAGCTCCTTTAAAATTTCTTTAACATCTATCCCCCCGTTTTCTGTTTCTGTGTGTATTCAATAAATGTACAGGCACATTCAGATTTACGAATGAACGATTGCTTGCTATTGTGCCTGTTGTACACATGTCACTAATTTTTAAATAGGCGTCATATGACGTCTTATCCTGTTTAATGATTGTTTAAATCGGGTAGGAGAGAAGAGAGGGAAGTGGATGTGGAAATACTATCCTTTATACAAAAAAAGAAAATGATATGCTGGCATTAGCAAACCTAAGGATTGCTAATGCTTTTATATACCGCCCTATCTGCAAGTGGAAAATGGAATGTGATCATGCATGTGTTGAATGATGTAGTTACGGCTTTAACTATTGGTTAATTACTGATCTGTACAATATAAAATCTTGCTATGAGAACAAGCTGTATGGCTGCCTTTAGAAGTAAAGTACTATTTCTTCTAATAACAGTCCTGTCTGTGACCTTTTTGAAGGCGCAAATGACGGTCACTTCGCCGGTGCCGGCATCTGGAAGTATCACTCCCCCTTCAGCAACCGTACCCGGTGTTGTTGTTTTCGGGGTTAGAAACACCAATGCTACGCCCATCGTTATTACCGATGTTAGTAATTATGTTCCGGATAGCATTTCCGGCTCATTCTCATTATGGTATAATACATCTAGCACAACTGGTGCTCCATTAGCAATTAACACGGCAAATGGCTGGGTGTCAGTAGCTAATGTTACCAAGAGTGCCCCCGCTACATCGGGTATCACCCCCCTGTTTACAGGTTTAAATATTATTCTACCTGCCAATACTACCTATCGTTTCGCTATTTCAGGGCCAGCAAATGGCCCTTCGTATGGTTTGGCTGGTTCTACGCCTAACGTTTATAAAGGAGGCGGTCTGGAGATCTATACGCAGGATAATCCACTTAGTCCAGGCTATGCGGGCGCTTTCTCGGCCGCGCCTGCCACAACGCCAGTTGGCTTCATTGGCAGTATTGCGTTTCAGCCATCGGTAGCCTGTACCACACCGCCATTAGGAGGAAAGGCTATAGCTTCTGCAACAAGTGCTTGCGAGGGCACCAACTTTACATTGAATGTAACGGGTGGCTCTATTGGTACCGGTCAGACTTACCAATGGCAAAGCTCACCGGATAATGCCACCTGGACTAATTTAGGTGCATCTTCCGCTTCTCCCGCATTGACAACAACTCAGTCTTCACCTACATACTATCGCGTAGCTGTTACTTGTACTGGCATTACAGGATATTCTGCCAGCGTGCGAGTAACTGGTGGAGGGGCTATTTCAGGAACCTTTACTATTAATGCAGCCTTACCAACAGGCGGAAGCAATTTCCAGACAATTACAGATGCCATTAACTCACTGAAGTGCGGTATAAACGGACCTGTAGTATTCAATGTTCAATCCGGCAGCGGACCCTATAATGAGCAGGTGATCATTCCCGCTATCAATGGGGCATCGATTGCAAATACCATAACTTTTAATGGGAACGGCGCCACCATCCAGGCTTTACCACTCAGTGCTACACCGTATCTTATCCGTTTAGATGGAGCCGATTATGTGACCATCAACAACTTTACTATAAAAGCCAAGGCTGGTTCAAGCTTTGGCTGGGGTATCCATTTAGCCAATGGTGCCGATAATAATAACATTACCAATTGTAACATCGATATTTCGGCTGTTACCAATACAACTCAAAATAACAGTGCCGGTATTGTAGTTTCTAATTCCAATACTTCTGTAACAGCTACAGGAAGCGCTAGCAACAATATCATCAGTAATAATACAATTACCGGTGCTTTTCAAGGGGTTATTATCTATGGCGCAGCAGGTAGCTTGAACGCAGTAAGCAATACTATTACACGCAATACCATCAAATATTTCTATGCTAATGGTATTGATCTGTCCAACAACAATGGTGCAGTGGTTTCATTTAATGACATCAGTCGTGGAAACAGGGTGGATGGTGACATTTTCACAGGTATTCAATTAGCTGCAGGAAATAAAAAATGTATAGTAAATGCCAATCGCATCCACGACACGCATACAATTTCCGATGCTACAACACAAGCAAAAAATGCCTATGGCATTTATGCAAATGCCTGTGATGCTACAAGCGGTTCAGAAAACAAGATATCCAATAACCTGATCTATAAGTTTAACAGTGGTTCAGGAATTATATATGCGTTGTATAATAACAGCTCAGACTATGCGCAGTATTATCACAATACGGTAGTGCTGGATAATGCAGCTGCTACAGCCGGCGCCACCTGTGGTTTTTACCAGACAATTGCAGCAACTGGTATCGACTTGAAGAACAATATATTCTATATTACCAGGGGCGGAAGCGGAGCCAAGAACTGTCTTTATTTTAATACAACTACCTCGACGATCACTTCTAATAATAACATTTTATATATAAACTCACCTGCGGGTACAAATGGTATAGGATTCTATTCTGGAAACCAGGTGTCCTTGGCCAACTGGAACTCAAAAGGGTATGATCTTCTAAGCAAAAACGTGGATCCGCTGTTTGCAAATGCAAGTGCTGGAAACTATACACCTACTGATCTTTCTATTGATAATCTTGGCGACTATGTAAATATTGATAAAGATATTGATGATAGATCTCGCTCATTAACTACACCCGATGCTGGTGCTATGGAGTTTACAATAGGCGCCTGTATTACGCCGCCTGTTCCAGGTGTAGCAGTATCCTCACTCTCTAGTGTGTGTAATAGCAGCACTTCCTTTACTTTCACTGTAACGGGTGCGACTACCGGTACAGGTATCACTTACCAGTGGCAAAGTTCTACGGATAATAGTAACTGGACAGATATTCCTGCTGCTACAATCAAAGATTATACTTCCAGCGGTATCAACAGTACTACCTATTTCAGAAGAGCAATTATTTGTTCGGGCAATACAACTTATACCAATTCGGTAATGGTCAATTTTGCTACCCCAACTTATGCTTCGCTACCTTATAGCGAGAGCTTTGAAGCTGCATGGGGAAGTATTTGCGATGTGAGTGATGTGCCAAATAGCTACTGGCGTAACAGCCCTGCTACTGGTAATAACGCTTGGCGCAGGTCTGATGATATTAGCTCCGCTAAATGGACATCTGGTAATGGTTCATATACACCAGCTGCTTCGGCTGGGGTTTATTCCGCTCGTTTCCATTCTGCTAATTCAACAAATGGCACCAAGGGTAAATTGGATCTTTATCTAAATGCCAATACCGTGGTCGCCAGGAAAAGACTGATGTTCGATTACATCAATGCAGCTGGTAACGATAGCTTGGTGATATCATTGTCTACCGATAACGGGGCTACTTATACCAGGCTGGATAGTGCACGGGCTTCTGCTGTGTGGAGAACAAAAACCTTGTATTTCAACGCTACGTCAGCTGCTACTGTCTTGCGTTTTGAGGGCGTATCAGATGCATCAGTTTCAGATATTGGATTAGATAATATCAATGTAATTGATTTCCCGGATTGTACGGGTACACCAGTAGGAGGTACTGCCGTTTCTTCTTTAGCGTTTGTATGTACTGAGACATTTACATTAAGCGTTACCGGTGCTACAGAAGCGCTTGGTATCACTTACCAATGGCAATCGTCTGCAGATAGTATCAATTGGAATGATATTAATAATGCTACTGCTTCAACGCTTACTACTACACAGTCTGCTACTACATATTATCGTGTAAAGGTAATCTGTTCAAATGGTGGTAGTTCGGCTCCTTCTGCAGGTGTGAAAGTTAGCAATTCAGCTACCATTACAGGGACATTTACCATTAATAAATTGGCGCCAAAAAGTGCATCGAACTTCCAGTCATTCAATGACGCCTATAATGCCTTGAAGTGTGGTATCGGTGGCCCGGTAACGTTTAACGTAGTGGCTGGTAGCGGGCCATACGACGAACAGCTGACCATACAACCAATAACGGGTGCTTCAGCGGTCAACAATATTACTTTTAATGGTTATGGTAATACGCTTTCCTATTCAACGAGCAGCACTAATCCAGCTGTAATTAAGTTGAATGGGGCAGATTATATCACCTTCAATGACCTTATTATAACAGCTAAGGGCACACAAAATGCATATGGCGTTCATTTATTAAACGACGCTGATAACAATACAATTAATAATTGTACGGTCAATATCGACCAGTCTGCTACTACGCAAAACATTAGCCTTGCCGGTATTGTGGTGAGTAATGCAGCAAGCTTCCCTACAGATGCAGGGCCTGCAAAATGCGATAACAACACCATTAGCGGAAATACAGTTAATGGAGGGCATTATGGTGTGATCCTGGTGGGAAGCGCTACGGACGCACTAGGTAGTAATAAGATCATTAATAATACCGTCAAGGACTTTTTTAACTATGGTATCTATGTAGCTTATTCATTTAATACACTTGTAGAAGGTAATACCATTTCGCGTCCTGAAAGAGTGCTGGATAAAGACTTCTATGGAATTTATTTTACCAATCTAAGCACCAAGGCCAACGTTACAAGGAATATTATAACAAATCCGTTTGGAGCGTATCCTGCCGCCACTTTTGCCTTTTACGGTATTTATTTTAATAGCGTTGCTTCTCTTTCTACTTTCGAAAACATGGTGAGCAACAATAAGATCTATAATCTCACCGGTAGCTCTAATGTTTATGGATTTTATAACAACGGTTCATCCAACGTTTGGTTCCATCACAACACGCTATCCATAGATGGAAAACCTGTTAGCAGTACAACAACTCAAGAATCCTACGGCTATTACCAAAAAGGCAATAATGTGAATGGTGTTGAGTTGAAAAACAATATCATAAACATTACCCGCGATGGTTCCAGCTCCAAGGCGGCGGTGTATATGAATGCGGGTACTAACTTGTTGCTGTCCGATAATAACGACTTTTACATTTCTTCCACTAACGGAGTAAATAATATAGGTTTCTGGAATGCAGCGCGATTAACATTGGCCAGCTGGAGCGGCGCAACCGGTCAGGATGCCCACTCCGTTTCCAGCAATCCATTCTTTACGGATCTGGCTAACGGTGATCTGAAACCTAAAAATGCTTCTATTGACAATAGAGGTACTCCTACAGGCATCACTACCGATTTTGATGGTGTAGTGCGCAATGTTACTAGTCCTGATTTGGGTGCTCTTGAGTTTACAGCACCAGCTTGTGTGACACCGCCAATTGTTGGCTCTATTGCCGTAAGCGAAACCCCGGTTTGTAGCGAAACGCCTGTGATGTTAACAGCTACAGGTAACTCCTTTGGTGTAGGCCAGGTTTTCCAGTGGCAATATGCCACTACTGCTGCAGGGCCATTCAGCAATCTGGGCTATGCCCTTTCAAATCCGGATACAGCTATTTTGGCGCCATCTATTAACTTATACTACCGACTGACTTCAACGTGTAGCGGACTTACCAGTGTTTCCGAACCTATATTGATTACTGTAACACAACCACTGTCTAGTGGTACGTATACGATCAATAAAAATGCCCCTGCTTCTGCTACCAACTTTGTTAGCTTCAATGCAGCCAAAAATGCCATGGGCTGTGGTATCGCCGGGCCTGTTGTCTTTGATGTTGTAAGCGGTAGTGGGCCATATTTCGAGCAGGTGATCCTGGACTCAATCCGTGGTACTTCGGCCACTAACACCGTTACATTCAATGGTAATGGTAACACCCTTACGTTTAATTCTAATTCCACTACAGAGCTGGCAGTCATTAAGTTGAATGGAGCGGATTATGTCACCTTTGATAGCCTGACAATCGATGCATTCAAATTTGGTGTGCATTTGATGAACAACGCAGATTACAATTGGATCAGAAGGTGTACAGTCAATGCGAATATTAGTGGCACAACAACTTCCTACGCCGGTATTATAATTAATGCGTCTAATACAAGTGGAGGTATTGCTGGAAATTCAATGTGTGATAATAATACGTTTGAAGGTAATACTGTCAATGGTGGTCAGTGGGGTATTACTGTAGTTGGTAATACCAACGCTTTGATTACTGATAACCGCGTTATAAATAATAAGGTAAAAGATTACCATGTTTATGGTATTTATTTGGGTAACACCACTAATACACTGGTAGAGGGTAATGAACTTTATCGTCCATTGCGTAACACTTCTACAGCAACAGATGTTTATGCTATTTACGCAACAGGTGTAAGTGATGGAATGCGTATCTCTAAAAACCGGATCCATAATTCTTTTGATCAATTGTCATCTAGCACAGCTAAGTTTTATGGTATTTACTTTACCGGTACAGATGCAGCCATTGACCGGCCGCACCTGGTTAGCAATAACCTGATCTATAACACCAATGGACAAGGGGAAATGTATGGTATTTATAATGCTGGGTCAGATAACGTTGCCTATTATCATAATACCATTTCATTAGATAATACAGCTAATACTTCAACGAATCCTACGTATGGTTTCTACCAGACTACAGATGCTGAAGGCATTAATCTGAAAAACAATATTTTCACCATCATGCGTGGCGGTACAGGAAATAAATATGGTCTGTACTTCTTTACACCTACCACTCGATTTACTTCCGATTATAACAACTTTAACCTGGCACCTGTGGCTTCGTCATATATAGGTTTCCTAAGTGCCAACCGTACTAGCCTGGCTACCTGGAGATCCAATACAGGTAAAGACCTGAACTCAAGTAATATTGATCCGGTTTATACTAGCCCGGCTACCGGCAACCTGAAGCCTACCTCTCCGAATTTCGATAATAGGGGAACGGGTGTCATTATCGCAGACGATATTGAAGGAAACGCTCGTCTTGCCACAACGCCAGATGTAGGTGCGTATGAAATAGCAGTGCCGGCATGTACCACGCCTCCTACCGCAGGTAGCGTTACAGCTACACCTTCATCAGGTATTTGTATGGGTACACCTATAGTATTAAGCTTAAGCGGAAATACGTTCGGTAGTGGCATTTCCTTCCAGTGGGAGTACTCAAAGGCCGGTGGACCTTATTTGCCCTTGGGCGCGCCGAAGCTTTTCCCTGATACAGTAATTGAAGCCAGTGCTTCTATGGACATACGCGTAGCGGTAACTTGTAGCGGTAACACAGTGCGTACATTACCGGTATCGATATCGTTGAACTCGGGCTTGATGGCGGCGGATGACTACACCATAAATCCGGCATTGGGAGCAGCTCCTAAAAACTACGTGTCATTTAAAGATGCAGTTTTAGCTATGGAATGCGGTATTGAAGGTCGTGTAACGTTTAATGTGGCCCCTGGTATATACACAGAACAAGTACGTATGCACAAAGTACCTGGTGCTGGTGCAAACAGCCGCGTTACTTTCCAAAGTGCGAATGGCGATCCAGCTTCTGTAACATTGAATTTTAATGCTACTAGTGCTACCAAAAACTATGTGCTGCAATTGGATAGTGCCAGCTATATTACTTATAAGGACATGACTATTGCCGCTCTGAACGCTACCAACGGGCGTGTAATTGATATGGCTAATACAACCTCTTACGACAGTTTGGTAAACCTGAGAATTAATACCACAGCGATTAGTGCTCCGGTAACTGCAACGACAACGCAAAACGTAGTAGGTATTTATGCCAATAATTTAAAGGGAGGAAATAATGTCATTAAAAAGAATACCATCACCAATGGTTCCAACGGTATTTACTTCCGTGGTACATCAGAAACCAATTTAACTTCCTTGAATGTCATTGATAGCAATACCATAAATGGTGCCTATCATCACGGTATTCATACATCCTATACCAGCCGTATTCGTATTAGTAATAATACCGTCAATCAGGCTGCTCCATTGAATTCTATTTCATATGGAGTTTATGCTGGATTTGCTGATTCGGCTTACCAGGTTATTGGCAATAAGGTAACCTTTAGTAATGCTAAGGATACTATAAAAGGTATTTACATGTTTTACAGCGATGGTACGAATGCGGAGCGTGGTAAGGTGGCGGGAAATACCGTACTGGCTACCAACAACATCACCGGTAAGGTTTATGGTTTGAGTAACTATTACACAACCAACAGCAATACCGTCAACAACGTGGTGAGTATTAAAACAACGGCAACCACAGCTGATAGCTCTTACGCTTTATATAGCTTTAATGACGATAGCACGAAATACTATAACAATTCTATTTATAGCGCTTCTGCTTCTACCCGTCATAATTATGCAGCATATTTCTATCATGCCAATAACACGGTAGATATCCGCAACAACATCTTTGCGCACAATGGCGGAGGAATAGCCTTCTATACATTTAATCAATCTTTTACCGCCAGTGATTACAACATGTTGTATTCAAGCGGGTCTTCAATAATACAAACACCTACAGGGTTCTATTCTAGCCTCCGCGGATGGAGAAATGCAAGTATGTGGGATCTGAATTCCATTGCCTACAAGCCAGCCTTTATGAGTGAGGTAGACCTGCAGCCTAATATAGCTGATTCAGCAGTGTGGGCTATGCATGGTCGTGGTGTGCAGATTGCGGGTAACGATTATGATTTCAATAATGCGCCAAGGCCAACAACGCTAACAGCCGGTGTGCCCGATTTAGGTGCCTATGAGTTTGTACCTACATCTGTACCTCCGGTGTTAACCGCTATTCCGGCTACACCAGTGGCTGGTGGTATGCAAACCTTTATGATGGGTACGGATACTGTATCTACGATCTCATGGGGTACCACCGTGCCAACGGAAGTGAAAATGCGCCGTTATTCTGGAGTTACACCTCCGGGCTTAACATCAGCTACGCCATATATGTACTATTACACAGATGTACAAACAACTGGTAGTGCAACTGGCTTTACCAAGAAAGACTTTTTCATTGATCCTTGGCAAGGCTTTATCAACCACCAATTCCAGATCCGCATGGGTAGAACCGATGCCATTGGTAGTTGGTTGGTAGGTGCCAACAGTACCGTAGATACAGCCGCCAATGCTATTACGGAAGAAGCATTGAATCAGCTATATCGCTTTACCGGCTTGTCCGATGTAAATGCAGTTCCGCCACCACAGGTAATTACCCTGCAGACAGATAGTTCTAATACGGGTAAACGCTTCTGGGTAGGTTATGCTAATAGCTATGACTTTATAGATCAGAACGCTCAGGAAATGGTGCTTTACTTAAGTACAGGTGCAGAACCTGCTACCGTTACGGTTAAAGTAAATGGTACCGACTGGATGAAAACCTATAGCATTCCAGCCAACACGGCTATTACTTCAGACAGGATGCCTAAAACAGGTTTCTATGATAGCCGTCTGTTGATAGAAGGTAAATCAAATAGAGGTATTAGCATTGAGAGTGATGTGGCAATTGTAGCCTATGCGCATATTTATTCTTCTAAAAACTCTGGCGCTACCATGTTGCTGCCAGTAGGCACTTATGGCTATGAATATTACAGCTTGAATGCAAGACAAAGCTATCCAGGTGCTACCGGCAAACCGACTTACTCGTCATTCTTTGTAGTGGCTGATAACGACAGTACTTATATACAAATAACACCATCGAATCAAACTGTGGGAGGCCACCCTGCCGATGTACCTTTTTTAGTTACATTGAATAAAGGAGAAGTATACCAGGTACTGGGTGCCAACTTAAATGGTATTGACGGTGTTGATCTGACAGGAAGTAAGATTGTGTCAGTGCCTAACGCAAGTGGAAAGTGTTTCCCTATTGGGGTGTTCTCCGGAAGTTCTCGTACCCGTTTAGGATGTAGTACATCGAAAGGTGATGGGGGAGATCTGCTCTTCCAACAAGTATTCCCATCTCAGGCATGGGGTACGCGTTACCTGACAGCGCCTACTTCTATTGCGGCTTCGCCTAAAAACTTCCAGACCAGTATTTACCGCGTAATGGTAAAAGACCCTGCAACAGAGGTGAAAGTAAATGGCACAACACTGTTTGGTTTGGTAAATGATCGTTATTACCAGTTTGAAAGTGGCACAGCCGACTATATCGAAGCTAATAAACCAGTAATGGTAGCCCAGTATATGGCATCATCAGGCGGCTCTTGTCCTGGAAGTAGCTCCTTAGTAGATGGCGATCCGGAACTGTTCTACCTAAGCCCAATTGAGCAGGCTGTTAAACAGACGCGTCTTTATAGAAATAATCTGGATGCCATTAATGTCAATTATCTCACGTTGGTCATCCCAACCAATGGCTTGAATTCATTAACCATTGACGGTTCTAACACGTTCAATCATACCTATCCGCATCCTAATTTGCCGGGATACTCAGTAGTGGTGAAGCAGTGGGGTGGCACTTCAGGACAAAGCTGGGTGCAGAGTGATTCTGCCTTTACAGGTATTGTGTATGGTGAAGGCAACCAGGAAAGTTATGGATACAACCTGGGTACATTGGTGAAGAACCTGAATGTATTGTCTTCTATTACTAACACGTTGAGCACAACAGGAGCTACCAGTGCATATGCTTGTACCAATTCACCATTTAAGGTAACGGTACTGGTGCCAGTGAAACCTACTTCACTCACTTGGAGATTTAGCCAGGTACCTCAGTTAAATCCAAAAACAGATGTTACCCTGCTAAGCCCTGTTGCTATTGATTCAGTAGTGGTTAACAATAAGAAGTATTACAAATTCACATTAACGCAGGATTATACGTTTAGCAAAGTAGGTACGTATAATATTCCGGTTAGCTATTCACATCCGGAGATTGAAGGCTGTAACAATACATTGGAGACGATGTTGACGGTGAAGGTGGTTCAAGCACCAAAAGCTGACTTTACAGTAAATTATACAAACTGTATTGGAGATATAGCCAACTTCAGTGGTTCAGGTGGAAATGGTGTAACCGTAACCCAATGGAACTGGACCTTTGGCGATGGTACTTCTGCTGCAACCCAAAACACAAGCAAACAATATGGTACAAGCGACACCTTTAATGTAAGATTGAAGTTGGTAACTCCGGATGGTTGTGTGGGCGATACAACCAAGAAGGTGCCGGTAAATGCACGTCCAACAGTAGACGTAGTAAAAGATACGCTTTCTAATTGCAAGGGTAGCAATGTCACCTTTACGATTAAGAACCCTGCTGCTGCAGTAACCTACAAATGGTACAATGCAGCTACCGGAGGCAACCAGGTAGGCACGGGTACCAATTTCACAACTACCGTGAACGGCACTTCCGATTATTTCGTGGAAGCTATTAGTACAGGTTGTGCAAGCACCAGCCGCAAAAAAGTAACAGCTACGCAGTTGATCGATCTGGCAACACCGGTTGTTACCATAGATTCTGCAAGTGTGAACATGGTTCGCTTTAAGTGGAGCGCTGTACAAGGAGCTACTTCCTATGATGTGTCTACAGATGGTGGCAACACTTGGGAAGCAACAACACCTAACAGTCTAACACATACGGTATCAGGTCTGATGCCATTACAATCCGTAACCCTGACGGTGAAAGCCAAAGGTGGTTGTAAAGACATGCAGTCATTAGCCGTTACAGGAAAAGCGCAAGTAGACCAGATCTATATTCCTAACAGCTTCTCGCCCAATGGTGATGGAATGAATGATGTGTTGCAAGTATATGGTTATGTAATAAAAGAAATGCAGTTCATGGTGTATAACCAGTGGGGTGAAAAGATCTATGAATCGAAAGATCAGAAGCGTGCTTGGGATGGTACCCAAAAAGGCAAGCTGCAACCATCGGGAGTGTATCTGTATGTGTGCAGATTGATTTTAAATGATGGAACAGTGGTAAATAAGAAGGGTAGCATTAACCTGGTACGTTAAATCTAACCTTATGAAGAACACAATAAAACGGCTTACAGTACTGGTTTCAGTACTCATTGGAATGGCAAGCACTGCCCAGGATCTTTCCAACAAAGGGAAAGAGTTCTGGGTAGGCTATGGCCACCATCAGTATATGGAATGGTCTGTTACAAATCCAACTAGTCTGTTTGCGAATAGCCAGGAAATGGTGATCTACTTAAGTGCAGAACAAACTGCCCATGTTACAGTAAGCATGGCGGGAGGCGCTTGGGTGAAAAACTATACCGTACCTGCAAATACAGTTATTGTATCAGATTTTATTCCTAAGTCAGGAACCATTGATGCCCGTTTCTTTACATTTCCACCGTCTTATGGTGGTACGGGTGGGGAAGGAGCTTTTACCAATAAAGCCATTCATATTGTAAGCGATGTACCCATTGTGGCTTATGCACATATCTACGGAAATACATCATCTGGCGCTACCATGCTGATGCCTGTAGATACCTGGGGTTATGCTTATACCTCAGTAAATAGTAAGCAGGATTATGCGGCAGATTGTTATTCCTGGATGTATGTGATTGCTAAGGATGATAATACAGTTGTAGAAATAACGCCTTCTGTTCCCACACGCTATGGTAAGCCGGCAAATAAGCCTTTTACAGCAACACTTAATAAAGGGGAGGCCTACCAGATCATTGGAGCAAATATGGGAGGTTCCGCTGGCTATGAGTTAACAGGTACCCAGGTTCGTTCCATTGCGAATTCTGCCGGAAAATGTTATCCCATCGCCGTTTTTTCGGGTAGTAGTCGTACCTATAATCCAGCCTCATGTGGCCAGGGTGGCGGTGATAATGATAATCAGCAGTTATTCCCCTACCAGGCTTGGGGAAAACGTTATTTGACTGCCCCCACCTCCAATTCCACTTCTACTACCTCATTTATGACCAATACCTTTAAGGTAGTAGTAAAAGATCCAACAACAAAGGTCACACGTACGGGTGGCACATTAGGACCGCTTCTGCCAGGAGGTTATTACCAGTTTGAAAGTAATAAACCGGAATACATTATAGCGGATAAACCGATATTGGTAGGGCAATTTATGACAGGAGGATCGCCTTGTCTTAATGCAGCAAACCGTGATGGCGATCCGGAGATGTTTTTTATTAGTCCACTAGAACAGGGTATCAATAAAATTGGCTTTTACCGCAATAACAAAGAAATTATTACAGTCAATTATCTAACCCTTATCATCCCAACGGCAGGTGTTCAGTCTTTAAAAATTGATGGCAGTACTTCCGGTTATACAACAATGGTACATCCAAAGCTACCCGGGTACTCAATAGTGATTAAGCGTTGGAGTGCCGGTAAAGCGCAAAGCTGGGCAGAAAGTGATTCCGCCTTCACCGCCGTCACATATGGTTTGGGAGATGCGGAAAGTTATGCCTATAATGCCGGTACCATGATCAATAACCTGCGTATCATGGGCTCGCTGCACAATGAATTGGATTCCACTAAGTCAGAGCACGAGTATACCTGTGCTAACACACCTGTTCAGCTTGGCGTAAGAGTGGCCTATCAACCCACCAAAATGGTTTGGCAATTAAGCAAACTGGGTAATGCCATTTCACTCAGCAGCGATGTTACACTCACCAACCCTAAAGCAATAGATACGGTTACGGTAAAGGGTGTCGATTACTATCGCTTCCAACTTCCTCAAAGCTACCAGTTCAAGGATACGGGTGAATATGAGATAACAGTAGTTTCTACCAGTCCCAGCCTGGAGCGTTGCGACCAGAGCGAAGAGATCAAATTTATGGTCAAAGTGCGCAACACGCCTAATGCCCAATTTTCGTTTACTCATACGGGTTGTATAAAAGACTCTGTTTATTTTTCTGCTTCTAATAGCGCCGCCAATGACTTTGCAATTAGTAAATGGAATTGGACATTCCCGGATGGATCAACTTCCAATCTGCAAAACCCAATTGTAAAACTCCCTGCTTCAGGAAGTAACGCTATTACATTAAAAGCTATTTCAAATGAAGGTTGTGTTGGAGACACCGCTATAGCTATTACCACATTTGCCCCACCTACAGCGGCTTTGTCTGTTTCAGCCTTGTCTCTTTGTGAAGGCGGGAGTGTAGTGGCTAATGATCAGTCAACGATAACAGGTGGCCCGGCTATTAATAGCTGGTACTGGGATATGGGAAGCGGTACACCCGTTACAATAACTAACAATAATCCGCAAACGATAACCTATCCCACGTATAAGCAGTATACAATTCGTCATGCGGTTGCATCCAGCAAAACCTGTATCAGTGATACGGCCAGTTCGGTGATAACCGTTTTTGCAAATCCAAAACCGAGCTTTACATATCCCGTGGGCTGCCTGCCGGTAAATGGGGTAGTGCAGTTTAATTCTACTACCACGGTACCGGACGGACAGGCTATTAGTAGCAATGCTTGGAACTTTGGCGACCCCAATGCATCGGCCGGTAATTTAAATACCTCTTCTCAGGCAAGTCCCTCACATACCTATGCCTATGGCAGCTATACTATAAACTATAAAGTGATAACAATAAACGGCTGTACAAAGGATACCACTGTAAAGGCTACATTTAGTGTGCGTCCTGTTTTGACGTTTGCATCACTGTCGCCAGTGTGTGAGTCACAGACAGGAACCATTACAGTGGCCAGGGCCTTGGTAACCAATGGTGTGCCGGGCAATGGGGTATATAAAGGACCCGCTACAACCACCACCGGACAATTCACGCCCTCTCAGGCAGGGGCTGGTAAACATACAATATGGTATGTGTATGCCACTAATGGTGGATGTACGGACTCTGTTTCTCAGGAGATTAACGTTTATGCTAAACCGAAAGTAGATTTCCAATATCCCCTTGCTTGTTTACCGGCCTCCGGACTGGCAGCGTTTACAAATGCGGCCACTATTAGCGATGGCCAATCGATGACCTATACCTGGGATTTTAGCGATACCAATGCAACGGCCGCGAACCCAAATACATCAACACAAACGAACCCCACGCATAACTATACCAAACCCGGTACATATAACATCAGGTTGTCAGCACTTTCAGTGAATGGTTGTAGTGCCGATACCACTATTACTGCCACGTTTAGTATTAAGCCTCAACTGGGCTTTGCTACCCTTGCAGCTGTTTGTGAAAGTGTGAAGGGTACGGTATCCATAGCAAAAGGATCAGTAACCAATGGCGTTCCTGGCATTGGTGTATATAAAGGAGCTGGTACAGATGCGGCTGGTAATTTCAGTCCATCTGTTGCTAGATCAGGCACGCATACTATTTGGTTTGTATTTACTACACCGGGCGGTTGTGTTGATTCAGTATCACAAACCATTGTAGTCTATCCTAAACCACAAGCTTCTTTCACACTAACGCCAGATATTTGTAGTGGGGGAGTAGCTACGCTAACAGATAGAACTACCATTACTTCTGGTAGTGTGGTAAAATGGAACTGGAACTTGGGCGAGGGTTCACCAGAAATATCGTATACCAACAACAGTCCATTTACCAGGTCGTATACAACGGATAAAACATACACAGTAAAACTTGTCGCTGTTAGTGATAAATCTTGCGTAAGTGATACCGCTTCACAAACGCTTGCGGTTCATCCTCTGCCTATGGCTGATTTTGTATTACCTGCGGGTGTTTGTATGCCAAATGGTGCAGCAGGGTTTACCAATGCTTCAATTGTTTCAGATAATTCCGCATTAAGTTACCAATGGAACTTTGGCGATGGTAGTGCGCAAAGTACGGTTGCCGATCCTTCACATATCTATGCAATAGCAGGAAGCTATAAGATTCAATTGAAGGTAACATCAGCATACGGTTGTAGCAAAGACACTGCCAAGACCTTTAGTTCCTTCTATAACAAACCAATTGCGGCATTTGCCGTGGCGCCACAGATCTTATGCCAGGGCGCAGAGAATAGCTTTACCGATCAAAGTACAGCGCCGAATAGCACATTGAAAGCGTGGAGCTGGTCTTTTGCCGATGGTACAACTTCTGCTGTTCAAAATCCTAAAAAGAAATACAATAAAGCAGGAAATTTTGATGTAGCCTTAACGGTAACCAATACCATTGGTTGCGTATCGGATACCTTTAAAAAGAGAGTGGTGGTACTGGTGCAGCCGGTGGTAGATGCGGGACCTTCCTTTGTGGTTCCTCAAGGAACGCTTATCACTTTCAATCCGAAGGTGAATGATTCAACAATCACCTTCCGTTGGACGCCATCTATTGGACTATCCAATGCAACTGTACTTCGACCAACAATGGTAGCCAATGCCAACCAAACGTATACTTTGTATGCAAATGATGGTAATTGCGAAGCCAGTGATTTTCTAAGCGTAAAAATATTATTACCAGTAAAAGTGCCCAATGCGTTCTCGCCCAATGGCGATGGCATTAACGACCGCTGGGAGATCCAAAATCTCTCTGATTACCCCGGCGCCATCGTAGAAGTCTTCAATCGCTATGGCCAGGGTGTTTACCGTTCTACCGGTTACGCACAGTCTTGGGATGGAAAAGTGGCCGGACAAGTTCTGCCACAGGGCACCTACTATTATGTGATTACACTGAAAAATGGATTCCAGCCCATTACCGGCTCGGTAACCATACTTCAATAAAGAGACCCCTTAACCACTTAACAGTAAATACAGATAAGCTCGGCCCTTGGTTTCTACCAGGGGCCCTTTTTATTCCCCAATTCCAAATCCCAAATTTCCAATTCTTTCTCCATTGAGTATTGATCGTTGAGAATTGAGCATTGAACATTTCTTCTCTCCTTACTCATCACTCATTATTCATCCTTCCTTGTTCCTTGTTCGTTATTCTGCGTGGCTGTTAGCTTGCAGCTTGCAGCGTGTGGCTTGCAGCTACTCTTTCATCAGCTAATTATCACATCAGCTAATCAACTAATTATTTAAGTGATTCTTTATTCTCTTGGATTGTGCTTTGGTAATTCTGTGCTTAAATGCTTTGGATCTTCTAATACCTGTGTAATAGTCCTTTCCTTATTGTCAAGCTTTTGTTCAGACCTACTTAGCGATAAATTCATGGCCTCGCTTCTTGGTACTTGCAGGCGCCCATTGCGTTTAACCTTCCATTTGGATAGGTAGCGGGCCTGCTTAACACGAGAAGTTGGTTTTGTTATCTCCTTTTTCTTTTCTGTGGTAGCAGGCGCTGAAGTAAACAGTGGTGGCAACACAGGTGCAGTTGTACGTACAGAAGGCGTAGCCTCTATTGTCGTTGGCTTGGCAGCTAATTTCTGGCAATGGGCCAGCAGCAGTTCCTGTGCTTCTTCCTTGGTCTTGCCCTGGTACATCCAGCGGTTTACCATACCTGTTAGCCTGGCAAACAAACCAGGTTTGCGCACGGTCCCTGGAAGCTGGCGGTAGTACACCCGCTTCACCATCCTGGCAGCCACCCCAAACCGCTCGGCATTGGCCATCGTGCGCTGGAGGCCGGGATCCTTGCGCATCCTCTTAGCGCTTTTATAATCGCCTTTGCTACGCAGGTAATACGTATCTCCTAACTTATAAAAGATGATGCCATCAATGGTGCCGGTAATAAAGACGGGGCCTACTTGTTTTGCCATAAAGAGTACAGGTTAATGGTGGAGAGTTAAAAGTGTAAAGTCCAAGGTGTGAAATCCAGGCCTCCACTTGCTTCCTGGATCTTGTCCCCTGAGTCTTGATTACTAATTATCTTAGCAAATCTACCCAACTAAAGGCCCCCCTCAAAACCTTTCACCCCCTTTATTTATACACATGTAGGCCACTGCTAATATCATAAATGCTCCGTGGTCAATCCGCGCTAGCGGCGGGAGTCTTCTTGTGCGCGGGTGCTCCCCTTTAGGGGCTGGGGGTGTGCCTAGCCTGTACCTCTCCTGTACCTAGTCTGTACCTAATCTGTACCTCTTCTGTAGGTAAGTCCGTACCAACTGCACAGATAAAGCCCTCTACCTGCCTTCCACATTCACTACGCCTCCTACCATCCTCCTATACTACTCCTCTCTTCATTGAACATCCATCAATCATAAAATAAAAGGAATAAACAGAGCCGAAAATGCTCCCAAAGCGAAGAGGTTTAAATGTACTTATTCTTCCTTTTAGGCAACAGCAGATGCCGAAACCAGTTACAACTGGCAGCAAATGATATTATGGATTCACATAAGAATTATAATTGAATCTCTCTCGGTTACCGCCTTTCCTGTAGTTCGTGTCTCACCATTGGTGTTCGGAAAAAATTAGCCTCTCGGTTGTTGGGCTGCGTCTATAGGTAGGACTGTTCAATGGTAGCGCTCTCGATGCTATGAATGTCTCCTACAACTGCTTTTTACTAAACACCTTTGCCTGTTCCTGCACCAGCAACAGCACATTTTGTAACAACCGACTGTGATCATCTTTTCGCCAGGTAACATAAAGGTTGGTAGAGTGAGGAAGAGGTATAAAGCGCACATCTGGCGGCGCACTAAAGGCATAGGAGCCCGGTAGTACAGATATGCCTACCCCTTTGGCAACCAACCCTAGTATAATGCTACCATAATCTGATTCAATATATACATCGGGTGTGAAATTGTAATCACTAAATATCTGCCGCAGACTGGATACATAAAGCGTTTTATGGTGAAGGCCGGAGAGAATAAATCGTTCGTTCTTTACATCCTGCAGACCCTTGAAGTTTTTTTGCGTCAGATGGTGATTATGGGGTACTGCTAATGAGAAGTGCTCTGCATATAAACAAATGGATTGCAGAGCTGGATTCTCGGCCGGATCTCTGCGAAAGGCGATGTCCATATTATAGTTGAGCAATAGCTGCTCAAAGCTGATATCGGTCGGCTCTATGAGTTCAATGCGTACATCTGGTAGCGTTGTGGAAAGGTTGCTGATTATCTCAGGTAAAAAGCCAAAGGATATAGAACCTGGATAGCCAATGCGGATAGTGCCATATACCCCTTCGTTTATACTCTTGGCTTGCCGGTGTATACGGTCTATATCATCCATCATGCGAAGCCATTGGTCTCTAAGAAAAATACCAGCCTCGGTTAGCTTTACCGTGCGTTTGGTGCGTTCAAATAGCTGTATGCCTAATTCTTCCTCCAGCGCTTTTATCTGCCGGCTTAGGGCGGATTGGGTAATGAAAAGTTTCTCTGCGCTGTTCCAAAAATGCAGCTCTTGCGCAAGGGTGAGGAAGTATTGTATCTGTTGTAGCTCCATGAATCTATTAATGTGTAAAATGCATTAATCAATGAGAAACCGGCATTGATTTGCCGGTTAATTCGTACGTGCTTTGTACTTAAAATTAAGCGTCATGGTCATTTTAAGAAAATATAAGATGGAGCTGGTGGGTTGGACAGGCGCTACGATCTCTTTAAGCGCATATAGTTTAAATAGCCTAAACATCGTTGGGAGTCAGTCTGTAGCCTATTTGCTGATGAATATTTTCGGTTGTTTCTTCCTGATCCTGTATGCCCTTTCTAAAAAGGCGCATGCCAGTTGGGTGCTTAATAGTATTTGGCTAATTATGACCATGGTGGCGCTATTAAAAGTGTATATGGGTGGTTGGTGAACGTTTCGTAATAGTAAATAACTGCAATCTTTTTTAAAAAGATGGTTGTCGGTGTAAGCTTAATAGTTAGGGGTGATCTTACAATCAATCGCGTTTATAAATTATGGAAGATATAGTCGTAAAAAGAGTAACGCTAATCGATATTGACCAATTGCAAAAGATTGGGCGGCTAACCTTTTATGAGACCTTCTCAGCATACAATACAGAGGAGAATATGAGAAAATATTTGGTAGAAGGCTTTGCTAATGAAAAGTTGACGGCAGAACTGAATAACCCAAACTCTGAATTCTATTTTGCTATTTCTGATCAAAATGTAGTTGGTTATTTAAAGCTAAACGTTGGACCCTCTCAAACTGAATTACAGGACGACAAAGCTCTGGAAATAGAACGGATCTATGTGATCAAGGAATATTATGGGAAAAAAGTTGGGCAACTACTTTATGAAAAGGCTATTCAGGTTGCAATTCATAAAAAAGTGGACTATGTGTGGTTAGGCGTTTGGAAAGAAAATCAGAGAGCCCTAAACTTCTATAAGAAAAATGGCTTTGTTGCCTTTGATAAGCATATTTTCAAATTAGGCAATGATGAGCAGACAGACATCATGATGAAGCTACTATTGAACAATCGAAAAGAAAAGTAAAAGGCAGCCCATAACATTGGCTTGGTCATTATAGGCAGAAAATAATAGATTTAGCCATTAGCCTATAACAAAGCATTATGATGCCTTCCAGATTTGATTTTCTTAACTTTGCTAAATGGCAAGCAAGCAAGTGCGTTCGGTTTCCTCTTTCAATAATGAGTTAAAGCTAAAGGGCTTTAATGTGTTTCAAATAGAAAGCGATGGAGCTGCTACCCGCATTTACAGCCGCAAAGACTTTTACAAGATCTGCCTGACCACAGGCAAGAGTGTCATCAAATATGCTGACCGCAGTTTTGAAACCGAGGGCACTATTTTGTTTTTTGGCAACCCGCACATCCCTTATTCCTGGGAAACCCTTTCCACCAGTTATATAGGCTACACAGTCCTCTTTTCAGAAGATTTTCTAAAGGCAGGTGATCGCTCTGAAAGCCTGTTGCAGTCACCGTTATTTAAGATTGGGGGTACTCCTGTTTTAAAGATAACAGACCAGCAGCGTGAGTTTTTAAATGCCATCTTCCAGAAAATGATACAGGAGCAACAGAGTGACTATGCCTACAAAGACGACCTTATTCGCAATTATATCCACCTGATCATTCACGAAGCCTTAAAGCTGCAGCCTTCTGATAATTATGATCAACACAAAAACGCCGCTTCCCGACTTACGGCTGTGTTTCTGGAACTTTTAGAACGACAGTTTCCTATTGAAGGTACTGACCGACCGCTTCAGTTAAAAACGGCCCAGGACTATGCTAATAGCCTTTCTGTGCATGTTAATTACCTGAACCGTGCCGTAAAGGAAGTGACTGGTAAATCAACTACCGCCCATATCAGCGACCGCATTATTAGTGAGTCCAAAGCCCTGTTGCAACATACCGACTGGAACATTGCTGATATAGCATATGCACTGGGTTTTGAATACCCTACCTATTTCAACAACTACTTCAAACGCATCACCGGTACAAACCCAAAGGCTTTACGGGCGCAAGAGGTTTGAAATTCTTAATCATTGGTTTGATAATCATTACTAGTGAGGGTAATAGCTAAAATACCTTTGAGGTATGTTATCAAATGCAGTGACAATGGATCAATTGAAAAGTCAAAATGTCTTTCATCAAAGCAATAAAGACATTTTTAAGAGAATGAAAGCCGGTGAGCCCATCCGATTAGATGATCCGGAATATTTTAAAGTATTGGACGTGGTCAACCGTACCATAGCATTGTCTGCTGATCTCAATGCATCTACTGACGTAAAGCAAATAAGGGAACGGTTAAGTAAAATTATTGGTACGCAACTGGATGAAAGCACGACCGTATTTGCACCCTTCTACACCAATTTCGGCCGGTTCATCCAAATCGGTAAAAACGTATTTATCAACCACGCCTGCTCCTTTCTTGACATGGGTGGAATTACCATAGAAGATGAGGTGCTAATTGGACCAAAAGTGAATCTAATCACTGAAAATCATCCCTTAGATCCAGCAGATAGAAGAGCCCTTATTTGTAAGCCCATTTTAATTAAGCGCAACGCATGGATCGGTGCTGGCGCTACCATACTGCCAGGCGTTACCATTGGTGAAAATGCAGTAGTAGCAGCTGGAGCCGTAGTGTCTAAGGATGTGCCAGCCAATACAGTTGTAGGCGGCATCCCTGCAAAACTTATTAAGACCATCGATTAAAAACAAAACAAATCATTTAATACAATTAAAAGATAGCAGGACATGAAGAAGCTGACATTCATAATGGCCGCATCCCTTCTATTGTTGGGGCAGGCTTTTTCACAAATAAAAAAAGCAGATAAGATGAGTATGAAAGAGCAAACAGATCACTATACATTTTCATTAAGTGATAAGGTAAGTCGTCAAAAAGTGACTTTCAAAAACCGCTATGGTATTATCCTAACGGGTGATTTATATCTTCCTAAAAATCGTGGCAGTGAGTCCTTGGCAGCACTTGCTATTGGTGGTCCATTTGGTGCGGTTAAAGAACAAGCTTCGGGACTATATGCTAATACAATGGCCGAGCGTGGCTTTGTTACACTTGCATTCGACCCCTCTTACACAGGTGAAAGTGGGGGTGAGCCACGTAATGTAGCATCACCTGATATCAATACGGAAGATTTCAGTGCAGCAGTAGACTTTCTCGGTTTGCAATCTTTTGTTGACAGGAACCGGATAGGTATCATTGGTATTTGCGGTTGGGCTGGCATGGCGCTGAACGCTGCCGCTGTAGACAAACGCATCAAGGCCGTTGCTACCACCAGCATGTATGATATGTCACGCGTTATGGCAAAAGGATACTATGATAAGTTGACCATTGAGCAACGCACAACCATGCTGGAGCAAATGGGGCTGCAACGTTGGAAAGATGCAGAGAAGGGAACTTCAGCTCCCGGCCCACGCATTTTACCTGAAAAATTGGAAGGTAACGAACCTCAATTTGTGGTGGATTATTTCAACTACTACCGCACTCCACGAGGCTTTCATCCAAATTCGCCCAATTCAAACGGTTCATGGACTGCTACTAATGCGCTGTCATTCATGAATATGCCGCTGCTGACCTATATTAAAGAAATTGCACCCCGACCAGTATTGTTGATTGCCGGCGAAAAAGCGCACTCCCGTTATTTTAGTGAAGACGCCTACAAGGCAGCAGCTGAGCCAAAGGAATTGATGATTATCCCAAATGCCAGTCACGTTGATTTATATGACAGGGTCAATATCATTTCCTTTGATAAACTAACGGCCTTCTTTAACGAACACCTGAGCCAGGCAAACGGTAAAGTTGTGGCAAACGCAGCCATTGGGAATTAGGTAACACATAAAACGGAACTGAATGAAACGATTCATGATTACCTCCCTTGCCTTTGCAACGCTATTAAGCCTAGGTTGTAATAAGCAAGCAGGTAAGAATGCCAGCAATAATGAGTCAGAAAGCATCTTCCCAAAAGGAGATGCCGGCCCTGATGAAAACTTCACCGGTAAGGCCTGGAATTACGGATTGGTGACCAATGATAGTCTATATAATACTGTTGTAGGCAACGTTTATTTTGAGCCGGGTGCAAGAAGCAACTGGCATACACACCCGGCCGGTCAGATCCTGATTATTACGGATGGTGTGGGTTACCACCAAATAAAAGGACAGCCCCGGCAAACGATTCGAAAGGGAGCTGTAGTGAAATGTCCGCCAAATGTTGAACATTGGCATGGCGCCAGCCCAGATACAGGACTACAGCAATTGTACATTGTACCCAATACCGAAAAAGGTATTGTGCAATGGTTGCAACCTGTAACTGATCAGGAATACAATAACCAGTAAACACTTTACAAATGGAAAACAGCAACAGCATGCATGCGTGTGATCACTCAAGACGAAGATTTATTCAGCAGTCTGCATTTTTGAGTGCAGGTGTTATCCTTGCTAAACCTGCACAGTTATTGGCAACGGCAAATGAACAAGGAACGAGGGCATACAATATCAAATCGAAAGGCTATGCTGGAAAAGACGAACACGGAAAATTAGCCCTGTGGAATTTTGAACGCCGGGCAGTTGGAGACAACGATGTTTTAATTGAGATTAAATACTGCGGCATTTGCCATTCCGACATACATACCATTAGAGGCCATTGGGGAAAACAACAATATCCACAGGTGCCGGGCCATGAAATTGCAGGCGTTGTTACGGCCGTTGGTAAAAATGTAACCAAGTTTAAAGTGGGTGATAAAGCCGGCGTAGGTTGTATGGTAAACAGTTGTATGCAATGTGAAAGCTGTAAAAAAGGTGAAGAACATCATTGCGAAACCATGGGATTTACAGGCACTTACGGTTCACCTGAAAAATCCTCACCCTCAGGTATATCGCAAGGGGGCTACTCAAACAATATTGTAGTAAAAGATCACTTTGCTATTAAGATACCGGACAACATTGACTTGCAGCACGCTGCACCCCTGCTCTGTGCGGGTATAACTACTTACTCGCCCATGATGCAATACCAAATTAAAAAAGGTGATAAAGTAGGCGTGGTTGGCATTGGCGGTTTAGGACACATGGCAATTAAAATCGCTGTTTCAAAAGGTGCTGAAGTATATGCGTTCACTACTTCTTCTTCAAAAGTGAGTGATTGCAAAGGCTTTGGCGCGAAGGAAGTCATCGTGGTTGATGGAGCAGACAAATTAAAATCTTGGTTCGGCAAGCTGGACTATATGATTTCTACCGTCCCCTATGCTTACGATATGTCCAACTATATTTCTTGTGTAAAGCCTTATGGTTATTTTACACAAGTGGGCCAACCCATAAACGGCGAACTCACGATTAACAATTTCAATATGATTTTTAACCGGGTGAATTTCAATGGCTCACTAATTGGTGGTATTCCTGAAACACAAGAAGTGATGGACTATTGTGCTAAAAATAAAATTCATCCGCAAATACAAATCATCAAGGCTGAAGAAATTAACGATGCATGGGAAAAAGTGGTGAACAAACAAGCGCGTTACCGTTATGTGATCGATGCGGCAACATTCTAAAACGAGTTTTATGAAAAGAATACTCTTGCTTGTTTTCAGTGCATTCTCACTTATCACCAGTTGTGCATCATGTGATAAGAACGGTGATGTTGCCATCGCCGGAAATGGTAATAATAACACAAACCCGGCGGGAGGTAAAATGAAAATAAAAATTGGAACCAGCACGTTCACTGCAACGCTGTACGACAATGCCACTGCAGCTGCATTCAAAGCCCAGCTACCAATGACCGTTAGTATGGTTGAGCTGAATGGAAATGAGAAGTATGTTGATTTATCCCGTAGTCTCTCAACCAACGCTTCCAATCCCGGAACTATTCAAGCGGGTGATTTGATGCTATACGGTTCTTCGACGCTGGTACTCTTTTATAAAACATTTTCTACCTCCTATAATTACACTAGGCTTGGGCGTATTGATGACCCTTCTGGACTTGCTGCTGCCGTGGGTTCCGGAAGTGTAACGGTTATTTTTGAATCAGAGTAAATAAATAATATATGGGCAACTGATGAGTGGATACCAAAGCAATAACAAAATCCAAAGAAACAAGGGGCCGCTTCTTCGCCCAGCAAACACTATAACTTATAAATTTATCCAGTAAAAAAATGTATATGAAAGTCATTGTAACAGGAGCAACTGGTATGGTAGGTGAAGGGGTTTTGCAGGAATGTTTGGGAAACCCACAAATAAAGGAAGTGTTAAGTGTTAGCCGAAAATCCACAGGCATGACTCATCCCAAACTAAAGGAATACATCGTGGCAGATTTCTTGTTGCTGAAGGAGGGGGATAAAACATTGAACGGTTATGATGCTTGTTTTTTCTGTGCAGGGGTGAGTAGCGTAGGTATGAAAGAACCGGAATACACCCGCATTACCTATGACACGACGCTTACGTTCGCCAAAGCCGTTGGCCCCAAGCCTCAAATGACATTCGCTTATGTGAGTGGCGCTGGTACCAATAGCAGCGAAAAGGGGAGGTTAATGTGGGCACGTGTCAAAGGTAAAACCGAAAATGATTTGATGAAACTGCCGTTCAAGCAGGTGATTGCGTTCCGTCCGGGTGCTATGAAATTTACCGAGGGACAAAAAAATGTTTCCAAGATGAACAAATTCCTATCACGTCTCTATCCTGTTTTCAAAATTGTGTTACCAAATGCGACAAGCACGTTACGCCAGGTAGGGCAGGCAATGATTTATGCGGCACAAAATGGTTACGAAAAAAACGTAGTGGAAGTAAAGGACATCAAGATTCTGGTAAATAGCGCGTTAAAGTAAACTGATCAAAACGTATTGCAATACATAATGGAAAACAAAACAACACGATGATTGCACTCGTAAGAGATTTCTTGCAAAGGGTGCTACGTTCAACAGTTACCAGCTATGAAAAAATAGATAAATTAATAACTCTTAATCAGCAATAAAAAACTCATTCATATGGAAGCAGTAAGACCAACAACAGAAGGCGCAACAACCATCAAGGCAAAGGATGTAAAGGCATTTGGTACAGAGGCAGCAACGGCACCATTAGACCAGTTAACTATCAAGCGAAGAAAACCCACACCGCATGATGTAGAAATAGAGATATTGTATTGTGGTGTTTGTCACTCTGACCTTCATACTGCACGAAACGAATGGCACAGTACAATTTATCCTTGTGTGCCCGGACATGAAATCGTTGGCAAAATTGTAAATGTAGGTGATCATGTAAAGAAGTTTAAAGTAGGAGATCTGGCCGCAGTAGGCTGTATGGTTGACAGCTGCCGCCAGTGCGATTACTGTAAGGAAGGTTTGGAACAATATTGCGAAGCCGGCAATACTGGAACATATAATTCGCCCGATAAATTATTGGGTACACAAACCTTTGGCGGTTATTCAGAGAGCATTGTAGTAGATGAAGCTTTTGTTCTACGAGTACCTGAAAACCTTGACCTGGCTGCAACAGCACCGTTATTATGTGCGGGCATCACTACCTATTCACCACTCAAGCATTGGAAGGTAGGGCCCGGTAAGAAAGTAGGTGTTGTTGGTTTAGGTGGCTTAGGGCACATGGGTGTTAAACTGGCAAAGGCTTTGGGTGCGGAAGTAATTGTATTTACGACCTCTCCTTCAAAGGTTGAGGATGCAAAGCGCTTGGGAGCTGATGATGTGGTGCTGTCAAAAGATGATGAGCAAATGGCGCGTTACGCAGGTAAGCTGCACTTTGTATTAGATGCCGTTTCTGCGCAGCACGATATCAACGCCTACCTAAGTCTATTGCGAGTAGATGGTTCCCTGGCATTGGTAGGTGCACCGGAACATCCCCTGCCAGTGGCGGCTTTCAGCCTCATTCCTTATCGCAGAAACTTTGCTGGTTCTATGATCGGCGGTATCGCTGAAACACAGGAGATGCTGGATTTTTGTGGTAAACACAATATTGTTTCTGATATAGAAATGATCAACATTCAGCAGATCAATGAAGCGTATGAACGTTTACTGAAAGGCGATGTAAAATATCGATTTGTTATAGATATGGCCTCTTTAAAACAATAGAATTGGTGAAAAGACAAAAAAGATAATAATGGAAATAACAAGAATCGGTTCACAGCCTTCCTCAAAAGGACCAGAAGATTGGTTTACTGGTGCTGTACGTATTGATCCTTTATTTGCACCAAACGATGCAAGACGTGGAGCTGCAGCAAGTGTAACTTTTGAGCCGGGAGCTAGAACCGCATGGCATACGCATCCGCTGGGACAAACGCTTATTATAACAGCTGGTTGTGGCTGGGTGCAAAAGGAGGGAAGTACTGTTGAAGAAGTGCATCCTGGCGATGTTGTATGGTTTGAGCCCAACGAAAGGCATTGGCATGGTGCCACTGCAACTAATGGTATGACACATATCGCCATTCAGGAAAATCTAAACGGAAAAGTGGTGGATTGGATGGAAAAAGTTTCAGATGAACAATACAAAGGCTCTAAATAGTTTTTTGTAAAGGGCAAATACGTTAACTGTGATTGTACTTTCTCTAGTTTGTGTGAAGTGTAAAAGTGCTAAGCCAAAGTTTTGTTCACTAAAAGACATAAGGAGTGTCTTATGATTATAACAAAAATGCAAGGTGAATGTACGCCTTGCTTCCATGTTTGGGCTACTTGGTTGTATCAAAAATGGTGTAGGAAAACTTGTAAGCTTGTGGCTATTTTTTAAAGGGTTCGTTACACTTTGTATGATGCTGTTACAGCAATCTACTTTGTATGCGGAATTAATGAAAGTAGCTATTGGTTTCTGTCAGTAAATTGGCTTATTGCTTCAAGTTGTAATAGTAAGGTGTCATTTTAATTGAAATATTAGCTTTGTTCTATTATGCAAGGCAGTATTCTTATTATAGATGACGAGGAGCAACTAAGAAAACTCTTAAGTCGGATTATCGGTTTAGAAGGCTATAAGGTTGAACAGGCAGGGTCATTAAAAGAGGGTTTAGGAATAGTAAAAAGGAAAGACGTCGACATTCTCCTCTGCGATGTAAAACTGCCTGATGGTAATGGCGTTGAGTTTATCAAAGAAGTAAAAAAACTTTCTCCTTTATCTGAGGTTATACTCCTGACGGCTTTTGGCAATATTATAGATGGGGTGCAGGCCATTAAAAATGGTGCGTTTGACTACATCACAAAAGGCAATGATAATGACCGCATACTTCCGCTCCTTTCCCAAGCTATGGGAAAAGTGATTGCTCAGAAAAAAGCCGCTGTTAAAATAAATACCCCATCTGTCATTTCATTTGATTCGATAGCTGCAGAAAGTAAAAGTATCCAGCAGGCAGTTTCATTGGCAAAGAGAATAGCACCAACCGATGCTACTGTGTTATTGTTAGGTGAAACCGGTACAGGAAAAGAGGTGTTTGCTAATGCAATTCATGTAGCCAGCAAACGAAAAGACCATCCCTATATAGCTCTAAATTGTAGTGCTTTTGCAAAAGATTTATTAGAAAGTGAGTTGTTTGGTCACAGGGCCGGTGCTTTTACCGGTGCCAGTAAGGATAAAAAAGGCCTTATTGAAATGGCTGATGGTGGTACCTTGTTCCTGGATGAAATTGGTGAATTGCATCCGGATTTACAAGCTAAGTTGCTACGCGTACTGGAAAATGGAGAGTATATTAAATTAGGCGATACTCGGGTTTCGAAGGTAAACGTACGCATCATTGCGGCAACAAACAGGAGCTTAGAAAAAGAAATAGAAACAGGACATTTTAGGGAAGACCTGTATTACAGACTGAACGCCTTTACCATTCAACTCCCCCCATTGAGGGAACGTCTGGAAGATATAGAAACATTGAGCCAGGTTTTCCTCAAACAATTTAGTCAACAAGAGGGCAAGCAATTACTTTTAAGCAAAGAGGCTATACAATTATTGAAATCATATTCATGGAAAGGCAATATCCGTGAATTGCGAAATGTGATGCAGCGTGCTGTTATATTAACGGATGAAAGCCAGATATTGCCAATGCACCTGCCTTATGAATTGCAACACCGTACCGATGTGCTAAGCCCGGTATCATTAGCCGCAGTTGAGAAACAGCATATCCAAAAGATATTAGCTTATACAAATGGTAATAAAACACAGGCGGCTAAAATCTTAGGTATTGGTTTGGTAACCCTATATCGAAAGCTGGACGAATATGAGCTTCCCAAATAAACAAACCCTTTCATTTTGGAATAGACCCTTTCATTTTGAAAGGGTTTTTTTATGACGCGCATTTTGCAGAATAATAATTTATTTCTATCAAAGCCGCTACTGTACTCCATCTTTTCAGGGTTGGCATGTCTATACATTTCTCCGGTACAGTATTCCTGTATAGTTGGAAAAATACAATATGTTACTGGCGTTTTTATTACTACTCGTAGGACTGATTTGCTTCTGGTTGTTTTATAAATCGATTGACTTTTTTGAAAAAATATAATGCTATGATGACCGCTTTATTTATTCTCTCCATTCTGGTATTTATCTACCTCTGTTATGTGCTGATAAAACCTGAAAAATTTTAAAGACGAACCATTATGAACAAAGAATTGATTGGTGTATTTCTTACTTACGGCTTCACTTTGATATTAGCTATTCCGCTAGGAAAAGCTATTGCACGGTGGTTGCGTGGTGAAAAGTCGATATGGGATTTTATGGCTCCTTTAGAGAGTGCTATTTATCGCTTCTGCAGTATAGATCCCAATGATGAAATGAACTGGAAGCAGCATCTGAAGGCCATGCTGACCATAAACCTGGTTTGGTTTATTTATGGCTTTGTGCTATTGATCACACAGGGATCCCTGTTTTTAAACCCAGACGGCAACCCTTCCATGACTCCAGATCTGGCATTTAACACTGTCATCTCATTTATTGTTAACTGCAACCTGCAACATTACTCTGGTGAGACTGGCGTTACATACCTCACACAGATAGCAGCCATTGCCTTTTTTCAATTTGTTTCGGCAGCTACCGGTATTGCTGTTGTATTCATTTTATTTAAGGCCTTGCGCGATAAAGTAACTGATAAGTTAGGCAACTTTTGGGTGTTCTTTGTACAATCGATTACGCGACTCTTATTGCCTATTGCTTTTGTAATAGCTGTTATCCTGGCTTTTAATGGCACACCTACTTCTGCAGAAGGAAAAGACAGTATTGTAACGCTGCAAGGTGATAGTGTACAAGTAAGCCGTGGGCCTGCTGCTGGCATGATTGCTATTAAACACCTGGGCACAAATGGTGGTGGCTGGTTTGGGGCTAATTCCGCACATCCTCTTGAAAACCCCAATTACCTGACGAATACTGTTGAGCTGGTGGCACAGGTGCTTATTCCCATTGCACTGGTTTTTGCTCTTGGCTTTTATTTGCAACGCCGCAAGCTGGCTTATGTAATTTTTGGTGTCATGACAGTAGGCTTTCTTTGTCTGCTCATACCTACAATGGTTTCAGAAATAGGAGGCAGTCCAGCCATTGCAAAAATGGGCGTGCTTCAGCCTACCGGTGCCATGGAAGGTAAAGAAGTGCGGTTTGGTCCCGCCATCTCTGGCTATTGGAGTACGGTTACGACGATTATATCTACCGGCTCTGTTAACTCCATGCATGACAGTACCATGCCATTAACCGGCGCTATGCTATTGTTAGGAATGATGATAAACTCCTTTTATGGCGGATGTGGCGTAGGTATTCTCAACTATTTTATTTTTCTCATCATCGCCGTATTCATTTCAGGTCTGATGGTAGGCCGGACGCCAGAATTTTTAGGTCGTAAGATTGAGGCGAAGGAAATGAAAATAGCCTCCATCATTGCGTTGCTGCATCCATTAATTATCCTGGCATTTACAGCCCTGTCATCATATGTGTTGGTGCATAATCCGGAAGCGAATTGGGCGGTTAAGCCGGCCAGTTGGCTGAATAATCCAGGTTATCATGGCTTTAGTGAAATGCTCTATGAGTACACATCCAGTGCTGCTAACAATGGTAGTGGCTTTGAAGGCTTGGGAGATAACAATGTTTTCTGGAATGTAACCTGTGGCTTTGCGCTCATCCTAGGACGCTACCTACCTATCATTGGTCCTATTGCCATTGCAGGCTTGCTGGCACAGAAAAAATACATTCCGGAAAGTGCTGGCACTTTAAAGTCGGACAGCTACACATTTGGCCTGATGACCTTTGCCGTGATTGCCATTATTGCTGCCTTAGCCTTCTTCCCGGCACTAACCTTGGGACCATTGGCTGAATATTTCTCACTTTATTAAATCCGAACTAATTATGTCAATTCATAGAAGAAAAACGTATCGTTTGTTTGAGCCTGCACTGGTAAAAACTGCGCTCAAGCAATCCTTCATTAAACTCAATCCTCGATTGATGGTAAAGAACCCAGTGATGTTTACCGTCGAATTAGGTACTGTTGTAATGTTGCTAGTAGTAATTTATAGTTTAGCCACGGGGGATATTTCGGAAGGCCCGCTTTGGTACAATATAGCTGTATTTGTAGTTTTATTCCTAACGGTGTTGTTTGCCAATTTTGCTGAAGCCATAGCTGAAGCGAGAGGTAAAGCGCAGGCCGATTCCTTACGAAAAACCCGCCAGGATACACCCGCTAAAAAGATCTTTCCAGTTGGGGAAATGTATGTGGATGAAGTAAGAGAGGTTCATTCTTCCGAGTTACAATTGGAAGATTTGTTTGTGTGTGAAGCCGGCGATATCATTCCTATGGATGGTGAGATTGTAAAAGGAATCGCAACAATTGATGAAAGTGCCATTACAGGTGAGTCAGCGCCTGTGATCCGGGAAGCTGGTGGTGATAAATCCTCTGTAACCGGGGGTACAAAGGTCTTATCCGACAAGATTGTGGTAAAGGTGACCACGCAACCCGGTGAAACCTTCTTAGATAAAATGATTGCCTTGGTAGAAGGCGCTAACCGGCAAAAAACACCAAATGAGATTGCTCTCACTATTCTTCTGGCGGCCTTTACACTGGTCTTCATTATTGTATGTGTCACCTTGAAGCCGTTTGCCGATTATGCTAACACGCCAATTACCATAGCTGCTTTTATCTCTTTATTTGTTTGTTTGATTCCCACCACTATTGGTGGCTTACTAAGCGCCATTGGTATTGCCGGTATGGACCGGGCCTTACGCGCTAATGTGATTGCTAAAAGTGGTAAGGCAGTTGAAACGGCTGGCGACGTGGATACCTTGCTGTTAGATAAAACGGGTACAATTACTATTGGGAACCGTAAGGCTACTCATTTTTACCCGGCAAATGGCGTAGAAGAAACCGACTTTATTGAAATGGCAGCTTTAAGCTCATTGGCCGATGATACACCAGAAGGTAAGTCAATTATTGAGCTGGCTTCTAGTAAAGGCATTTCAAAATCAAAGCAGGAGTCCATGCACTTTGTTCAATTTACAGCCGAAACCAGGTGTAGTGGGGTAGATGTGCCTGATGGAAGTAAAATAAGAAAAGGGGCCTATGATACCATTAAAAATATGTGCTTAAAGGCAGGTAATGATTTTCCGCAGAAAATAGAGAACCGGGTTAAACTAATTGCCGAAAACGGTGGTACGCCGTTAGTGGTTGCTATGAATAAAAAGGTGCAAGGCGTTATTGAACTGCAGGATATTATTAAACCTGGTATACAAGAGCGGTTTGAGCGTTTGCGCAAGATGGGTGTAAAAACCGTTATGGTTACCGGTGATAATCCATTAACAGCTAAATATATTGCTGACAAAGCAGGCGTAGATGACTTCATTGCAGAAGCCAAGCCGGAGGATAAAATGAATTACATACGCAAGGAACAGCAAGGTGGCAAACTAGTAGCTATGATGGGTGATGGTACCAATGATGCACCTGCTCTGGCGCAGGCCGATGTAGGGGTAGCAATGAACAGTGGTACACAGGCTGCGAAAGAAGCTAGCAACATGGTAGATTTAGATAATGACCCAACTAAATTGATTGAGGTAGTGGAAATAGGAAAGCAGTTGCTGATCACCAGGGGTACGTTAACCACCTTCTCCATTGCCAATGATGTGGCCAAATACTTTGCAATTGTACCCGCTTTGTTTGTGGCTTCTATACCAGCTCTGCAAGGTTTGAACATTATGAACTTGCACAGTCCGGAAAGTGCCATTCTATCAGCCGTCATTTTTAATGCGATGATAATACCACTGTTGATCCCGTTGGCTTTACGAGGTGTTGCCTACAAACCTATTGGCGCTTCAGCCTTGCTTAGGCGAAACCTGTTGATCTATGGCGTTGGTGGCGTGATTGTTCCCTTTATTGGTATCAAATTGATTGACCTGATCATTGGATTATTCTTATAAAACAAGTGAATTGAATTGTATGAAAAAGTATTTATTGCCCTCTATAAAATTAACCCTGGTAATGCTGGTGCTTTGCTGCGGCATTTACTTTCTGCTTGTTGCCAGTGTGGGTAAACTAACGCCCGGCAATGGTGGCGGAGAAAAATTACGTGTAAATGAAAAAGTGGTTGGCTATGCCAACATTGGTCAAAAGTTTACAGAAGATCGCTATTTCTGGGGGCGCCCCTCTGCTGTTGACTACAATGCCACCGGATCTGCTGGTTCTAACAAAGGCCCTTCCAATACCGACTATATAAAGATGGTACAAGATAGGATTGATACTTTTTTGGTACACAATCCAAGTGTTACAAAAGAGCAAATTCCTGCAGAAATGGTAACGGCTTCAGGAAGCGGTCTCGATCCTAATATTTCTCCTGCGTCAGCCTATATTCAGGTAAAGCGCGTGGCCAAGGCGCGTGGCCTTCAAGAAGATAAAATAGCCGCTTTGGTTGACCAGCACATAAAGAAAAATCCCATTGGGCCAGATGTGATCAATGTGCTGAAACTCAACATAGCATTAGATGAATTAAAGAATGGCACTAAGTTTTAAATGGATGATATAGAAACAATGAAAATAAAACTAACAGCTGCAGCTATTGTTCTAGCAATGACAAGTACTGCACAAGACACAACAGTAGTAACTAAAGATAAAAGCACAAATCCACTTACAATTAGTGGACTTGTGGAAGGCTATTATAGTTATGATTTCAATAAGCCGGCAAACCATCAACGGCCGGCCTTCATTTATAGTCATAACCGGCACAATGAGTTCAATATAAACCTGGCTTTTTTAAAAGGCAGCTATACAACCGAAAGAGTAAGGGCTAATCTGACATTAGCTGCTGGCACCTATATGAACGCCAATTATGCCGCAGAGCCTGGCGTTTTAAAAAACATCTATGAAGCGGATGCGGGCTACAAACTAAGTAACATCCGTAACCTTTGGTTTGATATCGGAATCATGCCTTCACACATAGGTTGGGAGTCCGCACATGCACCCAGTTGCTGGACACTCACTCGCAGCATGGCTGCCGACAACTCGCCATATTATGAAACAGGTGCCAAGTTGACTTACATATCTAATAATGGTAAGTGGCTGGTAAGTGCATTAGCGTTAAATGGCTGGCAACGTATTCAACGGGTGGATAGTAATTCTTTAATGAGCTGGGGTACGCAAGTACAATTCAAACCTTCTGAAAAAATATTAATTAACTACAGCACATTCTTTGGAACAGACAAGCCCGATGTTGACCGCAAGTGGCGTTATTTTCATGATGTATTTGCTATCATGCAGTTCACAAACAAAATAGGTCTCATTGCAGGTTTTGACTATGGCAAAGAGCAAAAGGAAAAAGATGGCAATCAAAAATCAGATTGGTTTACCCCAGTAGGTATCCTGCGTTTTACACCAAATGAAAAATGCGCTATAGCCGCACGCGGCGAATATTATAGTGATAAAGATGGAGTAATCATCAGCACCGGCACCCCAAATGGATTTAAAACTGTTGGCTATTCTGTGAATGTAGATTATCTGCCTATGAAAAATGTGGCCATCCGAATGGAAGGAAGATTCCTCAAAAGCAAAGACAATATCTTTGAAAAAGAAGGAACACAGGTGAGCAGTAATAATGCAATTACATTTTCAACAGCTATTTCCTTTTAATGTTAGAAAAAAAGTATACACCCGAAGAGTGGTTGCAGCGCGTGCAACAAGCCGAGAACAACAAAGGCAAGCTCAAGGTATATATCGGCATGAGTGCAGGTGTGGGCAAATCCTACCGGATGTTGCAGGAAGCACACCAGCTACTAAAAAGCGGTGTAGACGTTCGCATTGGATACATAGAAACCCATGAACGTTTGGAAACAGCTGCTTTGGTAGAAGGACTGCCGGCTATACCCAGACGAGAAGTATTTTATAAAGGGAAAAAACTAGAAGAACTAGATGTACAAGCTATCTTATTGACGCGCCCCGATATTGTATTGATAGATGAATTAGCACATACCAATATACCCGGCTCTAAAAATGAAAAACGCTGGCAGGATGTATTAGAGGTATTAGCCGCCGGTATTAATGTTATCAGCGCTGTAAACATTCAGCACATTGAAAGCATTAATGAAGAGGTAAAACAGATCACCGGGGTTGAAGTACAGGAGCGTGTACCGGACAAGATCTTACAGGTAGCAGATGAAGTAGTAAATATTGATTTGCCGGCAGATGAATTGATAAGAAGGCTTCGGGAAGGGAAGATTTACGATTCGACTAAAATTCAACAAGCGCTTACTAATTTTTTTCAACCCGATAAGATTTTACAGCTTCGTGAACTCGCATTAAAAGAAGTGGCGGGCCAGGTTGAACGAAAAGTGGATTACTCCATTACCTACCAGAAAAATCCCTTCCGTCATGAGCGCTTTTTGGCCTGTATTTCCAGTAATCATGAAATGGCACAACGTATTATTCGTAAAACCGCACGATTAGCCTCCTACTACAACAGTCAGTGGTGCGTGCTTTATGTACAAACAGCAAGAGAGGCTCACGACAAAATTCCCTTGGACAAACAACGCCATTTAATTAATAACTTTAAGAATGCAACCGAATTGGGTGCAGAGATCATTCAAAAAAAAGGTGAGCATATTGCCGAAGCTATTATTCAAACCATTGAAGAAAAAATATCACAACGGTTTGTATAGGTAAGCCCCACCTTAAATTATGGCAGATCATACTAAAGACAAATGTTTTTAACCAGTTGTTGAAAACCCTTTCAAAAAACGATGTTGACCTCGTTATATTATCATAATGACCAGCAGTGTAAAAAATAAAATTCGCGCAGGTACCATCTTCCTTTTCCTCTTAGTCCTCCTCTCTGGGGGCTTTAGTATTTACTATTTGGTTAAGCTTCAATCCCAGTCCAAGAACATCCTTAAAGCCAATTACGAGTCACTTCAGTTTGCTTTGCAAATGCAGGTAGCCTTGGATAGTATCGAAAAGGGAAAGATTAACTACCTGGACACGTTTGATTTACTATTAAAAAAACAAGAAGCAAATATTACAGAACTTGGTGAGCCTGAAGCTACGCTACGACTAAGACGTGAGTTTGAAAGATTGAGGTATAGTAATGATTCAATTGTTAAAACAATTCGTTTTGGGTTACAGGAAATTCTTCGTTTGAATATGGTTGCCATTGACCGTAAAAGTGATGAAGCTGCGGCAGCTATTCAAAAAGCAATGACCTACCAAATAACAATCGTATCTATCATTTTTCTGGTGAGCTTTACGTTTGTTATAAATTTTCCTGGCATCATTACCGATCCTATTCGCCGATTTACTGAGGCGATCAAAGAAATTGCTCAAAAGAATTATAAGCATCGCATTCATATAGAATCAAAAGACGAATTTGGTGAGTTGGCTAATGCTTTCAATGAAATGGCTGAACGCCTGGAATATTTTGAAAGCAGCAACCTGAACAAACTCATATTTGAGAAAACCAGGGCAGAAGCCGTTATCAATAGTTTGAGAGATGCCAGTATAGGTATTGATAAAAACAATATTATTCTTTTTGCCAATAATCAAGCCTTACAATTGCTGGGATTAGAAGCAAAAGATGTTGTTGGTAAGGATGCGGCAAACGTACGTATGCGTAATGATTTATTTCGGTATCTACTGGAAGACAAAGGGAATACGCCCTTTAAAATTGTGGTTGACAATAGAGAGAACTATTATACCAAAGAAACGGTCGACGTAGTACAGGAAGGTTCTTCTAGTAAAGTGATCATTTTGAAAAACATTACTACGTTCAAAGAGCTTGATGCGGCTAAAACTAATTTTATTGCTACTGTTTCCCATGAGCTAAAAACACCATTGGCTTCTTCAGACTTTAGTTTAAAACTATTAGAAGATGAGCGGGTGGGTGCTATATCAAAAGAGCAAAAAGAGTTGATTCAAAATCTGAAAGCTGATAACCAACGGATGCTACGTATTTTAAGTGAGTTGCTAAATATGTCGCAGGTAGAAGCGGGTAAAATAAAACTACATGTGCAAATGATTCAGCCAGATGCTATAGTTAAAGGTTCCATACAGGCAATAGCAACGTCGGCAAAGGAAAAAAAAGTAGAAATATTTAAAGAGCTGGGAGATGACTTGCCAGCCTGCTATGCAGACGGCGATAAGATCACATGGGTGTTGAATAATTTTTTGACGAATGCTATCAAGTATTCACCAGCTGAAAGTAGAATCATTGTAGCTGTAATGGCTGCGGATGGAATGATTACCTTTTCTGTTAAAGATAATGGACCTGGAATCGAAGAGAAATACCTGAAACGCATTTTTGAGCGCTATTTTCAAGTGCCTGGCCGGTCAGATGCCAAAAGCTCCGGCATTGGCCTGGCTATTTGTAAAGAGTTTGTGGAGGCAATGGGTGGGAAGGTTTGGGTAAAAAGTGTTTTTGGTGAGGGTAGTACGTTTGGATTTCAAATCCCGATTGTTTAATCATAAAATGGGCAATATTCGTATTAATCAAATGCAACTGTTTTGTAGCACACTTCAATCCCTTGATATAAAACATAAGTAGCTTAGAGTGTAAAGGTGCTAAAAGGCAAATGATCTTTACAGGTAAGTGTGATCCGTAAGTCTTAGCTTTGTTTAAGTATTTTAAACAAAGTCCCTTTGGCGCTGCAAAGCTCTTGCACTTAACTTTTTTTCAAATCAATTACCAGCAGGGTAATTGTTCTCTAATGCCCAGCGCAATAAGGCATTATTTTCATCTTTCAATTCCAACTTTCGACAGATCTTGTGGCGGTGGTTTTTTATGGTGTAGGGGCTAAGGTGCAAATCGGCTGCAATTTCTTTAGTCGTTTTTTGTTCCCTGATTAGTTGCAATATACGCAGTTCTGTTTCGTTCAGTAATGCATCAGGGGCTTCTGGTTTTTTACCTGACTGTGGTTGGTTTTGAATCTTGGGGAGCACTAGTTGTATACCCGCATATAACTGCGCTTCATCAATTGGTTTGATCAGGTAGTTGGCTGGGTTAGTTGCAGATGCTTTTTCAATGATGGGGCGACTTTGGTAGGAGGTAATGTAGATCACCTCAAAGTAATACTGCTGGCGTAGTTCGGTTACCAACGTAATACCGGTTAATTCTTCCTCCAGGTGAATATCGCAAAGCAACAAATGTGGTTGAAAGTTTTCCATAGCCACTTGTGCTTCCTTAGCAGACAAGGCAATCTGAGTGGTACAGGAAAAGTTGGTCTTTAGTTGTTGCTCAATAAACCGGGCAATGATGATTTCGTCTTCAACAATTAATATTCGTAGTGTCACCGGTAGGAATTTTAAATATTATGCAGGATCGTGATGTAAACTTACTGCATCTTGTTTTATGGCAATGCTTAAGCCGGTATTGCAATTGTATAAGCCAATCCGTGTTCTCCATTTGTACATACGTTTCCATTGAGTTGTCGGGTTAGGTCTTTGATCAGCGATAACCCCATGGAAGAAGCGTGTGTTGTTTCTTTAGGTTGAATCCCAATACCGTTATCAGCATATACTAATTGAATATGGCCAGTAGCTGACAGAGAAATGGAAATAGAAATACAGGGGTCCGAAATGTTAGGAAATGCGTACTTATAAGAGTTTGTGAGCATTTCTGTCAGAATCAATCCCAGTGATAACACTTGGTGGGAAGGCAGCTCAATAGCGGAGGCAATGTTTTGCTGCAGTTTTACTCTCCTGGGCCGGTCATAAATGTCCTGCAGATGTCTGGTTAGCTCTATAACCAGGGAGGCCAGGCTTACTTGGCTAGTGTCCTCAATGTAATCTAGCTTTTGGTTGACAAGCATCATGGCTTTTATACGGGCTAGGTTACTTTTAAGCATATGGCTGGCCGTTGCATCGCTTACATGGGGCAGCTGCAGGCTGTTTAGGCTGTACAGCAGCTGGAGGTTGTTTTTCACGCGGTGGCTCAATTCATTGATCAGTGTTTCAATGGTGGCATTGCGCTTAGCCAGCAAGTCGGCCTGCTCTTGAAGCAGCTGGTTAGATTGAAATAACGCTTCTGTTCGTTCAGTTACCTTATTTTCTAATAAAATGTTTTGTTCCTTCTGCAACTGTGTTAGTTGATGTAATACAGCCAGCTTGTCGATCTCGTGTTGGCGCAGGGCCTCTTTCAGTCCCGTGGAAAAGAGTAGGAATATGGCCAACGAGGTAAAGTTAGATACATAAGGCGCTATCAACAGCGCCCGCTCTTTAATGATAGCTGAACTTAAGGTGACAAAGAGGCCTGCTGCTACAAATAGTACAATACCATAATACAAGTACTTCTGGGCTCTGTCTAGCCTACGATAGCAACAAGCAATCAGGAAAACAACAAACGTAAATGGAAAAACAAAAGCCCAAAGGTTGATGGTATTGGCAAGATTAAAATTGCCGGTAAAATAATTGATACACACACCACTGGTTGAAACCAATAGTAAAGCAGCAATGCAAAGCTGGCCAAAACGGTAAATGGTGGGATTATACTTCGGCAGCTGCCAGAAATCAACGATCAATAAATAAAATCCTAAAAGTCCCAGGTGTAGGAAAGGACCATTAAAGAGCCAACCTGTAGTTGGGTTTTCTGGCAAAAACCAGTCAATAAAATATCGCCCCGAGCAAAGGCCATACAGGCTAACGCCTGCAATGAACAACCCTAGCCAAAGGTAGGGTCGGTAGCGGCTAACCCACCAGGAAATCAGGGTATAGATCAGGAAAATAGCTACGGCTCCCTGAGACCAGGTATCTGCCCGCTCGCGGGTGTGGGTATCCTCCATAAACTGCTCCTGGTCTTGTAAGGTAAAATCAAAAAAGGGGCGATAACCTTTTGTGTGATTGACACGAAGTAGTAATGTATAGGTTTGCCCAGCCTGCAGTGGTAGCCGAAAATGAAAGCGACTATCGCCTGGCTCCAGTTGAGAGCGGGGCCGGAAGGCTCCAGCCTGGTGATGCCAAATTAGTTGGCCTGCATTGTACAGATAGGCATCTACGAAAGTGAGATGGTTAAACCGTAGCACCATGGATGGGTCTATAGCCCCAGAATAGGACAGGTTAACCTTCAGCCAATACACACTTGTGGGAGATGAATAAGACAGGTTGTTTAAAGGAGAAAAGGATTCTGGATGTTGAATAACCCCTTGAACGTTAGTCTTACCAGTTAGATCTTCCCAGGCAGAAAAGTAGGGCTGTAAGGGAAGTTGAGTAAAGCTTTTTTCGGAAAGTGTAATAGTCTCAGCACGACCTGAAACTGTGATCAGGCAAAGTACTATTACAAAGCCCCATTGTTTAAAGGATAGTGGACGTGGAAACACGGCAGCAAAGGTGCAACACTTAGTATTATTATTTAATAAGAAAATCCACCTAGGATGTTAAAGTAGGACCCCGGGTTCTATTTTCTAAGGAATGGGGTAGGGCTAAATTCGCATGGCAAATATTTCTCAAGTTTTATTTACATGAACATTGTCGCTACTCATAATCATTCCCAGGAAGTAAGGGATTTATGCCATCAAATTAGCACCTTGGAGGAGCAGTTTGTTGAGCAGTTTATTGGAGATGGTGACCGTTCTTTACTGAAAAAGATCCATGTACAGATAAAAGTACTGAAAATGGAACTGCAGTATAAGGAAAGCAATATTCAATAAGTTGTATACCCTAATGGCTCAACACCATCAGTTTTGGCCACATGAATCGCTGGCTGCTGCGCTCTTTTAAATAGCAGTAGCTAAGCAAAATCCAATCCTATTCATTATAGCTGACTGTTTCCAAATTGGAAGTTAGTACGAGCCCTTTAATTGTTAGAACGCTGTGTCTTATGAATAGAAATACTTTTCCATTCATAAGACCTGCGTAAGGGTAATAAAGTGGTTCCTTCTGATCGCTGGAAATTAGAATTTTGATCTCTCTATTCGGATTTCGCTATTTTACTTTTTCGGATTTTCCTCTTCCCGATATTTGTAGCCTGTATTTACTTCATCAATCCAGAACTATGTTAACATTCAATCTGAAATATTTCTTCTTTGCTCTTGTTCTCTTTATCATAGAAGTGCTGATTGCTTTGTTTGTCCACGACCATTTTGTAAGGCCATACGTTGGAGACTACCTGGTAGTTATATTGATTTATTGTGCTGTGCGAACATTTGTCAATGCTTCTACATGGAAGATAGCATTTGGGGTATTGCTGTTTGCTTACGCCATAGAGGTATTACAATACTTTAGAATAGTAGATAGACTGGGACTGACAGGTAATACGATGGCGAAAATTGTTATCGGCTATGGGTTTGAGTGGTGGGATATGTTGGCCTATACCCTTGGAGTTGCCACTATATTGCTGTTGGAGCGACCAAAAAAGCTTGTTTCATCAAAGGTATACGTCTAAGGCTTGGACTATTATTCTTATTTGTTTGTTGCCAAGGTTAGTGTTTGAGACATTATTCAGTGTTTATAAATACCATTGAAAAAGCAAGACGATTTACCGTAAGTTAGCTATCTTACTACTATTGTTAGTTGGGCCTGCTACGTCGTTTCAACTACACCATCGAGGATTTTAAATCATCAAGATTTCTGGTCATGATTACACCCAAATGCACAGTTTCGTACGCTTTATTGCAGAAAGTAATTGGCTACTTGGGTTCTATACTATTGGTGGCATTTTGTTTTTTACCACTTCATCCCCATCTTCAGGAACAAATAACTATCGATGGTAAACCCTGTGGTATACATGGCAATGCTAAAAAAGAAGATGCTTATGCATTGAATGCGTTTAAAAACCGATACAACTCACCAGCCATTAGCGATTTTGATACGACTATTACACTGGCAGCACTAATGAAGAGCGGTGACCCTAACCAGTATTCGCAAAATAAAGCGGCTGTTTTGCGCGGTTATGTTTACGATGTAAAAATGGGAGGTGTAGAAACCTGTAATTGTAAAACCAAAGACCCGCAGTTTCGCGATACACATATTGAACTGGTTCTGGATGACGCATATACGGATGCCGCCTATCGCGTAATTGCAGAGGTAACGCCAAGGCTACGTGCTAAGATGAAAGAAAAGGGAGAAGACTGGTCTACGGCTGCCCTGCGTAGAGCGATTAAGGGGAAGTGGGTAGAACTGGCCGGCTGGCTGACCTATGATGTGGAGCATGAAACAGCGGCCTATGCCAATGATCCTGATGATGCAATTGGTCAGCGAAACTGGCGTGCTACTGCCTGGGAAGTGCATCCTATTACTTATCTGAAAATAATAGAAAAGGGGGGCAGCAGTTCTCTAGCAACTATTGTGAATGAGCAAGGTGGCACCCGTGAAAGGAATGTTGTTCCTGAACAGACATCAAAAGGAACAGGTAGACCATCTTGGCTAGTGCCTGTGATTGTGATCTTGCTGGTTTTAGTGATCGCCTATTTTTTATTGAAGAAGAAACTTGGGTAAAGCTTTTTTATAGTTTAGTGCGTTTCATTACGCGGATGACATTTTCCTTAAAGTTCTCATCAAACTCCTGGTCAAATTGCCATACATTTTTTTCGGGGTGAAGGACATTGAATTGTTGAGGAGCCTCTTTATCAGGCGGAGCGCTTTTTAGCTGAAATTGAAAAGTCTGCTTGTCTTCTGAAGTAATGCTATATAAAAACAAGCCGCCCTGGTAAAAGACTGATAGTTGGAAGTGCATATATAAAGTTAATTAATTGCCGTTTGTTGTTATTATAAGTCGTCGATTATTAAAACAGTGCAACAGATTTATTCTATTTTTAGTTTTCTATAAAGCCAATACGTTTTGCAAGCTATCTCAGATAAACAAAAACTAATTCTATTCCTTTTATACTGCGATCCGGGTATTAAGGATATCAAATCCATGGTAAATGTGTACGAAAGAGCAGACTATCCATTCCTGCTAGGCGAGAACCTGAAAGTACTTTTTGACTTGCAATTGGTGTGGGTAACACAATATATGGACAATGATACACCGGTTCTCTTTGAACTAACAGATGCCGGGCGTGCATATGTTAATGAGCATATTGAAAAGAATGCGCTTTTTGAATTTATCAAAACACTTCAAGCACCTGATTTTATTCTGGAGGTGACCCAGTCTTGTTTTGATAAACTGTCATCGAATTAAAGCAATAAACAAAACCTAGCAGCATATGGATGCAGCTTTCCAAACCGTAGATGAATACATAAACTCTTTCCCTCAAGAAACGCAAGAATTGTTGAAACAGATTCGTGTGGTTATAAAATCAAATGCTCCTGAAGCTGTGGAGGGAATAGGTTATGGAATGCCGGCCTACAAGATGAATGGAAAACCCTTGGTTTATTTTGCAGGTTATAAAAAGCATATTGGATTTTATGCTACTCCTACAGGACATGCTGCCTTTGCTGACGAATTATCTAAATATAAGCAGGGGAAAGGCTCTGTGCAGTTTTCATTGGATAAACCAATTCCTTTCGATTTAATAAAACGAATTGTTGTATTTCGGGTTAAAGAAAATGCTGCAAAGACAAAAAAGAGCTAGCATTATATAGCTGGGAAAAGCGTCTAAAAGCAAACCCTAATGGTTGTCGGTCCAATACAGCCGAGCGAAAACATTAGGGTTATGATAGCCTTTCAAGCCATACAAAGTTACCTCATTAAAAAGATGGTTTGAATAGCCAACTTCATGTACAAAAGTTTTTGTGAACCTTTACAATTGAAACCACTATTGTCTGTTTTTTATATCTTGTCCGCCTTATTGCTATACTACAAAACCAAACTAATGCTTATTATTAAACGATTTGTACCCATTCTTGGCTTCTTTCTTTCGGGTTGTATTGTAGTTCCTACCTATACAGGGCGGGTTTCTTTACAGCCAACCAATTACAGCGAACAAGAAGTAGATATTACTAATGTTTTGTTGGTAGGTACTGGGCCTATTGCGTCCAGAATGTTTTTGGATAATCTTTCTTCAAAGATGATGGAAACGTTTAAACGCAAAGGTGTGTCCTCTGAATTTTCATACATTGGTAAAGTGCCGCAATTGGCAAATTTGAAACTGGATAGTTTGGTTACAGCTCCATTTGATGCCTGCCTGGTATTTAAAGCTTCTGACGATGTGTATTTGAACATGACTAAGGTGAAGTATACAGGGGTGGCCATTACAGGCGCTACCGTAGCGGGTTATGGTAATCAATATAAAGATAAATATACTGTCAGCCTATATACAAAGAAGGAGGGCATGCAATTAGTTTGGCAAGGTGATTTAAAAGTGGATTTTGACCTTGCCGAAGACAGTCGCTATAATCAGATTTCAAATCTTATTTTTAAGGAATTGAGTAAGAAGCGTATTCTTCCTTAATGAGATTTCCTTGGCCTGTATGTGAAGCTGGAAATGGTGCTTATTTTTCTAATTATTTTAATTTCTTGATCGCGCTACTTATGAAACTGACAGCTTTACGTCCTATGTTATGGACCAATGATCTACGAGGAACTATTGATTTTTATTGCAACTTATTGGGCTTTCAATTAGGTGAAAAAAATGATGCCTGGGGGTGGGCCGCTTTGATTAAAGATGATGTTGAAATTATGCTGGCTAAGCCTAATGCGCATACTCCATTTGACGGTCCGGTGTTTACAGGAAGTTTTTATTTTAATACAGATAATGTAGATCAGCTTTGGGAAAGTGTAAAGGATAAGGCGAATGTTTGCTATGAGCCTGAAGATTTTGAATGGGAGATGCGGGAATTTGCTATTTATGATAATAATGGCTACTTGTTGCAGTTTGGACAGGATCTGGCAACAATGCGGTCCGCGGATTAGCAAGTTTTAAGAAAAAGAATGTCTGATTTGGGCCGCGGATTAATTGGTAGGATGGACAGGATTACGTGTTTTAGTATTTGAACCTGACTTTTTTCATGGGACGGACTTTTGCATCTCAATGAAAATGCATCCTTTAATTTTCTCTGTGCCTCTCTGTGTACTTTGTGCCTCCGTGGTTCCGGCAGCGCAGCTGCTTACTCACCATTCACCATTCACAGCTCAACACGCTACTCATCGTACGACTTACGCTTAAAGTCTCCCCGTTTCCAGGCCTTGATAAACTCCGCCCAGGCAGCAGGGTTAAAGATGTTTTGAGGAGGCACCTGGCCATAATAAGTTGCTTTGTTGGCCATATTTCGGAACTGTAAAGCTGTAGCTCCAGCGCCATCTGAAGGCACCGATTGCATAAGAACGCGACGTTTGGCTACGCTGTTGTTTTGTCTGGCTACTTCAATATCATCGTCAGGTACTTTGGTTTTAACAAAATCTCGCTCAAACTGTTGTGGGGTAGGACGGGGGCGAATGATCGTAGCTGGCAGGTAGACGGTATCTTCTACCATTAGTTGAACTATACTTTGTTGTGAACCCTTTAGGTCGCGTGGAATCGTGACAACCTTTGTCTTATAACTTACGTGGGTGAACTCAATTTCGTCGCCTTTTAAGACAACAATGGAAAAGACCCCCTGGTTATTGGTCATGGTACCCCGGTTGGAGCCTTTTACGGTAACACTTACCGCTGGTATGCCCACCAGGCTGTCGGCTGTCATTACAATCCCATAGAGCTGCACCACCGAGTCTTTAACTGTTTCAAATTGAGCATTAGCCTTTAAAGCGCCAAACAAAACCAAAAGCAATATGGGTAGAAATCTTTTCATTCGTTGATCGTTGTCAATAGGGCGGATAGCCTGATTGGTATCCCGAATTTACGGGTAACCTCTTTCAAAAATAACTCAACACTTTTTATATCTCTTAAAATGCTTAACTGTTTGCTCGTAACTTTGCCACTTCATTAACAAATACCACCATGACAAATGATGATGTGCTGAAAGCCCTCAGTAGTGTACAGGAGCCAGACTTAGGGAAGGACCTGGTGACACTAAATATGGTTCGCGATATTGAGATTGATGGCAATTACGTGTCGTTCACCGTTGTATTGACAACTCCAGCCTGCCCCTTGAAAGATAAAATCAAGAAAGACTGCGTGGATGCTATCAAATCCACTTTAAATAATAATGCTGTAGTAAACGTAAAGTTTACTTCCAGCACCACTACTATCCGTACGGATAAAAATACAGCCCTGCCTGGCGTGAAAAACGTTATTGCCGTAGTTTCAGGTAAAGGTGGTGTAGGAAAGAGTACCGTATCGGCCAACTTGGCCCTGGCTTTAGCTCAAGGCGGCGCAAAGGTAGGTTTGATGGATGCCGACATTTACGGACCTAGCGTACCCATTATGTTTGGCGTACGTGGCGAGCGTCCCATGATGACCGAAGTCAACGGTAAGGGGATGATTATTCCACTAGACCGCTACGATATGAAACTGTTGAGTATTGGTTTGCTGGTAGATGAAAAGGCTGCTGTAGTGTGGAGAGGTCCTATGGTTAGCAGTGCTGTCCGCCAGTTTATTACTGATGTGCAATGGGGTGAACTAGACTACCTGGTCATAGACATGCCGCCTGGCACTGGTGATATTCACTTAACACTAATGCAAACAGCTCCGGTTACAGGTGTGGTAGTGGTTACAACGCCACAGGACGTGGCCTTGGCCGATGCCAAGAAGGGTATAGCCATGTTTGGCCAGGCCCAGCTGAATGTGCCGATTATTGGGTTGGTAGAGAATATGAGTTACTTTACGCCAGCCGAGCTGCCTGACAGTAAATACTACATCTTCGGAAAAGAAGGCGGTAAGCGCTTAGCTGAAGAATATGACCTGCCTTTCCTTGGACAAATTCCTTTGGTACAAAGTATCCGAGAAGGCGGTGATATTGGAGTGCCTATCATGATGAGCGATGATGAGATCACCAAGCAAGCCTTTGCGGAGTTTGCTGGTGCCGTAGCCCGAAGCGTTTCTATGCGGAATGCGCATATGAAGAGCGAGGAAATTGCTGAGGTAGTGGAGGAATAGAGCTAGGAGATAAAAGAGCGCAAGGAAGGATGAGGAAGAAGAGAGAGAATGTTCAATAATGAATAATTAACTATAGAATAGTGAGACATAAAAATGTCTAGCTGTTTAACGAAATACCCCGGAGAGATCCGGGGTATTTTTATATCAATAATAATGGTTGTAACGTTCTGGTACAAGTGTAAAATAGTTCTTTGTATTACTGTGTTTTTCTATGTGACTTTAAATAGAGGTCGTGATCAATATTTACGTTCTCTTTAGTCTAATTGATTCTCGGTTTTTGCGTATTCATGCAAGTACATACTACTACCTAAAAGGGCTTCTGATACTTTCGCGAACAATTAAAACTACTGTTCATTTATGAAAAGATTAATCCTTGCCCTATTGTTAATTCCTGCATTGGTAAAAGCTCAAAACACCGAACTTCCATTAGTAAATGGTGAAGTGAGTTATGAAAAAGTAATCACGTTAAACGATGCAACCAAAAGTCAGATCCATGGTTATGCCAGAGCATGGTATGATACGTATGTTAGAAACTGGTCAACTTCTACAAAAAAAGTAGACGATTCAAACGCTGGTCAATTTGCTATCAAATCAATGAAGAAGGCTTCTTATAAAGGAATGTTGGGTGCAGATAAAGAAATGGAAATAGAATACCTGGTAACAATTCTGTCTAAGGATGGTAAAGCTAAAATCATCTTAAATGGCGTTAAAGTAATTGATCCATCTATCCGTAATGGTAATTACTCTACTTTAAGCCCAGATGTGGATTTGGTAAAAACTAATGAGCAAGCTAAAAACGGTAAAAAAGAAGCTGTAAAGATCGTCGACATGGTAAATACCGAAATGACCAATTTGTTTAATAGCATTGAAAAAGCAATGACGGCTAATAACTTCTAATGCCGATTCAATTAGAGAATATTGCATCGAATATTTGGAATTTGTTCCTGTCATTCGATTCTCGATATTTTATTTTTCGGATTTCCCTTTCTAGGCTCCAATTGAAAATAGTATGATTCATACTTAGGTGGTAATAATAAACCCCGGAATATTCCGGGGTTTTGTTTTTTCTCATGTGCTGAATTGTGAAACTATATAACTTCTTTTAAAACTATATAACTTCTTTTAATAGTTCTTTTACGGCAGCTTCTAATTGTTGGTCTTTTCCTTTACTAACTACTTCATACTCGTTTCTCACTTTAATGTCTGGTTCGGTTTGAGCATTCTCTAAGTAGTGGCCTTTTACATCTTTTACACCCAGTGGAGGTACACCCCAGCGAACACTGTTATCCTGCAACGACTCCCAGCCTGCAAAAGTACAAGTACCCGGTACCGGCATACCTACCAATTTGCCCAGTTTCAAATCTACATAACTAAACGCAAAACAATGACCATCACTATAATTTGCTTCATTGGCCAGTGCAATGCTAGGTTTTGTCCAACGGAAAGAAGGCTCCAGACCCACCGAGCGGGTATCTGTGGTGTAATCTAAGAATTTTTTTCCACTTAAGAACATAGCAAGGTCGGCAACCAGGTCACCACCTCCATTGTTACGCGTGTCAATGACCATTCCGCGACGATTGGCATACTTGCCCATTACTTCTTCATATACGGTACGGTAGGCTGGATCATTCATGCCTGGAATATGAACGTAACCCAATTGGCCATTGCTCAAACGGTCCACTTCTTCAGCATTTCGACGAACCCAGCGTTTGTACAAGAGGCTGCTTTCTTCACCCAGAGATACAGGTTTTACAGTTAGCTCCCTGCGATTATTGGTAGCTGGGTCAAATATGGCAAGCAATACATTTTTGTTGGCTTTCCGGTTTAGGTATTGCGCATAATCTTTTGCAGGAGTAGGTGTTTCTCCATCAATTGCCTCAATGATCATTCCTGGCTTCAGGTTCATGCCGGCTTTGCTCAATGGACCTTCCGGTAATATCTCAACGATCTTCATACCATTGCCATTAAAGTTTTGGTCATAGAAGATGCCTAGTGAAGCTGTTGCGTCTGCATTGGGTACAGAATTTCCATAAGAAGCTCCGGAGTGAGATACATTTAGCTCGCCCAACAATTCGCTCAGCATCTCTGTGAATTCATAGTTGTTGCCGATGTGTGGGAGGTATTTGTCATAATCTTTTTTCAGTTCATCCCACTTAATGCCATGAAAGCCTGCGGTATAGAAAGTGTTTCGCGTGCGGCGCCACACATGGTCCAACATAAAAATGCGTTCAGCTGCTACATCCAGGTTCATATCGCCATTAATATTTACACTTTCTTGTTTGGCTGTAGCGGGATCAAGTTTAATAATACGACCGTCGCTTAACAGGAAAAGGTTTTTGGCTTCTTTGTCCCACTGCATTCGTGCACTGTTAGCATTTAAAGGCACCAGCATTTTGGTTTCTTTTGTTCGCAGGTTGGTAGACCAAAGGTTGTATCCTTTTTCAAAGCGGGCAAGGTAATAAAGCGTTTCACCGTCTTTGGCTACTACGGCATCGGCCAGGTTAGAAGAGTGTAAGGTTAGGCGGGCTTTACGATAATTCAAACCGTCCCAGTCAATTTGTACGGGTTGATTGATGCCCTTGGCTTTCTTCGTTGAATCAGCTTTTGCTTCTTTTTCATCGGCTTCTTTCCATAAGGCATATTCCTCCTTTGTCATGCGAAATTTGTCAAATGCATCTTGTGTCAGGAACATTGCGAAAATGTCTGACTGAGCGCCACCACTATTGGCCTGGCTGCGCATGCCTTCACGTGTACTGTTCCAGATCAGGATATTGCCATTGCTGGTCCATTTAGGTGCAAAATCCTGAAAGCCACTTTCGGTCAGGTTGATCTTTTTTCCTTTGCCATCAGCTGAAATAATTCCTATTTCACCATTCCAATACCCAGGTTCAGAGAATTGAAACAGGATCCACTTACTGTCAGGGCTCCAGGCAAAATATTGATCGTTTTCCGTCATAGCAAACAGGTCATTATCTGTCAGAAGTGTGCGAACTTGCTTAGTAGCAATATTGTACACTTTTAGGTTTTGCCGGTCTTCTATAAAAGCAATCTCTTTGCCGTCGGGTGAGAATTGAGGCTGGTAATTCAACTTGTCATTCTCAATTAACGGCGTTTCTTTTAAAACAGTTGATGCAAAGAAATAGGGTTCTTCTTTGCGTGCTATTTGTGATTGATAGATCTTCCACCCCTTTCCGCGTTCACTCGAATAGAGTAGGGATTTGCCATCAGGTGAGAACGATACGTTGCGCTCTTGTTCTGGCGTGTTGGTAATGCGTTTAGTGGTGCCGCCTTCTACGGAAGTAACAAATACTTCACCGCGGTAAATAAAAGCCACTTCCTTACCATTTGGAGATACAGACAAGTCTTGTACACCACCGGTAACAGTAACAGTGCGTTCATTATTGTTCTTGGCATCTGCAGCAATGGTAATGGCTACTTTCTGTGGTGCGCCATTGGATTGTTTAGTATAAATGTCACCATCATAGCTAAAGCAAAGCGTCCCATCATTCGAGGTACTTAAAAAACGAACAGGGTGTTTCTTAAAGTTTGTAACAGCTGTTGTGGCTGCCGGTTTGTCGAGCGACATTTTGAGCACATTAAAGCTGCCACTTACTTCGCTTAAGTAATATACTGTCTTATCATTATCGGCAAAAACCGGATTGCGGTCTTCTCCTGCAAAAGAGGTAAGCATGGTGTGCTTGCCGCTTTGTGCATCATACATCCAGATATCGCGGGTGATAGCAGATACATGATGCTTGCGCCAGGCGTTCTCACCGCCTTTCTTATCGTGGTAAAGCATTACTTTGCCGTTCTTGCTCCATTTAACATCTTCGGCTGGCGTGGTTAATAGTTGCTCTACGCGTCCTGCATTTACAGATACAGCGTACAATTCAGGCATAGAGCCCGTAGGGAATTGCCGGTTAGTAGCAGCATCTAAGCGCGCAGCGCCAAAGTAAACCGTTTTATTATCCGGGCTGAACTCGTAAGGATACTCATTGGCTGAATGATACGTTAAACGCTGGGCCTCACCTCCTGTAGCTGGAATGGTAAAGACGTCAAAGTTGCCATAGCGGTCAGAGGAAAATGCAATGGATTTTCCATCATGACTCCACACGGGCATAAAGTCGTGCGCTTCATGTTGGGTAAGGGGTATTGCGGTACCTCCTGTAGCTGCTACGCGATACAAGTCGCCTTTATAAGTAAAGGCAATGGTTTTACCGTCGGGCGATATAGAAGGGTAGCGCAACCAGGAGGGGCTTGTTTGCGAAATGGCAGACAGGCCCAGCGTAACCATAAGGAGGGATAAGCTTGTTTTCTTCATATACGTGTTTAGAGAAGTGAAAAATACAAAAAGAGATAGTATTTGGCAATCAATACTAAAAGAGAAGTATTTCGGTCAACGGTGATAGGCTGATTACTTCAGCCAGAGCCATTTATGTTGAGAGAATAAGGGTAGGTGAATAAAGTAGTGAATAAATGACTGTTGGAGGGAGGATGTCGTGCACGAAACTGCCTTACTTTTGGGGCGTTTTATTGAAAACTGTCATATGTATAGTCTACCTCAATTTAAAGAAAAGGATCCTGAAGTGATCAAAGCCTTTATGCGGCAAAATTCCTTTGCTATGCTGATAGGCAGTATGAATGGTATTCCTGTGGCTACACAAGTGCCTTTACTTATTGAAGAAAGAGAAGGAAAATTTTTTTTGCTGGGCCATGTGATGCGAAATACTGATCATCATAAAGCATTAGAATCCAATTCCAATGTGTTGTGTGTTTTTACAGGTTCACATACATACGTAAGTGCCAGCTGGTATACGGCCCCTCAAAATGCGTCAACTTGGAATTATATGAGCGTGCATGCACGAGGGCAAGTACAGTTCGTAGGCCAAGGTGAGCTATTATCAATTTTAGAAAGAACAACGCGCCATTATGAGAATAATGATGAGTCACCGGCTTCCTATCATAACCTGCCTGAAGACTATGTACAGCGATTGAGTCAAGCAATTGTGGGGTTTGAAATAGAAGTGACGGCGATCGATCATGTTTTCAAATTGAGCCAGAATAGAGATCAGCGTAGCTATGAAAATATCATTGGCGAACTGGATAAAGGCGATGCAGAAGCAAAAGGTATTGCCGATGAAATGAAGCAGCGACAACATTCACTTTTCAAACATTCATAAATGAATTTATCACTGGAAGGTAAACATGCGGTTATTTGTGGCAGCACACAAGGAATTGGGTTAGCTATTGCAGAAGAACTGGCTTCAATGGGAGCACATTGTACCCTTGTAGCAAGAAATAAAGAAACATTGGAAACCAATGTGAAATTGCTGGATAACTCATTGCAGCAGGTGCACAGTTATAAGGTTGCCGACTTTTCAGAAACCGAACAAGTGAGAGCAGCTATTGAAGCGATTGTTGGTGAACATCCGGTTCATATTTTAATCAATAACACAGGCGGGCCTGCTGCAGGACCGATTATTGAAGCTGAAGAACAGGCATTTTTTAATGCCTTTCAGCAGCATTTGATCTGTAATCATATTTTAACCAAAGCGGTAGTGCCCGGAATGAAAGATGCTGGATATGGCCGTATCATAAACATTATTTCTACTTCAGTAAAAATTCCTTTAAATAACCTGGGCGTGTCTAACACCATTAGAGGGGCTGTTGCTTCCTGGGCTAAGACAATGGCCAACGAACTAGGCGAATTCAATATAACCGTAAACAGTGTTTTGCCCGGCTATACGGAGACTGCACGTTTGAAGAGTCTGGTTCATAATCTGGCTAATAAAGCGGGAACTAGCGAAGAACAAGTGGCTGGGGAGATTGCGAAAGGCATTCCCATGAAACGGTTTGGTACAGCCGCTGAAATAGCAGCAGTGGCGGCCTTCCTGGCTTCGCCAGCAGCATCTTATGTAAATGGAGTGAGTATACCGGTAGATGGTGGACGCACGGGGACAATTTAACGATTGCAATTATGAAATTTCTAAACACACAAGATTTTGCCCAGCAGTTAGATGCTGCTGATTCTTTACGTTCGTTTCGTCAACAATTTCTTTTCCCTCAGCATAATGGAAAAGATGCGATTTATTTTTTAGGTAACTCTTTAGGATTACAGCCAAAACGTACGGCTACAGATATGGCTGAAGTAATGCAGCAATGGCAGGAACTAGGCGTAGAATCCTGGTTTAAAGGCGACAAGCCTTGGTTGCAATACCACGACAAATTAGTTGGGCCTCTGGCTGCAATAGTAGGTGCGTTGCCTGGTGAGATCGTTGTGATGAACAGCCTTACAGTAAACCTGCACCTAATGCTGGCAAGCTTTTACCAGCCCAAGGGAAAGCGGAACAAAATCATCTGTGAAGCCAAAGCCTTCCCTTCAGATCAATATACTTTGGAGACACATGTAAAGCAACGTGGCTTTAAACCCGAAGACGTGATTGTAGAAGTAGCACCAAGAGAAGGGGAAGTGAATATTCGTCATGAAGATGTATTGGCTGCAATTGAAGCTAATAAAGACGAGTTGGCGCTGATATTCTGGGGTGGGTTAAACTATTATACCGGGCAGGTTTTTAATATGAAAACCATTACAGCTGCCGCTCATGCGGTTGGCGCTATGGTTGGCTTTGACCTGGCACATGCTGCCGGTAACATACAACTGCAATTACATAACTGGGATGTGGACTTTGCTTGTTGGTGCAGTTATAAATATTTAAACTCGGGTCCAGGCGCCATTGGGGGCGTGTATATACATGAGCGTTTTCATAATGATAAAGAACTGCCTCGCTTTGCTGGTTGGTGGGGTTATAATAAAGCTACACGTTTTAAAATGCAGCCTGGCTTTGATCCAATTCCCTCTGCAGAAGGTTGGCAGCTAAGTACGCCTTCGGTATTGCTGTATGCTGCTCACTATTCTTCATTGCAATTGTTCGAGAAGGCAGGCATGTCTTCATTATATCAAAAAGGACAGCAACTGAGTGATTATTTATTATTTCTTTTGCAGGATTTGAATGCAAACAGCAGTCAGCCAATTGTACAAGTGCTTACGCCAAAAGAGAACAAAGGCTGTCAGGTGTCGATGTTGATGTTGCGTAACGGTCGTGAAGTTTTTGATGCTTTAACCGATGCTGGGGTATTTGCCGATTGGAGAGAACCCAATGTAATTCGTATTGCCGCAGTACCGATGTACAATACCTTTGAAGAAGTTTGGCAGTTTGCCCAGATCATGAAAACAACGTGTGAACAATTTCAATGATCGAACTGACAACTAGTAACCATTAACTTTTAACTCTCGACTTTATAACATGACACGCCAACAATTAGTAGCTCAGATCTTTCAAAAAAAATCCTATTTGTGTGTGGGATTGGATACCGATATAACTAAGATTCCAAAACATTTGCAAAGTCATCCCGATGCTGTTTTTGAATTCAACAAGCAGATCATTGACGCTACTAAAGATTATTGTGTTAGCTATAAAATCAATACCGCTTTTTACGAAGCGCTAGGAGTAAAAGGTTGGGAAGCGATGGAGCGTACCACTAATTATATTCCCGATACCCATTTTAAAATTGCCGATGCAAAACGGGGTGACATCGGCAATACCTCTACTCAATATGCCAAGGCGTTTTTTGAGACGATGAACTTTGATGCGATAACGGTAGCCCCCTATATGGGAGCGGATAGTATTCAACCTTTTTTGGAATACAAAGACAAGTGGACGATCCTGCTAGGGTTAACTTCTAATAAAGGATCTGCTGATTTTGAATTGCAACGTGTTATTCAACAATCAAAGGTTGGCGTTGAGTCCGCAGAACTGGCGTTGGATGTTGCTTCACATAAAACAGAGTTTCTTTATGAAAGAGTCTTACGCAAAGCTTCGGAGTGGGGCACGCCTGATAACTTGATGTTTGTTGTGGGCGCAACACAGGCTGATGAATTCACGAACATTCGCACTATCACCCCCAACTATTTTTACTTGGTTCCAGGTGTGGGTGCACAAGGGGGCAGCCTGAAAGAGATTTCAGAAAAGGCAATGATCAGTGAGTGTGGTTTGTTGGTCAATGCCAGCCGTGCCATTATTTACGCTTCTGAGAAAGAAGATTTTGCTCAAGAGGCAGCAGCTATTGCACAACAATACCAGGTGGAAATGCAGCAATATATTAAGCAATAATGTTCAAACGTTAAATGCAGTATATTTAGCAGTTATAAATGGCATATCCATTTATCCTACATCCCTTTAGGAATAATTATACTTTACACACTATGAGAAAATTGTTAGGTCTTGTGCTATCCATATCAATGGTAGCCTTGGCATCGGCGCAAACGCCTGCCATCACGGCGAACTATCCACTCGCTGCCCGTTTTTCACCCAAGAAGTTGGACAAGCTGGTTTTTAGCACGTCGGTAGATCCGCACTGGCTGAAAAAGAGCAATCGCTTTTGGTATATGTATGAAACAACGGCAGGCAAAAACTGGTTCATTGTTAATCCGGACAAAGGAGAAAAACGTTTGTTGTTTGATAATGAAAAGCTGGCTGCCTTGTTAACACAACGGGTAAAGGATCCGATGGATGCCCAGCACTTGAACATAGACAGTATGCGCTTTGTGAAAGACGAGAACTGGATCCAATTTGAAGTACTGAGTTCACAAGAAATTGAAATAAAAGATTCTACGGCCAAGAAAGGAACGCCTCCCAAAAAAGAACGCAAGAAGTTTTTCTTTGAGTATAATATCAATAGTGGCGAACTGGTTGAGTTAAGTGATTTTAAAAAACCAAAGCGCCGTCCTAATTGGGCGTCTATTTCACCCGATGGTCAGACGATAGTATTTGCACGCAACTTCAATTTGTACTGGATGGATAAAGCTAACTATGAGAAAGCTTTACAAAATGAGGAAGACAGTACAATTAAAGAATACCAGTTAACAACAGATGGTGTAGATAACTATGCTTATGGCGATTCTTATAATGAAACAAATGTTGACCGCGAAAAGAATAAGAATAAGCGTAAGCAGGCATTTGTTTACTGGTCTCCGGACGCTAAACGTTTTGTGCTGGTACGCACCGACAATCGCTTAGTGAAAGACCTATGGGTGATCAATAGTATAGCAGAACCTCGCCCTACACTGGAAACATATAAGTATCACATGCCGGGTGAAAAAGATGCCCCTATTGCACATGTGTTATTGTTTGACCTGGCTTCCAAAAAACAAAAAGAACTGGATATTAAACAGTTTAAAGACCAGGCTATTGGAATTTGGAACGCACCGCAACTGCAAAGTTCTCGTGATGATGATTATCGTCCATTGGTATGGTTAGGTACTAAGGATAATTTATACTTTACGCGCACTAGTCGCGACCTAAAGCGTATTGATGTTTGCTTAGTTGATGTTAATACGGAAAGCGTTAAGTCCTTGATCAGCGAGGAAATGAATACCTACGTTGAAACACGTCGCTTAGGTGTGGTAAATGGCGGTACAGAATATATTCATTGGAGTGAGCGTGATGGTTGGGCACATTTATATTTATTTGATGGCAATGGTAAATTGAAAAACCAGATCACATCTGGAGGTTACCATGTTGAAGATATAGTAGGTATTGATGAAAGCAAACGTGTTATCTACTTCGCTGCCAATGGACGCGAAAAAAATGAGGATCCTTACTATCAGCACATGTATCGTGTAAACTTTGATGGTACTGGTCTACGCTTGTTGAATCCGGGTGAGTATGAGCACGACATGAACCTGAATGACAGCAAGCAATATTTTGTTGACAATTTCTCAAGAGTAAATGCGGTTCCCAAATCGGTATTATATACTACCGATGGTAAAAAAGTTATGGACTTGGAAACAGCCGACCTGTCTTCTTTAATGAGCGCAGGCTACAAATTTCCAGAGGTGTTTAAAGTAAAGGCTGATGATGGTGTTACTGATTTGTATGGTGTAATGTATAAGCCATTTGATTTTGATTCTTCCAAAAAATACCCCATCATCGAGTATGTATATCCAGGCCCACAAACAGAGGCTGTGAACAAAGCTTGGGGCAGAGGTATGGATCGTATTGATCGACTGGCGCAAGTAGGTTTTATTGTTGTTACTGTAGGTAACCGTGGTGGACATCCAAGCCGCTCAAAATGGTATCACAACTATGGTTATGGAAACCTGCGTGACTATGGACTAGCTGATAAAAAAGCAGCTGTAGAACAATTAGCAGACCGTTATAAATATGTCGACATCAATCGTGTAGGTATACAAGGTCACTCGGGTGGCGGCTTCATGAGTACTGCAGCCATGTTGGTATATCCTGATTTCTTTAAAGTAGCCGTTTCTAACGCGGGTAATCATGATAATGCTATTTACAATCGCTGGTGGAGCGAAAAGCACCATGGTGTGAAAGAAATAATCGGAGATAAAGGTGATACTTCGTTTGTCTATGCAATAGAAAAGAACCCTGAGCTGGCAAAGAACCTTAAAGGTCACTTGATGTTAACACATGGTGATATTGATAACAATGTACACCCGGCCAATACTATTCGCATGGTGAATGCCCTGATTAAGGCGAATAAGCGTTTTGATATGTTAATCCTGCCTGGCCAACGTCACGGCTACGGCGACATGACAGAATACTTTTTCTGGAGAATGGCCGACTACTTTAAAGAATATTTATTGGAAGGCAAAGAAGAGCCCGTTGATATGGTGGAAATGAACCGCGAAGTAGAATTAAGCGGGCAAAAGAAAAGAGCAGCCTTATAAAAAGTTAATTATTTGAAGCCCGGAGTTTTACTCCGGGTTTTTTTATGCAACAATTTTTTAACGAAGCCTATGACAATAAAAGGTTGTAGGTAATAGTTAAATGGAAATACTCAACCTGATATGAACCTGTATATAGTAGCTTTTACGTTGATCATGAGTGTTGGTGCTAACGATGAAGCGGTTGGTCCTTTTGATCCACCAACAACATCAGTTAAACCACTTCCTACTTCTGTTAATAAGACTGTTCTATTACAGTTAGTAAACGATGTGCGAAAGAAAGGCTGTAAATGCGGTGATACCTATTATGGTCCTGCGCCTGCAGTAAAATGGAATGACCAGCTTGCTACAGCGGCTGTTAGCCATAGTGAGGATATGTATAAGAACAAATTCTTTGCTCACGTTGCGCCAGATGGGTCAAATGGAGGTGTAAGGGTTAAAAGAGCAGGCTATCCTTGGATGGCCTATGGTGAAAATATTGCAGCCGGCTATACCTCAGAAAAAGAAGTGGTGAAGGGTTGGGTTGAAAGTCCAGGCCACTGTAAGAATATTATGAGTAAGCTTTACAAGGAAATGGGCGTTGGCCGATTTGGAAACTTTTGGACGCAAGAGTTCGGAGCGAGGTAGGAGTGGCCCTCCTAAATCCTCCCGAAGGGAGGACTTCGCCACCGCATAGCGCTAGAAGATGATACAGTATTACATAACAAAAGCACTCCTTCAGGGAGTGCTTTTGTTTATTATCTAATTGTAAAAGTCAAGTATCGTTGCAAAGCGAGCCTCTGTGCCTTAGGTCTCCTCCCCCTTTGGGGGAGGCCGGGAGGGGCTTTACTTAAACTCATATTTCCCTTTCGCTGTCCACCACGGCAGTATTTCAAATCGGAGGCGGCCTGTAATAACAGCGCTGTCGCCAGCTACATAGCTGGCAATTTGAGTGGAATCCTTTCCATCCATAATGAAAATACCTAAAACATCGTTTTCATTACCAATGGGTCCAGCCATGATGATCTTGCCTTGTTCGTGTAAGCGCGTAATGTTGGCTAAGTGTGCGGCCTGGATCTTTTCGCTATCAGCCTTAGATTGATTTCGATTGGGGCCTTTCTTCAAGAACACCAGCCAGTATTTCTTCATGTCATAAGCGGGCGTGTTATCAGCTTTTGAAGCAGTTGGATTTCCTGATGCAGATTTGTTGCTAGACGCAGTAACAATGGCAACAATGAAAGTAATGGTTATAATCAAAGTTTTCATTAGCAAGCGTTGTATTGCCAAATTATCTTTTCTTTTTTAATAAGTGAAAATACTAAGTAAGAAATAGTGAAATAAGATGGTATTGTAGAGCTATTACTACATACAAAAAGGTACCAATTGGTACCTTTTTGTATGTAGTAAAGAAGTGGATTAGATAACTACTTTGTTCTTTTTGGGTTTAATGCTAGTAAAATCTGGCGCTTCATTACTTACAATGATGTCGGAATGTCTTCCGTCAACATCTACTTTTAGTTTGCCGTTGCCGGCAGTACCTCTATATGAATGACTGAAAGTGGGGCCATATTTTCTTTCATCACGGTCTTCGTCCTCGTCTTTTATAGCAAAAGATGTTTTATTACTCAATGAACCGAAGTTGGTTTTAATCCGAAAATCGGCGGAGGCATTTTTGGTAAGTACTAAACCAAAGTTTGAAAACTCAACATCTGCTTCCAGTTCCGTTAATTGATCGGCATAAACGGTTACGCCTGGCTTAGAATGCTTTACGTTGATATCTAACTTGCCTGTTGCATTTTTAATCACTACTTGATCTTTAGCAAATTCTATAGTAAGGTCCGCATTATTTAAAGATTCAAAAGAAGCCTTACTAAACTTTACCTCAATATCTGCATTTTGTGATAAGCGGCCGGCTACAAGTTCTCCAAACTGCTGTTCAATTTTTACCTCGGTATTTAAGTCAGGAACAGTTGTTTTCCCAAACTTGTTTTTAACATTTAAGGCAATAGTCGCTGGTATGTAAACAACATAATCAATATCAATCGTGTTGTTTTGGTTTCCTTTATAGTTTTTGTTTCCAGTGTTATTCATTTCAGTTTCAAAGTAGATATTGTTACCTTCTTTGCTATGCTTAATTTCTATGCTTTCAAATCGGTCGTCATTGGCTTCTTTAATGTTTGAAGAAGTGGCAATATGAACGTCTACTTTAACTTCATTTTTGTTCCATGTTTTGATATCTACTGTACCAAACTGGTTAGAGATCTTTAGCTTATCATTTGCGGAAGTAGTATAGGTTTGAGAGAAGTCGCGCTCCTTTACAAATTCATATTTCTTCTTTTGCTTGTCCTGGGCTGAAGCTATGGTGGCTGAAAAGGTAAGCAGGATAAATAAATTAGATAACAGACGTTGCTTTTTCATTTTTATTCTTTTTAGACGATTTTAGTTGTTGTATAATGAGCAATTGTTCATTTAAAAGTTCGGCCTGAAGCTTCAGGTTTTGGATCATGGCATCCAATATCTGGTCCTGTTCTGGTACAGAAGTGAGTTCTTCTTTTAGTTTTTTATACTCTTCATTTAGATCATTAATGTCAGCAGTAAACGATTGGTATAAAGAGGGGTATTCCTTGCGAATACCAGAAAGCTGATTTTGTTTGCTGGCAACGATTTGCATAAACTGACCAAGCTCCTGATCATAGTTGGTTGTTGTGTTAAGTTCTAACTGATGCTGTTTTAATCGCTGCTGCGATGCTGTTAGGTCTGATTTGAGTTGATTGTTTTCTGCAATTAGAAAAATTACGATACCTGCTATGATCATTGCAACAGCTGCCGCCCATACATTAAAGCGTGACAAACGGATTATTCTGGCAGGCTTGCGTTTTTGATCAAGTTGCTGGCTCATTTCATCCCATATAAATGCGGGTACTGGTTCATCGTCAAAAGCTTGACGGTTAGTGTTGACAAATTCTTCCAGGCGCTCTTTCATTTCTCTCCATTTATTAGTTGTAATAATTTGCTTTTTGCACGGATGTATTGTGTTCTTACTGTAGATGCCGATAAGTCCAACATCACAGCAATCTCATGGTGTTTATAGTTTTCTAATAGGTGTAAGCATAGTATCGTACGGTATCCATCAGGCAGCGCTTGAATAGCCCTTTTTATTTCATCTATTTTCCAGGCAAACTCATCTTCATCAATGCTTTCTTCTTCTTGAAAGTTTATAATTGGGGCTTCATCCATTTGAAGCCATCGCTTTCGTTCTCGCTTAACTTTGTTTATAGCCTTATTCACACAAATCCTTTTTAGCCAACTACCAAAAGCTGCTTCACACTCAAAGGTTTCTAAACTTCGGAACGCCACTAAAAAAGCCTCTTGTAACACATCTTCTGCATCGGCAGTGTTGTTTACTATGCGCAAGCAGGTATTGTACATGGCTTTGGCATACCTGTTATACAAGGCCTGGTAGCTGGCCGTGTGCCCCTGTTTGCAGGCTGCTAGTAAAGCGGTCAATGGTTGGGGAGCAGTTAGTTCCAAGCGGGTTGATTATGTTGTTTATTATAAAGTCACAATAAGTTTAAAAATGTTGCATGGAGGCACCTAAAAATTATAAATAGTTTTAAAGAATGGTTTGGTATCCGTATGAATGGTGTTTTTCTTACATTAGCGGCCACTTAATGTCTACACATGGCTGCAAAAACTGATTTGTTTCAATCCCCAGATTATTTTTTAGTTGATGAATTATTATCCGATGAACATAAACTCATTCGCGATAGTGTACGTAATTACGTTAAGAAAGAGATTTCACCCATTATTGAAGATTATGCGCAGCGGGCAGAGTTTCCTGAGCATATTGTTAAGCAGTTGGGGGACCTGGGTTGTTTTGGCCCTACTGTTCCGGTAAAATATGGTGGTGGAGGATTAGACTATATCAGTTATGGCTTGATGATGCAGGAATTGGAAAGAGGAGACAGCGGTGTGCGTTCTACAGCCTCTGTTCAAGGTTCTTTAGTGATGTTTCCGATCTATGCATATGGTAGTGAAGAGCAAAGAAATAAATTCCTGCCGAAGTTGGGAAGTGGAGAATGGTTGGGATGCTTTGGCTTAACGGAGCCTGATCATGGTAGTAATCCTGCAGGCATGCTTACCAATATCAAGGATGCTGGTGATCATGTGATCCTCAATGGAAGCAAAATGTGGATCTCAAATGCACCATACGCACAAGTGGCTGTGGTTTGGGCAAAAGATGAAGCCGGAGATATAAGAGGGCTAATTGTAGAAAGGGGAATGGAGGGTTTTAGTACGCCAACTACTCATGGAAAATGGAGTTTACGGGCCTCTGCAACCGGCGAATTGGTTTTTGATAATGTGAAAGTTCCAAAGGAAAATATTTTTCCCGAGGTTAAAGGATTGAAAGGCCCATTGGGGTGCTTGACAAAAGCGCGTTATGGTATTGCCTGGGGTGCACTTGGCGCTGCTATGGATTGCTATGATATTGCATTGAACTATAGTAAAGAGCGTGTACAATTTGGCAAGCCAATTGGTGCTTTTCAATTGCAGCAAAAGAAGTTGGCTGAAATGATTACTGAGATTACCAAAGCGCAATTATTAAACTGGCGGTTGGGTGTTTTGATGAATGAGGGTCGAGCTACTCCACAGCAGGTGTCTATGGCAAAACGCAACTCCTGTGAAGTGGCTACAAATATTGCACGTGCCGCACGACAGATGTTGGGTGGTATGGGCATCACTGGTGAATATCCAATCATGCGTCATATGATGAACCTGGAGAGTGTGATTACTTATGAGGGTACTCACGACATCCATTTATTGGTTACGGGTATGGATGTTACCGGTTTTAATGCCTTTAAATAAGTGCAGAATTCGCTTATGGTAGAGCGCTTGGTTAATTTTATGGCTCACGGCAAAAATTGGCTAACTATAAACATAGATAGCAAAACCATTGTTGCAGATTTAGCGTATTATTTAATAAAATGACAAGTATGCCTGCACTAGAAAATAGAAAAGCTTCTACGTCATCTGCCTCAGGTGCCATAGGCGGCCGTATATTTCTTATTGGTTTTATGGGGAGTGGAAAATCGCACTGGGGGAAAGTGTTAAGTGATAAGCTGCAAATTCCGTTCTTTGATCTTGACCAGAAAATTGAAGAGAAAGAAGAAAAGTCAATTAATGAAGTGTTTGAGGAAAAAGGCGAAGAATATTTCCGGTTATTGGAAAAAGAGGTTCTGCATTTATTAGTAGAAAGTCATGAGAGTTTTGTAATGGCCTGTGGGGGTGGAACTCCGTGCTTTTACAACAACATAGATTATATGAATCAGAAAGGAACAACTATATGGATCGATTGTTCCACTACCTGCCTGGTAAATCGCTTGAAGGATGAAAAAGAAAAGCGTCCCCTTATTAAGGATTTAGATGATGAACAACTGCATCTGTATGTAATGAGAAAAGTAGGGGATCGGAGAATATTTTACCAGCAGGCTAAAATTATATTAACAGAGGATGAAGTGTCTGGTGACAGCATCATTGACAGGGTGTCTCAATTAAATTAACATTATGCAAAAACTATTTTTAGGCATTGGTACTTTTTTGGCGGGTTTAGGAGTTATTCTAGGTGCATTTGGTGCACATGGCTTAAAAAAGCTGGTAGGCCTGGAGACGGTATCTACCTACCAAACAGGTGTACAATATCAAATGTATCATGCCTTTGCCTTATTGATAGTGGGAATGCTCTATGAAAGGCTGAATAATAGCCTGCTAAATTATGCAGGAGCCTTATTTATTGCGGGTATTGTACTGTTTTCGGGCTCATTATACTTGTTAGCTTCTTTAAAAGCGATGAATAAGGTGGGACTTTCGGGAGTGGGTATAATTACACCAATAGGAGGACTGTTCTTTATTGCGGGGTGGGTCTTACTATTAGTAGCCGTACTTAAAAAATAAATAGCTATTTTTAGCGATAAGCTACTGTTCATCAGTATTTCATCCATTCCATCACTATTTTTGTGTTATGGCGAACCGGCTCAAGAAATCCACTATTCCTGTACCTGAGGAAACTGAAAAAGAGGTTAAAGCGGAAAAACCTCAGAAGGCTGCAAGACCTAAGTCAAAAGCTCCTGCTGAAGAAAAGTTTAAAAAGGATCGAGAGGAAACGCTTGATTTTAAAAAGCTTGCCCGCGATGAACGTACCTGGAAGATCATTGGTACAGTTTCCCTCCTAATATCTATTTTCTTATTTATAGCCTTTATTTCATATTTCTTTACCTGGAAAGAAGACCAGGATAAGGTTTTAAATAATGATGCGGGTTTCTTGGGCGATAATGAGGTCCGGGTGTCCAACTTATTGGGACGCTTGGGCGCATATATTTCTCATTTCTTTATTTACCGTGGTTTCGGAATAGCATCTTTGTTATTCTGCACGTTCTTTTTTGTGGTAGGTATCAACCTATTATTTGAACGTAAAGTATTCTCCATTTGGCGTAACCTGAAATATGTAACTTTTGGACTGCTCATAGCTTCCGTAACCTTTGCTTTCATTTCTCCAAGTGCCGCTTTCCCCTTTGGTGGCAGAGTAGGGGGAATGATTAATAACTGGTTAATTAACTTCCTTGGCCATTTTGGTACGGCTGCTTTATTACTGGTGGTAGGTGCCAGCTATTTGATTTGGCAGTTCAATCCAAAGTTTAAGATGCCAGAAAGAAAACCAGTTATTCCAAGAGAAGAAATTGAGTTTCCGCTGGAAGAGGAGTTGAAAGAAGAAGGAGAAAAGCGTAATACAGCACCTGTTATCGTACCAGCTACACCCGCTGTGGCTGCTACTGATGTACCTTCTATTAATGATATGTATGCCGAGAAAGGCAATAGTTTGAAAGGAGAAGGTGGGTTGATTGCGGATAATGTAGTAACTGATAAGGAAAATGGGCCTGTATTTGAAATTATTGAAAGACAAGAAGAGCTGGAATTGGAAGAGGCTTCTGAAGAATTAGAGTTGGAAGAATTGCCGGAAGAAGAAGAAATGGAAGAAGTAATTGAGGAAGAAGAGGACGTTGAACTAGAGGTAGAATCGTCAATTGAAGAAAAGTATTCAGGTGCCACATTATTTATAGAACAACCCAAAGAGGAGCCTGTTGCAATGCCAGAGGAAGAAGTGGTTTACCCAACATTGCCACCTAAAGTGGCTTTTGTACCACCACCACCTCCTTCAGTAGACTTGCCGCTTGAAATCAAATCGGCTGAAGAAAAACCGGCTGAAGAGAAAGATGAAAGGGAAAAAGGGTATGCTGATTTACCACCTTATGAACCTACGCTAGATCTCCGCGACTATAAATACCCGGTAATCGAATTGCTGGAAACTCATGGTAGTGAAAAGATCGTTCAGGATCCTGCTGAATTGGAGGCTAATAAAAATCAGATTATCAATACGCTGAAGAACTACGATATCACCATTCAAAAGATCAGTGCTACCGTAGGTCCCACAGTTACATTGTATGAAATTGTACCAGCTGCTGGTGTACGTATCTCTCGTATCAAGAACCTGGAAGATGATATAGCCTTAAGTCTGGCAGCCTTGGGTATTCGTATTATTGCCCCAATACCAGGTAGAGGTACTATTGGTATTGAGGTGCCCAATGTGAAGAAGACCGTAGTAAGTATGAAAACCCTGCTGTCTTCAGAGAAATTTGCCAATAGTGCACATAGTCTGCCTATTGCCATTGGTAAGAAGATCGATAACGAAAACTTTATTGTGGATCTGGCTACCATGCCACACTTGCTGATGGCGGGGGCTACTGGTCAGGGTAAATCTGTAGGGTTAAATGCTATACTCGTTTCCTTATTGTATAAAAAACATCCTTCTCAGTTAAAGTTTGTTCTAATCGATCCTAAGAAGGTGGAACTTAGTGTATACCGCCATATTGAGCGTCACTTCCTTGCTAAGCTACCCGGTGAAGAAGACGCGATTATCACTGATACAAAGAAAGTGATCAATACATTGAATGCTTTGTGTATTGAGATGGATAACCGCTACGACTTACTAAAGGAGGCTGGAGCGCGTAACATTAAGGAGTACAACGAGAAATTTGTTAAGCGGAAGCTGAATCCTCAAAAAGGCCACCAATACCTTCCATTTATCGTATTAGTAGTAGATGAGTTTGCCGACCTGATCATGACAGCAGGTAAGGAAGTAGAAATGCCGATAGCCCGTTTGGCTCAGTTAGCCCGTGCCATTGGTATTCACCTAATAATTGCTACACAGCGTCCATCTGTTAACATTATTACAGGTACAATTAAAGCCAACTTCCCGGCACGTATTGCCTTTAAAGTATCTTCAAAAATTGACTCCCGCACTATTTTGGATGCTGGAGGAGCTGAGCAACTGATAGGTAAGGGGGATATGCTGATCTCTTATAATGGTGAGATTGTTCGTTTGCAATGTGCTTTTGTGGATACGCCTGAGGTAGAGAAGATTGTTGAGTTTATTTCCGATCAGCGCGGTTATGCGCAAGCCTTTATGTTGCCGGAATATGTAGATGAAAAAGAATTGGAAAAAGGGGGCGACTTTGATTCTTCAGATCGCGACCCACTCTTTGAAGAAGCAGCACGTCTTATTGTACAAAACCAGGTGGGGTCAACCTCACTGATCCAGCGCCGTATGAAGCTAGGCTATAACAGAGCTGGCCGCTTAATGGATCAATTAGAAGCTGCTGGCGTTGTGGGGCCAAATCAGGGAAGTAAAGCAAGAGAGGTGCTTATTAAAACAGATGCTGATCTATTTGAGTATCTGCAAACATTAAGTTAGAAAGCTGTTAAGAAAATGATGCAGTTAAACGATTGGCTCATTTATTCCTCTAACAAGTATACAAACGGCTATATTTAGCCCGTTATTAAAAACAAAATAAAAGTATAAGATGAAGAGATGGTTTACGCTTTTGACTTTTGTATCTGCTACATTTTTGGCAGGAGCGCAAAAGATTACATCCAATAACCCGGTTAATAACGACGCTGATGCAAAAAAGATTCTTGATGCGGTAAGTGCCAAGTTTAAGACTTATAAAACACCGCAGGCTAGTTTTACTTATGTAATTGAAAATGCTCAGGGGAAAGCTCTTTCTACAAAGAAAGGCACTGTTACTATGAAGGGTACAAAATACCGTGTAACGATCCCGGGGATGGAAATCTTTAGTGATGGAAAAACCAGCTGGAACCTTGACAAAAGTGCAAACGAGGTAACCGTAAAAGATGTAGATGGCAGTGGCGCTGAAATGACCCCTCAAAAGCTATTCACTAACTTTTACGATAAAGACTTCTTATATAAGTTAAACGGCGAGAAAAAAGTAGGTTCTAAAACAATACAAGAAATAGAACTGACACCCAACAATAAAACACGTCCTTATCACAAAGTATATGTTTGGGTTGATAAAGCTTCTTCTACAATCTATAGCGCTAAGATTTTAGAGAAAAGTGGTAACCGCTATAGCTATACTATCAACACCTTTAAGCCGGCAGCTTCTGTAGCCGATGCTGATTTTGTGTTTGATAAAAAGAAATACCCTGGTGTAGAAGTAGTTGATCTGCGATAATCAAAAAATTACTAAAAGAAAGCCCGTCACTTAGACGGGCTTTCTTTATTTATAAGTAACGTAGTGGTTATTACTAGAGTACAAAGCTGTTAGCAACTTGATCCTATTAATCTTTACCAAATCCAATCCATCTGCGGTCAAAAAAAGCGTCTGACCAAAATGATCAGACGCTTACTCACCAACTGAACGCTTGCCTAAAGGCTTCCCTTCACACATTACTCTTAGTACTCAAAATTTTCCATCCCACACGAATCAACTAAAAGCACTCTTCCTTTCAACTCATTTAATTTCATCCTGACTCACATCCGAACTGTTACGTCCACTACTGGTATTACGAATTGCTCCACCATAATCACTGTTTTTCAGGCTACCCCGTTGCTCCTCAAAGTTCATTCCCTCCAATCCCTGGGGTGCTTTATTCTGTCGTTGTTCTTGCTTCACATTCCGTTTGGCTGCATCGTTGGTGCGACCGTCGCGTTTTCTGGGTTGTTCCATTTTCACAACGTTTAATTCCTAATAGGCTAAAAATGATGCCTTTTTTTACTCCCTTTTAAAATCTAACTGCTGTGGAAAATGGGTCGCAAGACGGGTAGGGGTTTAGACTAATAGTGTGGAAGAAGAACCCTGCTTTTTGTTAATCGCTTTTAACACAGAATGTTATGCTCTGTAGTCCTACGGATGAGGTGTCATGCAACCCTGATGCGAATAATTGGACTTTTAGAAGCCCCAAACCTCAACATCTACTTAAATATTCTTCCACGAGCCCTTAGAACTTACATTTTTGCAAACCCCTAAGGCTTCAAAACGTACCTTTGCACCCGCTAAAACAGTTCAGGTGGATGGGCATTAGAATACCCTCTATTGGCCATAGACCATTGACTATTGACTTTTGACATGAAATACGATAACGAAATAGCCCGAAGGAAAACATTTGCCATTATCTCGCACCCGGATGCCGGTAAAACGACCCTGACGGAAAAGTTCCTGCTTTTTGGTGGTGCCATCCAAGTGGCGGGAGCCGTAAAAAGCAACAAAATAAAGAAAGGGGCTACTTCTGACTTTATGGAAATAGAGCGCCAGAGAGGTATCTCGGTGGCTACTTCTGTAATGAGCTTTGAGTATAATAATACACTGATCAACCTGTTGGATACTCCTGGTCACAAAGACTTTGCTGAGGATACTTATCGCACCTTAACCGCTGTGGATAGTGTTATCCTTGTAGTAGATAGCGTAAACGGGGTAGAAGAACAAACACGCCGCTTAATGCAAGTGTGCCGTATGCGTAAAACTCCTGTTATCGTCTTCATTAATAAAATGGACCGCGATGGTAAGAACCGTTTCGATCTGTTAGAAGAAATTGAAAAAGAACTTTCTATTTCCTTGCATCCTATGACCTGGCCAATTAACCAAGGTAAGGACTTCAAGGGTGTTTACGATTTACATAATAAAAACCTGCGTCTTTTCACTGCCAATACTAAGGCAACTGATGACGATACTATTTCGTTTTCAGATCTGTCATCTTCCGTATTGGATGAATCAATAGGAGATCGTGATGCTGCTACTTTACGTGAAGATGTAGAACTTATTGATGGCGTATATGGTGAACTGGAAACAAAAAGCTATCTGAGCGGCGATGTGGCACCTGTATTTTTTGGTTCTGCCATCAACAACTTTGGTGTAAAAGAAATGCTGGATACATTCATTCGCATTGCACCAACTCCTCGCGACCGCGAAACCAATAAACGCCCTGTAGCAGTAAACGAAGAAAAGTTCAGTGGCTTTATCTTTAAGATTCACGCCAACCTTGATCCTAAGCACCGTGACCGTATCGCCTTCTTGCGTGTATGCTCAGGTAAGTTTGAACGCAATAAATACTTCCACCATGTACGCTTAGATAAAGATGTACGCTTTTCTAACCCATATTCTTTTATGGCACGAGAGAAGAATGTGGTTGATGATGCTTATCCTGGCGATGTAGTGGGTTTGTTTGATACAGGAAACTTTAAGATCGGGGATACCTTAACAGAAGGGGAAGATCTATTCTTCACCGGTATTCCTACTTTCTCCCCTGAGATCTTTAAAGAAGTAGTGAACAAAGACCCAATGAAGACAAAGCAGTTGGAGAAGGGGCTGTTACAATTAACAGATGAAGGTGTAGCCCAATTGTTTACACAATTTGGTGGTAATAAAAAGATCATTGGCTGTGTGGGTGAACTGCAATTTGAAGTAATTCAATACCGTTTGTTGCATGAATACGGTGCATCTGTTGTATTTAACTCCTTACCATTTTACAAGGCCTGCTGGTTAACCAGTAAGGATGCGAAAAAGTTGGAAGACTTTGCCCGCTTCAAACAGGGAAATATAGCTGAAGATAAAGATGGTCAAATGGTATACCTGGCACAAAGCGAATGGTTCCTGAATACCGAGCGTAATAACAATCCGGATATTGAATTCCATTTTACTTCGGAAGTACATAAATAATCCAACTGTCAGTTTAATAGCAGTTTGTTGACTTCATAAACGAATGGCTCTGTAACTATCTTAGTTACAGAGCCATTTTTGTTTTAGAAAAATCTAGGAAAACTTCTTGCCTGCTTCTTTAAATATCCCTATAAATAGTAATTCTTCACTGAACCTACTTCTCCTTTTCGCCCGATTCTATTTCTGTGCTTAGCTAGGATAACCCGAGGATAAAGAGAGGATAACCTGAGTCTATATAGAACAGGTTATCCTCTCTTTATATACAGATTATCTAGGGATTATCCTTTAAATAACTCAGAGTTAAGTAAAGGGAGGGTTGCCATTTCGGCAGCGGATAAATTACTGAGTGGGCTCCATAATTCTGGCAAGCGGTGGCTTGGTGTCTCTAGCGGGTTAATATTCTTTGCAAAATGGCTCGATGGAAAAACTCGCCTTATAAATCGTAAGTGGATGTGCTATACTTAGTAGGAGTGACTTCCCAATTAGGGGTAGTGGCATTTATCATTTCTAATTGAAGTACCTGGTTCCGGTTGATTTTTGATAATAATTTGTGATACTATGATAGTGTAACTTTTTTGTTTATATGTTTTACTTAGCTTCTTCCATAAAATATATACATTCGGCATGCAAACTAGAAACTAATGCTTATAGGTATATTTAATTGGTTTCAAAGCCTTGAAGGCTTTGAACTAATCTTATGGTGTATAACACTGTTTTTTTCCTTCTTCTTTATTCTTCAAACGATCGTTTCGTTTTTTACCGGTGGAGATCACGGAGATCTTGATTTGGATGGCGATGGTGATTTCGGGCACCAGTTTTTTACCATTAAAAACCTGATCGCTTTCTTTACCATGTTTGGCTGGGCGGGACTAGCAGCCTATAAAGCAAACCTTAGTAACAGTGTTGTATTGGTTATTGCTCTTCTTGCAGGATGTATCATGGTATACATTATGTTCTTGCTAATGAAGAATACATCCAGGCTTAAGCACAATGGAACGTTACAAATGAAGAATGCTATTGATAAAGTAGGTGAAACCTATTTACGCATTCCTGCACAGAGAGGTGGTATTGGCAAAGTGCAAGTACAGGTACAAGGGCGTTTTATGGAGCTGGATGCTATGACCGATGATGAAACTGATATCGCTACTGGAAAGCCTATTCGGGTTGTCAATATTCTTAATAATCAAATTCTATTAGTTACTTCAAATCTTGTTGCCTAATCTAAAACAATCAAAACTATGGCTGGTTATGTTCTCATTGCCATTGCAGTGGCAGTGGTCTTTATTTTCATTTTAGTTTTTTCTCTTTTTAGTCGTTACAAACGTTGTCCTTCTGACAAAATATTAGTAGTGTATGGTAAAGTAGGTAGTAACGCAGAGGGAAATCTCAGTGCAAAATGTATTCATGGCGGTGCGGCCTTTATTTGGCCTATTATACAGGATTATTCTTTCCTGGATCTAACTCCCATGTCTATTGTCGTTAACCTTACCAATGCACTTAGCAAGCAAAATATTCGTGTAGATGTGCCTTCTAAATTTACAGTGGGTATTTCAACAGAGCCTGGTATCATGGAGAATGCGGCTGAACGTTTATTAGGTTTGCAGCAACAGGATATCCATTCTTTGGCCAACGATATAATTCTAGGTCAGATGCGTTTGGTGGTAGCTATGATGGATATTGAAGAAATCAATAACAACCGTGATAAGTTTTTAACAAACGTAGCTACTAACGTTGAGGCAGAACTGAAAAAGATTGGCTTAAAGCTAATTAATGTAAATATTACGGATATTAAAGATGAAAGCGGTTACATTGAAGCGTTGGGTAAAGAAGCAGCTGCTAAAGCTATAAACGAAGCCAAGAAGAGTGTGGCTGAGCAAGAGCGCATTGGTGAAGTAGGTAAGACGGATGCAGAACGCTCTCGCGATATCAGTATCCAGGAAACACTAAAAGAGCGTGATGTGCGAATTACGCAAACACAGCGCGATAGAGATACAGAAATTGCATTAGCAACGAAAGATAAAGAGGTCTTAATCGCAGCTGCTAAACGTGATGAGCAAATTGGTAAGGTAGAGGCGGAAAGAGACACTCGTATTAAAACGGCAGAAGCCAACGCCGTGGCCATGCAAGGCGAAAACCAGGCTAAGATCCAGATTGCCAATTCAGATGCTGAAAGAAGGGAGAAAGAAGCCGAGGCATTAAAGCGTGCAACTGCAGCAGAAAAAGTGCAATCGGCTAAAGCATTGGAGGAAGCCTATCTAGCAGAAAAGAAAGCAGAAGAAGCTCGCGCTGATAGAGAGCGTGCTTACCAGAATGCCAATATTGTGGTTTCCGCAGAGATTGAAAAACAAAAGGCCATTATTGAAGCGCAAGCAGAAGCTGAGCGTATTCGTGAAAAAGCCAAGGGTGAGGCCGATGCTATTTATGCAAAGCTGGAAGCTGAAGCACGGGGTATGTATGAGATCTTAACTAAGCAAGCTCAAGGTTTGGATCAGATCGTTAAAGCGGCTGGTAATAACCCTAAAGATGCAGTGTTGTTATTGATCTCAGATAAACTGCCAGAGCTGGTGAAAATGCAAACTGAAGCTATTAAGAATATTAAGATCGATAAGGTTACTGTTTGGGAAAATGGTGGACAAAATGGAGATGGTAAAAGCTCAACAGCCAGCTTTGTATCTGGCCTCTATAAAGCGGTGCCACCATTAAAAGACATCTTTAATATGGCGGGAATGGATTTACCTAACTATTTAGGAAAGGATCAAGGGGGAGAAAAGTCAGATACGTCACCAGTAGACCTTTTGCAATAAAAAAGCAATAACTAAAAAGAGCCTTTAAAGGCTCTTTTTTATTCTGATAACTTGAACGACTTCAACTTATTTGATTATTGTATAGCTAAAATCTTCAATAATATTAGCTAATAAAGGATAGTTTCCGGAAGGTGCATAAACAATACTGGCCTTAATTTCTACTTGCTTGTTGATAAGGGCTTTGTAGACTGTATTAGGATCTTTTACTTTCTGCACATCACCGTAGATCCTGATTTCATCCGTGATCACATCATCTGCAAGTTCATCTGTTGCTGTAAATTTTACCTTGTAAGGAAGCTTGAGAACCATGGCATCTTTAATGGGCTTCTCTGTTATGGGGTGTATCAATGTTTTTAAGATGACTGTTCCTGTTAGTGTGTTTTTGCCAAATTGCAATGTTTTTTGAGCCTGACCATGTACAAAAAAAGTAATGGTAATTAGTAGGGCAGTAAAGAGAGCTTTCATTAGTTTGGATTTGTGGTTTGTATTGCAATATAGCTGGAAAAAGCTTTTGTATAAATAAGAAGCACTCCAAGTGGAGTGCTTCTTATTTATAAACTTGTTTTCTCTTTTAAATGCGACGCTAATTCCTTATTTGGAAGTACGTTGTAGTACATAAAAGTTGAAATCCGTTCTACCACTCAGGATTGATACCTGTATAATTTTGTGGCGTTATACGCTTTAATTCTTTTTTCAAAGTAGCATTAACTTTTAAACTTTCAATAAAGCGATGCATGCTTTCTTTGGTGATCTTATTATTGCCGCGCGTTAGGTCTTTTAAAGCTTCATAAGGATTTGGATAATTTTCCCGGCGTAAGATGGTTTGAATAGCTTCAGCCACAACTGCCCAATTATCTTCCAGATCTTGTTCAATCTTAGCTTGGTTCAACACCAATTTGCCCAAACCTTTTTCAATGGCTTTAATAGCCAGAACACTATGCGCCATTGGTGAACCAATATTGCGAAGTACCGTAGAATCTGTCAGGTCGCGCTGCAGGCGAGAAACCGGCAGTTTAGCGGCTAAGTGTTCATAAATAGCATTGGCAATGCCCAGGTTTCCTTCTGCATTCTCAAAATCAATGGGGTTTACTTTATGTGGCATGGCTGATGAACCTACTTCACCTTTCTTTACTTTTTGCTTAAAGTAATCCATGGAGATATAGGTCCAGACGTCCCGACAGAAGTCGATAAGGATATTGTTGATACGTTTGATGCAGTCGAAATGGGCGGCCAGATTATCATAGTGTTCAATCTGGGTTGTGAACTGTGAGCGCTGCAAGCCCAATACGTCTTCTACAAATTGATTTGCCAGGGTAATCCAATCCTTTTTAGGGAAGGCAATAAAGTGGGCATTAAAATTACCTGTTGCCCCACCAAATTTTGCAGAGTTTGGAATCATAATCAGCTGGTCTACCTGACCTTGAATACGCTCTACAAACACCATGATTTCTTTACCCAAGCGGGTAGGAGAGGCCGGCTGTCCGTGTGTACGTGCCAGCATGGGAATGTCCTTCCATTGTGTAGCTAGTAAGCGTAGTTGTGTGGTAAGATTCAGAAGCGCAGGGATATATTCAAACTCTAGCACTTGTTTCCACAATAAAGGAATAGCTGTATTGTTAACATCTTGAGAGGTTAATCCAAAATGCACCCACTCTTTAGCATCGGCAGCGCCTGCTTTCTCCAATGCTCCTTTGATAAAGTATTCAACGGCTTTTACGTCGTGGTTGGTGATGCTTTCTGTTTTCTTGATCTCTTGCGCATCTTCCAGGCTAAAATTTTCCTTTATTTCATTCAGTTGCTTTACTGCCTTTGCAGGGAGTTTAAAAAAACCTTTGCTAGCCAGGAAGAACAGGTATTCAATTTCTACCAATACACGGTATTTAATAAGGGCAAACTCCGAAAAATACTCGTCTAGGTGATGTACTTGTTTGCGGTAACGTCCGTCAATAGCCGAGATGGCTGTTAGTGAATGCAGTTCCATAAAAATGTATTAGCAGATATTAAAAGCGGCGATGACTTTAAACAAAAGATCAATAATTAATCAGTGTTAAAACTTCAAATCCTTTTTAAACCGCGTAATCTGTGGTTATCTTTGCGGCCAAAAGTAAAGCATTTGAGGAAGATTAAAGTAGCAGCGGTTAACTACCTGAATACAAAGCCGTTGTTGTATGGTTTCCGTAACCATGAAGTGAGTAAGCAAATAGAATTGGTAGAAGCGTATCCAGCCCAAGTGGCAGAATGGTTGATCAATGATGAAGTAGATGTGGCTTTAGTACCTGTAGCGGTTATTCCAAAACTGAAAGAGCATCATATAATTTCGGAGTATGGTATTGGTTGTGAGGGTGCAGTTGCTTCTGTTTGTTTGTTTAGTGAAGTACCTATTGAGCAAGTGGAAAAGGTATATCTGGACTACCAGTCTCGTACATCGGTACAGTTAGCCAAAGTGCTCTTAAAGGAGTACTGGAAAAGTAAAGCAGAATTGATTGAAGCGCCAGGTGAAACATATCGGAATGAGATCAAGGGCACTACAGCGGGTTTGGTTATAGGTGACAGAGCATTACAACAGCGTTTGAAATCTAAGTATATCTATGATTTAGGTGAAGCGTGGGAAGCTTATACAGGCTTGCCTTTCTTGTTTGCAGCATGGGTAAGTAATAAATCTTTACCAATAGAATTTATCAGGGCTTTTAATGAGGCGAATGCAATAGGCTTACTGAATATTGATACAGTGGTGGCTGAGAACCCTTACGATGTATATGACCTGAAGACCTACTATACAGAGAATATCAGTTATACGTTGGATTTACCAAAGAAGCAGGCCTTGCAGTTATTTTTAAGCAAGTTAACAGCTCAATAAGAATTATAAGCGAATCCAGTTAGAAGGGCAGAGGTCCTGTGTGTCCTTGGGCCCTTCATTAAACCATTGCTTGGGAGCAATGACTATTTTGTCTGGGTTTTCATTCAGCCGGGCTCCCCACCAGCTAAAACTACTGTTGGCAATGATGTTGTGTTTACATTGGCTCATCAGGTACAAGTCTTCAAAATGGGTTTTAGAATAAGTACCTGAAACAATAGTAACGCTATCCAATTGCAGGTTCTCTTTTACCCAAGCACCATCATCTGAAAAGATAAAAAACTGTGGGTTTGAAAGCTTTTGTTTGATAAGCGTGATAGCTCGTTGGTAGTAGTCGAAGGGTAAAATACCATGATATCGTAGCGTTTCCTCATCCTTATAATCACCACGCCGGATATGTAAAGCAACGGAGGGTTGCGTTGGTAAATACTTGCCAAAAGTTCTCACGTCCTTTACTAATTCGTCTTTAAAGCCAAACTCTTGTCTTATAATTGGTTGAATAGGCTGAAAATAGCGCTCGCTTTGAAAAAAGCCTTGCAGGTATACTTTGCTGCCTAAATGGTAAAAATGTGGATCAAAGTGAAAGAAAGGTTGTTTGTAAAACTTTCTCCTTTTATATGGTGTTAAGCGGGATTGGATTCGTTGAAGCGTTCCTTTTGCCTTAAGTTCTTCTATTTCTTCACTACTGGCAACTGTTGCCTTTATGCCTAGTTCATTTAAATCAAAATTGCGCAACTGGTAATCCTGAAAGCCTGTTACATCCAGCTTTACTTCTGTCCTTCTGATTTCTGCTAAACATCTAGCCGCAGCGTATTGAAATAGCTGGTTCCCTAATCCTCCTATAACTCTAATAATGATCATAACGCGCCGACTAATTCATGTAGTTTTTGGGTGTTAGGCTTTGTCTCCTTTTATTACAAGCAAAACTTAAACATCATCTAATTTGTTTTTGTAATTCGGATGCTATCGTTTTCTACATTAATTAAAGCATCTGGCCAGTGTTGTTTTACATAATGGCTTAATGCTTCAATAGTGGGGTAATCATTTTCGCCGATAAACAAACGTGCATCATCAATTATAATGACATGTGGTATTGGTGATTGAAAAATGGCATCTAATTCTTCATAAACGGGGCATTCCTTTGATCCTAGTGCTGTTTTTCCTCCGGAGTAATGACCATCCAGCCAAAAAAGGGCAGGTTCTTTTAATTGTAGTACCAGTTCGTTCAGCTTTTCAGCACTGTCACCTAGTACTAAGTGTACATTTTTGGTATTACTAAACCGTTGTTTTGCTTTGTTGTGATAGAATTCACTTAGTTCAATAGAATAGATCTCTTTAAAGAACGGTTGCATAGCATAAACCATATCACCTAAATAGGTGCCCGTTTCAATTAAAGTGTGGATGTGATACTGGTTGGCAAAATGACGTAATACCTTTTGTTTTGCTAAGTGAGAGGGAGGAAAACCGAGTCCTTGGGCCTCCCATGTCTCATGCTCTTTTTGAAAATAGCTCTCATACATCTTTCTTTCCAAAGAAGACGGTAAGAGTTTTCCAAGCTGCCGCCAATGATTTTTCATGATTATGACTTTTTAAACCAGAAACAGCCACAACCATATTGTTGCTGTTTCACTAAATTAGGATCAGCATTTTCGATTATGCCTCCGGCGTCTGGTATTAAAGTAAATTCTTTTAAAGTTAATGGAGCAAAATATTCCATGATCTGCTCAAAACTATAGATGCGGTGGGCGTTGTATTCTACTTTTGGTTGGCCAACTGGAGTAACAAATAAAAGATCCCCTCCTTGTTTTACAACCCTTTTTAATTCCGCAATAGCTTTTAAATCGCCATCTCCATCAATAACATCTCCATAACGACCTAAACCAATGTGTTCAATGGTATGCATGCAAGAAAGGCTTTCAATTGAGTCGTCTTCAAATGGTAGCTTATTTAGATCTGCTGAGCCTGATGTATAGTTAGAAAGATGAATGTCTGCTGGCCTATAGTCATAAAAGCGAATTGGCAAAACTGCCGACATAATGGTTCCAAAATACAGTTTTGAGGAAATGTCAACATGTTCTGATGGCTTGATTTGCATGAGCTTGCGAGCTGCCCAAGCGGGATGATAAGTGTAATGTTGATCGAAAGGGGTCGTACTAAGCTTATCTTTTAAGCAAGGATAGGCATCTTTGTAATTAACGGAAAAGCGCTTTCCGGTTTGTGAGCGAAACTTAGAAAACTCGCCTAAGTATTCAAAAAAACGGAAAACCTTTTTAGGAAATCGAATCAGTATATCTTTTGCTAATTGTATAAAATAACTCTTGAGGTACATTGCGTCAAAGATATAACTATGGCCAATTGTACTAACAAGGAAAAGAGATGTTATAGCAGTTTTTTACCTTGAATTAACCTAATTCCTCTATTTGGATAAAAGAGGAATTAGGTTAATGCTTTACTTACTCTTTTTGACTGCCTGAGTTCTTTCTAGAGTGAGTTTTGCCAGTTGTTGTGCATCTGGTGTTAGCTTAAAGCCAAATATGGCCAAAATCATCAGGACGCCAAAAACACTACTTCTCAAAATGATTCCCGCCCAACCATGCATATCTGCAAACAGATAATTACAAATAAAGTACAAGCCAATAGCTATTATCAAGGAATAAAAGGTTCTCCATGTAAATGGCTGCATAGAGAATTTCTTCTGGATAAAATATAGACGTAAGGAATTGTATATGGTAAAGGAGACAAGATTTGCAATAGCGGAACCATTTATGCCAATATTCTTTACTAAAATATAGTTTAGAGGAATGGTGAAAATCAGTAAAACAATACTAGTTAGCACGTCGAACTTCCATAAGCGTGAGGTAGCTATAATTTGGCTATTTACTCCTGTGCCTGCGTCAATTATTTTACTAATACCTAAAATGAGAATAACTGTTTTTCCTGCTTCGTAGTCAGCATTAATGTTTAATAAACTGAAAAAGTCGTCAATATTCAGCCAAATGATAAAAAAGATAAGTAGTGATAACAATAATAAATTGATACTGCTGCGTGTATAAATACGCCGTATTTCAGAATAGTTTTTCTCTCGCCAAGAGGCTGCTAAAACAGGAATAGTAGCTGCTATTATACTTCGTTGTGGTACCTGTATGGTGTTGGTTATAAAAGTAGCTAAAGTGTAAACGCCAGCATCAGCAAGGCCCTTGGGGCTTAGACCTGCAATGAAAATACTGTCAATATATTGAGCAATGGTAGTAATAAGTTGACTACCATAAATAAACATCATATAAGGGACAATTCTTCCAGAAAGCCGTCTACTTACTGTGCTGACTTTAAAGTGAAAGGGCAGTTTTGTTGATTTTCGCAAACTAAATAGGAGTATCAACGCTACTATAACAAAGCTTAAAGTAAACAGTTTGACAAACAGGTCGAATTGGATCCATTGAAAAAGAAAAAAAACAATAAGGAGCGATTGGAAAACCCGCACCCCAGTTTCTCGTAAAAGACTGGAGGTGACACTTTTATGATTGTACCAGGCAAAGCTTTCTAATAATGTAAACATTAAAAGTCCAAATGTGTAGGGGAGTATCCAATAGAAGTAATCTACCAGTAATGGTGACCTGGCTGAAAATTTTCGGATAATTAAAGGCTGAAAAGCAACAGAAACAATGGCTACTAGTAAAAAGCCAAATAAGGAAATCGTAAAACTCCAGGCAAACTGGTCGTTTTCTTCATTACGCAAGTGTGCCTTATAATAGGGAAAAAAGCGGTAAATGTAGCTAAGTACTCCAAGCGTAGCAAAAGTAGCAAAGGTGGCGCCAATATCAGTTATCAATCGGGTTAAGCCATACTGTTCGGGGGTAAAAGTGCCCTCTTTTATGAAAAAGTAAGTGTTGATAAATCCAATAAGGAAGCCTATATAAGTAACGATCGAGGAAAAAATAGCTTGTTTTCTTATTTGTCCCATTCTTTTTCTTTAAAAGCATCATTTATCTTAATGCTTTGCATCTACACAGTTATCGAAAATATTGTTTAATTTAATTAAGCTGCCTTATCGAAGCAATTAACGAAATTATAGTCTAATTTTTATGTTTCGATTTAAAACAATTATTTAGTTACAACAAATAACATATCAGTATAATTGTTTATAATTGGGCCGCCTTAATTTTATTATCAAGACATCTAACTGCTTAATGAACATGTTAAAAAGAGTCCCACTCTTATTTGCCATTCTTTATTTTTTTCTATCTATTCCGGGAAAGAGCCAGGTTAACTTAAATCTGGGATTGGTAGCATCCTATCCATTTAATGGAAATGCTAATGATGCTAGTGGGAATAATCATCATGGAACATTGGTAAATGGTATAACACTAACTGCAGATCGGTTTGGAAATGCAAATAGTGCTTATCATTTTGATGGAATAGATGATTATATAAAAATTGCAGATGATGGGGCATTCTCTACTCCTCAATTTAGCATGGTCGTATGGTTTCAATCTGAGTCTAACGCACTCCAGAATTTGATTGCTAAGCGTGATTACGCTACACTGGCAGGGACAGGCGGTGCACAATATCAAATGTTCATAAATTACCCTCCTTATCCAGGTATTGGTTCAAATATAGTAGGCAATAACTCTACATGTAACAGCATTACCACTTCGAGTTATTTAAATACAGGCAATAATGTTTGTAGCAATAAATGGATTTGTTGTGTGATTACATTCGATGGCAGTAGACACAAAATGTATATTAATGGTGAACTGAAAAGAGATGAATTGACTGGTTTTACGGGTTTGTTATCCTGTAAATCGGAGCTACGTTTTGGAAATTGGTTCCAGGCAGAGCTTATAACTTTCAAAGGTGTTATGGATGATATACGGTGGTATAACCGTGCATTGAACAAAGAGGAAGTTGACGCATTGTTTGACGGCTTTCCTTCAACGAATCCCGTTTTAAAAGTTACGGATGTTAGTGTGCCCTGTGGTGGTGGATCTGCAGATTTAACATTACCAACTGTAACGGCTGGAAGTGATGCTGGATTAAGTTACACTTATTGGAGGGACGCTGCTGCAACGCAAAGTGTTTCAACGCCAACTTCCATTACTACTGCTGGAACTTATTATATAAAGGCAAATGCTGGAATTAATTGTTCTGTCATCAAACCAGTTTCGGTTAATTTTAATGCTGCTTCTGATCCTGATTTTGTTTTTGAGCAAAACCTCTGTAATACTAAGTCTGTAACATTTAAGCATGATCTTAAAAATGTAAAATCAGCAGTCTGGACTTTTGGTGATGGTGCTTCTGCAAATGGATCTATTGCCAATCACGCGTATGCAAAAGACGGAACTTATAAAGTTGAGCTTTCTGTGGAGTTTTTGAATGGTTGTAAAGGCGTTGCTTCCAAATTAATACCTATACAATCTCTTTTAAACAATAACCTAGTAAGTACAACTAACACGACCATATGTTTGGGCGATTCAATTGAGTTAATGGCTACTTCAGAAGGGTTAGGGTTTTGCTGGCAGCCTCAGTCTTCAATGGTAAATGTAAACACCTTACGCCCCAAAGTGGCTCCAGACAAGAATACTACCTATTATCTCTATTCAAAAGTGCAAGGTACAAATCTAGTGACCAATGGAGACTTTTCTTTAGGAAATACAGGCTTTTCTTCTCAATATACTGAAGCTTTTCCTAATAAGTTGGAAGCTCAATATTGGGTAGATAACAATTCTAAGGCATGGAATATAAATTTTAATGACTGTAAGGAGCATACTTCCGGAAATGGAAAAATGATGATGGTTAATGGATCATCTATTTCAGGAGCTAAAGTATGGTCACAAACAGTTTCAGTTCTTCCTAATACAAACTATTCTTTTTCAGTTTGGATTCAATCTTTGGCGGCATTGAATCCAGCACGTCTAAAGTTCTCCATAAATAATAATGTTTTAGGAGATGATATAATTGCTGGAAATACTGCGTGCGAATGGAAACAATACTATACCGTTTGGAACTCTGGGAACGCTACCTCAGCAATAATCACCATAGTAAATAATAATACAATTTCTGATGGTAATGATTTTGCCATTGATGATATTTCTTTTTCTAAAGTTGATTTCAACTATGATTCAGTTATTATTAATGTGGCCTCCCGTCCAAATGTAAAAGTTGGAAATGATATGTCAGTTTGTGAAGGCCAGTCTGTGCAGTTAGGAGCGAGCGGCGCTACAGTTTATTCATGGTCGCCGGCAACTAGTGTTTCTGATGCTACTATTGCAAATCCAACAGCAACGCCAACAACTAAAACCCAATACATTGTTTCTGGATATGATGTGCCAGGTTGTGTAGGGAAAGACACAGTTACAGTTGATGTTTTAAAAACGCCGAGTTTAATTATAACAAACCCTAAAGCATGTATTCCTAATACAATAGATTTAACAGACGCTTCTATTACTACAGGAAGTGATGCTGGTCTTAGCTATTCATACTGGAATGATGCCGCAGGTTCAATTTCTATTCCTTTAAGCCAAGCTAAAGCTATAAATGCCAGCGGGGCGTATTATATAAGTGCAACAAATTCTTTTGGTTGTTCTAGAACAAAGGCAGTAATTGTTTCACTTGATTCGAAGCCTCAATTAAAAGTTGTCGATCCTCAAGCCATTTGTGCTCCCTCTACGATAGACTTAAGTTCTACGTTTACATCTTCAACTACTGGTTTAACGATTACCTATTGGAAGGATGCGGCAACATCAATTTCATTGAGTAAAGCAGATGCTGCATCTATTGCAAATTCAGGGCAGTACTATATAAAAGTAGAAAATGGAGCTTGTTCTGTGGTAGAACCTGTACAGGTTACTATTAAATCACAACCCGTTTTAATGGTTTCTAATCCCTTGCCAGTTTGCGAGCCTTATTTTGTTGATCTAACAGATCCATCATTAAAAACGGGTTCAGATCCAAGTTTGAGTTACAATTATTATTTAAATAACACACAGACTTTGCCATTGGCAAATCCTAAATCGGTAGGGTCTGGTATTTACTATATTAAAGCTACGGGAACTAATGGTTGTACTTCCGAAAAACCAATTAATGTAACAGTAAAACCGAAACCCAGTTTTTCACTCTTTCCTTTAGAAAAGGATATATGTAAAGAAGATGCCATTTTGATGAATGCTGACGGTGGTGAGTTGTATGAATGGTTTACAAAGAGTAACTCCGAAATTGTTTCAATAAGTCAGCAGTATTCTTATAAACCCGCAATCACAGACTCTATTTTTGTTGTGATTACATCTTCTACTTGCCAGCTAAAAGATACACTCGGTGGATTAATCAGAGTAAAAGACTTACCAAATGTTACAGTTTTAAAATCGAATGATATTGATTGCCAAAGAACAACCGCTCAATTAAAGGTATCCGGAGGAGTTTCTTATCAGTGGTCGCCGAATACATTTATAGATAATAATTTAAGTTCTAATCCTATAGTTAATCCTTTAGAAGATACATGGTATAAAGTAAAGGTTGCAGATGCAAACAGCTGTATAAAGGAAGATTCCGTATTGGTTCATTCAAATTTAGCAACTGGTGGAGGAAAATTCTTTGTCCCCAATGCGTTTTCGCCTAATGGAGACGGCAAAAATGACTGCTTTGGTGTCACCTACTGGTCATTTGTAAAAGATTTTGAATTAACGGTTTTTGATAGGTGGGGTAAAAGGGTATTCTATACCAAGGAATCGGGTCATTGTTGGGATGGAACTTTTAATGGAAAGATGCAGCCACTTGGAACTTATATTTATCAAATCAAAGCAACATCATCTTGCAGTGAAGGCCCTATCTATATAAAGGGACATATAAATCTAATTAAGTAATAATAAAGGCTTTGATCTCTAACATCAAAGCCTTTATTATTAGTTTATAAACTGTAAAGGAGTGTTTTAATAATATAGTCTAGCGTTTAGGGTTTTAATATATAAAAGCGTTTCTTTTGAAATGGGTTTTCTTTGTTCATTATGTTTGATTTGTTGTATCTCACGGAAGCCTTTTAGTAAACCTTTTAAATGAAACCCTGTTTCCTTGAGGTAAAATAAGGACCACATAGCAGCGGTTGAATAGAAGTAAAACTTCGGTAGGTAGCGCCAGGCAACTTTGCTTTTATTCACCCACATCATTCTTAATTTGTCACTTTTGGGTTTTCGGCCTAAAGGAGACTCTTTGTGTAGCATAATGACCTTATCTGAATATACTATGCTATAACCTGCATCTAAAATCCGGTAGCTCATGTCATATTCTTCCATCCCATAAAAAAAGTCTTCCGGATAGAGTCCTACTTTATCTATTACGGTTCGTTTTATGGCATGAGCACCACCTGCATAATAATAAGTTTCAAAAAAAGCCAGATCCTTATACTCTTCGAAACGTTTATGAGGCAGGGCGTTCTTCTGCATTGTTAGTGTATCATAATACAATACTTTGAACGAGATGATTGCTTTATGACGTGCAGTTTCCGGTTGCTCAAATTCTGTAACAAGCTGTACAAGACAATCTTTGTTTTGTAAAACTGCATCGTCATCTAGCATGATTAAGATAGGAGCTGTACTTTGTTGGATAGCATAATTTCGGCCTTTTGCTACTCCTAAATTGATTTCTGAGTAAATATATTTTATTGGTAATTGCTGTTGTGTATTGATATATTGGTTAACTGCTGAATAATCGGCTGTTGAAGCATTATTGACGATAATGATTTCCTGCAGGAGATCTGTGGCTTTATCTAAACCAGCAATATTCTTCAACAGCTCCAGCATGTCATCTGGCCTATTATAGGTAATCAGTATAAAAGCTAAAGGTTTCAAGGATTGATTTTTACTTGATCAAATAATTGTCGGTAAGCCTGGTTGAACTTTTGTATTGAAAAATGGCTTTCAGCATACTGACTATTGTTTTCAGCCATAGTTTTTAAAAGTTCATTGTTTTTAGCCAAGGTTAAAATGTAATTGACTCCTTCTGTTATTATTTTTTGTTCATCGTCTACATCTGTAAAGAGAAAGCCATTTACTTCAGGCTTTATATGGTAGGGGATGTCTCCCACAGGTGTTGATAAAATAGCACAAGCGTTCGCCATGGCTTCAATTATAACCATAGGAAAACCTTCTGTTGATGATGTTAAAAGTAAGATAGTAGCTTGTTGATATATTCTATTTATTACAGTAGCTTCTTTTTGCTCTCCATAAAAAATAATAAATGGATATTTTGGGGGCTCAACAAATTCCGCTACATCACCCATAATCTCAAAAACTATACTTTGATTTTGCTTGTGTACACCAGTAGCAATGTCAGTGAACAGGTGCAATCGTTTTTCGGAACTTCCTCTGCCACTAAATAAAACTCTTATCGGATTAAAAGGCTTTCTTTGGATATCTATAGGATTAAATTTTACTGCATTTGAGATATAGACTATGCGTTCTTTAAAATAGGAAGGAATTTTCATTCGTTCATAAAGTGCAAAATGATCTTCAATGCGCTTCTTACTTATCATCACTGTCTTGCAATAGAAGGGAATAAACGGAATACGTATATAAGAAAAAGAATTCAGCGAATGAATGAGTTCAATTTGAGGAACAGTCTTTTTTACCCATGGCGAGATCTTGTATCCAAAATTGCATTGACCATTAAATACAATTGGTTTGGCTTTTTGACGATTGATATATCCTGTAATTATACCTCTAAATATGATGTTGTTGAAGTATTGGAATTTGTTGTCAGTAAATATTGATATGTCTTTTATTGTACACTGCGTTTCTTGGAAGAGTGCGTAAAAAGTATCGTTTTGAGATTTCCTTGTAAAGAAAATGATGCAGTTTTTGTTGCCGCAGGCTTTAGCTATTTGAGCATGGACTTTTTCAGCGCCACCGGTATGATAAAACGGGAAAAAGAAATATATCTCATACTCTTTCTCTAAAGGTGAAAAATAGCTGATTATTCTACCCAGTAGGATAAAAGGAAACATCAAAATGTTTTCCATTACACGTTTTATCAGAAGCAACCTGTACATCTACTTAATCAATTTGGCTTTTATCTCTTTTAGCTTGGCTTTAATGTAGTCCAAATACATGGTGACATTAATGAGGCGATCATAGTTTGTTAAGCGTGCGTTCTTTTTACGTTGTTCTAGGTATGTTCTTTTTGTATAATAGTTGATCCAGAAAGGATTGTTTTTGCGTAGGTACATGCCTGTAGCTGAAGCCGGGTGAGTACGATAAAGTAGTACATCATTTTGCAGCTTATCTATCCAATAACCATCAGAGAGAATATTTAGCCAAAGGGGATAATCCTCAACGGCAAAACCGTAATTCTGATGCGCTGTTTCGTAACCATAACTTTTTGTAATGGCTGTTCGCATCATAACAGATGAGTGAGCAATACAATTTTCAAATATCATTGCATTTTTTATAGCCTGGCGGCTAACTTTCTCTCGATCTAGTGGCCATACACCTGTTTCTTCATCATTGGAATTGATGAATTTTATTTTACCCGCAATTACTGCAGTATCAGGATGTTTATCCAACCATTCTTTTTGCAATGACGTTCTATCGGGTAAACAAATATCATCGGCGTGCATAACAGCCACATAGGGTGTTTGAACTAACGATAAACCTGTATTCATGGCCGCTACTACACCTTTATTTCGTTCGTGCTTGTGATAAAGGATCCTGTGGTCATTAAAGGATTGTATGATCTCACTACTGTTGTCAGTTGAACAATCGTCAATAATTATTAATACAAGGTCTGGAAAAGTTTGCCCTAGAACACTCTGAATGGCTTTTCTTAGAAACTTGCCACCATTATAAACCGGCAGTATATAACTAACTGCCGGTTCCATAATTGGGGGCTATTAAATTTTGAGTATAATTACATATTTGACAAAAGTTGTCCATTTTAACTCACTTTAGGATTGGGTTTGCGGTTTTTCCACTCCATAAATATGCCTGAGGCCAAAAGCAATATCATCAAAATGGAGAAAATGCTAGTAATCTTATGGCCCATAAGATAGGCAGGTGGTTCAAAGCTAAACCGGATATTATGTTTGCCTGCAGGTATTGTGATTCCCCTTAACACATAGTTTACTTTGGCAATTGGCGTTTCCTTATCATCAATATAGGCTTTCCAGCCTGCATCGTAGAAGATCTCACTGAATACGCCAAATCCATTGCTAGAACTATTTGACTCGTAAGTAATTACATCATTATCATTTTTGAGGAGATTAATTGTTCCATCTCCAGCAAATGTTGTTGGCGTATTTCCAACACGGCTTTTGTATTGCTCTTGAATAACAGCTGTGTCTTTAGGATTAAAGTTGTCCAGTGCATTCATCTCTTCCATTGGGGAAGGAACGTAGCGGATATTTTTTACAAACCAAGCAGCTCCCATGGCACTGTCATTACGCTGATAGTTTTGTGTTAAGCCATTAGCGTCTTTTTGAATCAGGTACTTTGTATTGAGCATATTCAGTACAGGTAAATTCAATTGCTGCTTTGATAGCTGTTTCTCGATCAGATCCTGATAAATGCGAAGCTTTACGGCGTGATAGCCACCTATTGAATTATAGTGGTAAGAGGTGATGTTTTCCGTGAAAGCATTACCGGCCACATTAAACACCCGGTAGTAAGATTTGTCTGCCAGAATGGTTTCATCTATCTGGGTCTTTTGGAAAGCACTTTCATTTTCAGTAGGCTCCTGATAATTATCGGCATTTAAATATTTTGAATCGATTGGCATCAAATCAATTAAACCTAAAACTGCAAAACCTGCAAAGGCCATTACTGGTTTAATGCTCTTTTTAAGCAATAAATAGATCAACCCAAAAGCAACCGCCATAAAGCCTAGTGAACGGAAAATATCACCTAACATCAATGATTTCCGATCTTCTTTTAAACCGTCAAAGAAAGTATGTAAGTACTGCGATATTTGGGGCTGGTTAGAAGCAGCAACTTGCTTCAATATTTCTTTGTCATTGTTGCTTAAAAAGTCAAATGACATATAAAGCAATAAAGCAAGTACTACAATTGCCCCCGTAGCAATTAACCCTTTCTTAATGTTCAGCCATAACTCTTTCTGATTTTCAGTGAAAGCAATTTTCTCCAGGGATAGTACAGCTAATACTGGTAATAGCAATTGCGGTATGACCAGTATCATAGAGGGCGCTCTGAACTTATTATATAATGGCAGTACATTGTACAGTACTGTATTGAAACTTTCAAAGAATTTTCCCCATGACATCAATATAGATAGAACAATAGCCGTAAATATCCACCATTTATGCTTGCTGTCTAAAACAAACATACCTAGAATGGCTAAAAAGCAAACTATGGCACCAACGTAAGGAGGACCAGATGTATATCCGATACCGCCCCAATAAAAGGTTAACGGTAATTGTTGCTGTAACTGTGGTGGTAGGCTTTGAATGGCTTCAACGGCTTTTGAATCTTCTGCTTTTTCATTTTTATCACTGCTGCCACCATACATACGAGGAAACAGCATTACAAGGGGCTCAGCTTTTTCCATGCTGTAATCAAAAGCATAATCTTTAGCTAACCCAGTTTCAGCATCTCCTTTTTCCGCTTTTACTAAATCGGAGTGGCCGCCACGGATGGTTTCTTTTTGATACTCATAGGTAGAGAATATAGTAACAGCATTAACTAATACGCCAATGATACCGGCAACCAGGGTAAAGCTTAACGCCTTAAGCAAATGCCCCATTTCTTTTTGACGAATCCATCTAACAATAAAAAATATGGTCATAATGGCTACCACTAAAAAGAAATAGTAGTCTATCTGGGGATGGTTCATGGCTAATAACACCGATGTAAATAAAGCGGTTAGCCCTGCGCCAATCCAATATTTTCGATCATAAATGAGGAGTATACTTCCTAATAATGCAGGCATATAAGCAATCGACCACATCTTGGTTTCGTGTCCTACAGCTATAATGATAGGATTATAAGTTGCATACGCAAACGATAAGGCCCCGAAAATGGATAAATAAGGATTTATGCGAATGGCCTGGCATAAGAAATAAAAGCAGATACATGCCAGAAAGAAAAACTGAATGGGCTTAGGTAAGCCTAATGTTAAGATGGCATGCGTATACCAGGGAATGTGGTTGTTAGCAGGATATCCTATTTGAAAAGCCGGCATACCGCTGAAGAGCGCATTGGTCCATAAAGGGTACTGACCATGCGTTTCTTTGTATTCAATTGATTGCTGAATAGATCCTTTCCAGTGGGTAACATCTGATTGGTTTACTACTTCACCTTGTAAAGCGGGTTTACAATAAATGACAGCAACAACCAAAAACACAACAAAAGCAATTAAATGGGGGAGTAGTTTTTGAAACAACCCTTTGTTCATATACCGGTTTTTTAGATAGCTGACAAAATAAGACTATTTTAAACTAACTTTCGGCATGCGCTGGCTGCTTTTTTTATCTCGTGTCGCATTCATCTGTAACCTTTTTTCTGTACTTACACTCTTAATTCTATGGAAAAATATTATTCAGCTGCAAGCTCTGGTAGGTACTATTGGCATTATGGGATATGTATTGGCAATTGTGTTTAATCCCTTAGTAAACCTATTGTATGCTCTATTTTTCCTTTTTAAACGCTCCGCATTGGCCGTAATACCTGGCTGGTTAATGGTAGCTAATTTTCTTTTTTTATTATTGCAGGCTCTATACATTTTTTTACAGAATGATACATTCAATTATTAAGGACCGATCCACAAAATTGTTTTTACTATTAGGGGGTTTTTTTATAACAAATGCACTTTTAGCTGAGTTCATTGGAGTTAAAATCTTTTCATTGGAAGATACTTTGGGCATTAGTAGGGCCAATATTCCCATTTTTGGTCAAGCCTTCAGCTTTCATTTAAGTGCAGGTGTTGTTTTGTGGCCAGTGGTATTTATTATGACGGATATTATAAATGAGTATTATGGACCCAAAGGTGTTCGGTTTTTATCGTTTTTGACGGCAGGGCTTATTGCTTTTGCTTTTTTGATGGTCTCTATCACTATTCAGCTTTCACCGTCTGATTTCTTTAGGTTAGGATCTGATGTGCCTGATGCTAATGCCGCATTCCGGGGTGTATTTGGTCAGGGATTATGGATTATTATAGGCTCATTAACAGCTTTTTTGATCGGCCAGATTTTAGATGTTGTGATTTTTCACCGCATTAAGAAAGTGACAGGGGAAAAGCAAATCTGGTTGCGGTCTACAGGATCAACCTTAGTCTCTCAACTGATCGATAGTTTTGTGGTCCTTTTTATTGCCTTCTATGTTGGTCCACGCTTACAGGGTGCCGTTGATAAGCAGTGGACTTTTAGCCAGGTTATGGTAACAGGTACAGGTAACTACATATATAAGTTTGTAGTGGCATTGTTGATGACGCCCGTCATTTACCTGGTTCATGGCTGGATAGAGCGATATTTTGGTAAATCGCTGGCAGCAGAAATAAAGAATTCAGCTATGTCTAAAGTGAATGAGTAGACGATTTTAATAACCGGATAACTACTTTGTCAATCGGCAGGGTAACGCATTCTTCGGTCAAATCGTTCCAGTCAATAAAGCGAAAAGCCTCAATATCATTTTCTGGCCGGTAGCGATCTAATTGTTCCGCATTAAAATCAAAGGGCGTGGTACTGAGCTTGGCTGTAATTTCTTCAAGTGGCTTTACTAAGTAATAAATCGAAATGATTTGATCGTCAGGATTGAATGCTGATGGCTGATAAAAATCAGTTGTATAGAGGTGATCTGTTACTTCTATTGCCAGATCCATTTCTTCCATGAACTCCCGTTTCAGGCAGTCGCGAGTACCTTCTCCTAATTCCAAACCGCCGCCAGGAAACTTTGTATAGTTTTGGCCACGTATCAGTTCATCGCATACCAATACTTGTTGTTGCTCATTGATCAGAACGCCGTATACCCGGATATTGAACCGCTTCATTAGAATATTTTTTTACGGAGAAAATACCAGCCAACTACTATAGAAGCGAAGAACGATAAAAAAGCCACAATATAAAATGCATAAGAAGAATGCTCAAAGCCACTGGGGACGTTCATTCCAAATAGACTGGCAATTAATACGGGAAAGGTTAATACAATGGTGATAACAGCCAATCTTTTCAAAACTTCATTTTGATTGTTGGCAATTATAGAAGCAAAAGCGTCCAATGTGCTGCTTAAGATATTGGTGTAGATGTTGGCCATTTCTAACGCCTGTGAATTATCTACTATCAAATCCTCTAAATATTCTTTCTCGTCTTCATTTAGTCCCAGGAAGTTAGTGCGTTCCAACTTCATAAACAGCAATTCGTTTGAGCGTAGTGCTGTAACAAAGTATACCAGGCTTTTTTGTATACGCATTAATTGAAGCAAATGTTCATTACGGTTAGCAATGTAAAGCTTCTGTTCAATGATATTTCTTCGTTGATTGATCTCTTTCAAATGCGCCATGAAGTCCTGTACTACTTTTTCAAACACTTTTAATACCATCATGTTTCGTTTGTCGGGATGACGGTTTTGAAAAGTGTTCAGGAACTTTTTGATAGCAGGGTTCTCAAAAGAATTTACAGTAACAATCTGGTTGTGCGTAAGAATAATACAAATAGGGATAGTAATATAAAAAGCATCACTATCGTTAAACGAATTATTTTCTACAGGTGTTTTTATAACGATCAGCCTTACGTTATCTTCCTCTTCAAATCGAGTACGCTCATCTATGTCCAACGAGTCCGTTAAGAAGTCAATGGGGATTGAGAGTTGTTCAGAAAGTTGTGTAAACTCTTCCTGTTTTAGTGGCGGTAACACATTGATCCATGCACCATTTTCTGCACTATCAATCTTAACTGTTTGCTGGTTGATATTTTTAAAGTACTGGATCATCTGCTACAAATAGGGGTGCATTATACAGTATTTAATGCAATTGTTCCTTCAAAAACTTTTTCTGCTGGTCCAGTTAACCAGATGTTTTTAAAGCTGTCGCCAATCTTATCAAACTCAACACTTAGCTGACCACCCTTTGTTAGTACATCTACATGGTTAAATCCATTTTCATTGTGGTAAGAAACAAGGGCGGCGGCTGTTACCCCAGTGCCGCAGGAATAGGTCTCGTCTTCAACACCACGTTCATATGTTCGAACAAAGATCTTGTCGGCTGCCTCTAATTGCTCAACGAAATTTACATTGATGCCTTCTTTTTCAAATGAAGGGCTGTAGCGGATTTTATGACCCTCTTTGTAAACATCTAGCTGCTGAACGTCTGACTTGCTTTGTACATAATGAGGCGAACCTGTGTTTAAGATAAAATGATCGCCTTTATATTGTATTTCATTTACATCATTCATTTTTAGAGAAACCGTGCCATCCAGATCAACACTGGCTTCATGTTCCCCATCAATTGCTATAAAGTGATATGACTCTTTCAGAATACCTATATCGTTAGCAAACTTTACGAGGCAACGTCCACCATTACCACACATAGTGCTTTCTCCTCCATCTGCATTATAATACTTCATTTCAAAGTCGTAGGAAGGATGTGAATTAAGCAACATCAGGCCGTCGGCGCCAATGCCAAAGCGTCTGTCACAAAGAAAATTGATTTGATTTTTTGTAAGAGAAGCGTATCCGTTATTTCGATTGTCCAGTATCACAAAATCGTTCCCTGTGCCCTGGTATTTATAAAAAGTAAGTTTCATACTATTATTATGGTAATGTGCTTATAATTTCTAAAGAATGCTTTATCAGCCTATCAACTAACGCACCACTATCTTTTGAAAACTGTTTTTGAATGCGGTTAGCAACAATAGCGTTTAAAGACATACAATTATGACCCAATAGGCGACCCAATCCAAAGATGGAAGAGGTTTCCATTTCAAAGTTCGTAATCTGGTGCTGACCAAATGAAAAACTTGTTAATCGGTTAATCAAATCAGGGTTTTTAACTCCCAGACGTAATAGGCGGCCTTGTGGACCATAAAAACCAGGGCAAGTTACAGTAATACCATGGTGAAAATTGGTAACAAAGTGTTTTAATAAAGAAGCGCTGGCTCTACTGATATAGGGAAATGTGATTTGAGTAGTTAATTGTGTATGCGTTATAAACGATTGCAGTAGCTGGTTTTCTTCCTCGGTATGTTCCAGTCTGTAAAAGTTTAACAAATTATCAAGTCCAAGTCCATGTGTTGATGCTACAAAGCTATCTACAGGGATGGAGGCTTGCAGTGATCCAGAGGTGCCAATACGAATGATATTTAAAGGCGTTAGCGTTTCTTTAATGATTCTGGTAGTCATGTCAATGTTTACCAATGCATCTAACTCATTTAAAACAATATCAATATTATCGGGGCCAATACCTGTAGAAATAACGGTTAAACGCTTGTTGCCAATTCTGCCTGTATGGGAAACAAACTCGCGGTGTTGTCGTTTTACTTCGATGGAATCAAAATGGCGACTAACCAATTCTACACGATCAGGATCGCCAACTGTAATAACTGTGGTGGCCAATTCTTCAGGTAATAGATTCAAGTGATAAATGGCGCCACGGTCATTTATGATTAACTCTGATTCAGCAATTCGTTGCATTAGGGTATAAGTATTTTAAAAAGGTTTGTTTGGGTTTGGATTAACTTGGTAAAAATACCTTATTTTCGCACACCCGTTCAAAACCCATCGGGAAATGAGCACAAATGGTACCGTGGCCGAGGGGCTAGGCTGAGCTCTGCAAAAGCTCCTACAGCAGTTCGAATCTGCTCGGTACCTCTCCCAAATCCCGCTTAGCGGGATTTTGTTTTATTTGTATGTTGACTCCAGACGAAAAAGCTTTTATAGAATTTTGGGCCGTACGGCGTACGGAAAAGAAAAAGTCATTGCGTCAGTTTACCGTTGGACTTCCTCTTGGTGTAATGATCGTACTGGCACTGTTTGTAAATCTTATCAGTGGCTGGCATAAACGGGCAGCGATGGTGATACAGAATAATTCCTCCCTGATCATCGTTATTATGATCGCTGCCATAGCCATTGTTGTATTTATGACGATTTTTACTAAGAATCATGAGTGGGATCAAAATGAAATACGCTACCAGGAGCTACTTCAAAAACAAAAAAAGTCAGATAGTGCAGCTAACTAATATAAATTGAAGTCTTATAACCATAATTCTCTAAACATATAATACTTATCCTATGTTAAGAAACTTTGTTCTGATCGTTTTAGCTTCCCTTGTTCTTTCCAGCTGTTTAAAAGGTTCTAATGGTGAGGGTGTGTGCAATTATGATCCTTGTGCTGTTAAAGCAACTGCAAACGAAGAACTGGCTATTCAAACTTATTTAACCAATAATGGTATACAGGGGGCAGTAAAACACTGCAGCGGTATGTACTATGTAATTGATGCGCCTGGTACAGGTAAAACTCCAGGTGTGTGTAATGATGTAACTGTAAATTATGTAGGTACCTTAACCAATGGAAACAAATTTGATGAAACAACATCGTCAGCTGGTGTGACATTTAATTTGAACCAAGTTATTTTGGGTTGGAAAAGTGGTATTCCTTTGATTAAAGAAGGAGGCCATATTCGTTTATTTATTCCTCCTTCTTTAGGCTATGGTAACCGCGAAATGTCTGCCAGACCAGGCTATTCAGGGATCCCTGCCGGTTCCATACTTGTTTTTGATGTTGAGTTAAAACAGGTATATTAAGCAGCACTGCTTCATAAAGCATTGTAAATTTGTTTAAACGCGTTTCCTTGGCACACGAAGCAATTTCCGTATTTGATATTTTTAAGATCGGCATTGGCCCATCTAGTTCGCATACTTTAGGCCCATGGCGTGCTGCGCAACGCTTTTTACAGTCATTGGAGCAGCAAACTTCGCTAGAAGATGTAAAGGAGCTCAAGGTCTTATTGTATGGCTCGCTGGCTAAAACCGGCAAAGGACATGGTACAGATGTGGCCGTGCTTTTGGGGCTAAGTGGTTATGATCCGGTCACGTTTGCCGTGGAATCATTGCAACAAAAGATCGCTGACATTTCTGATAATAAGCAACTACACCTTGGTGGAAAGAGGACGTTAGCCTTTGATCCATCTGTGGATTTACAGTTTCTTATGACAGAATCCCTGCCCTTTCATCCCAATGCGCTTTCATTTTTGGTAACAACCAATAAAGGGGAGCAATTTGCTGAAACCTATTATTCTATTGGTGGAGGCTTTGTTGTTAAAGAGGGTGAAACGCAATCTGGTGTACAGGTAAGCATTCCATTTCCAATTAATACTGCAGAAGATTTATTGCATTGGTGCCGTAAAACAGGACTTTTAATCAATGAAGTTGTGTTGGAAAATGAAAACGCCTGGCGTCCAGAGCAGGCTACCAGAGAAGGCGTATTGAAGATCTGGGAGGTAATGAAAGAATGTACCTACCGAGGTTGTCATACAAGTGGAATTCTTCCTGGCGGCTTAAATGTAAAAAGGAGAGCCGTTGATTTAAACAAGCGCTTGCTTAAAAACAAAACCTATTCTACTTATACTGAGTGGTTGGAGGCTATTCGTAGTGGCGGCCAACATTTTCAATATATACTTGACTGGGTAAGTTGTTTTGCATTAGCAGTTAATGAAGAAAATGCTTCTTTCAGTCGTGTGGTAACAGCGCCGACAAATGGTGCCGCGGGCGTTATACCAGCAGTATTACATTACTACATGGTATTTTTCCCCGATGTAACGGAAGATAAGATTATTCAATTCTTACTTACTGCTTCAGAGGTAGGAAGTATCTTTAAGAAAGGTGCCACTATTTCCGCTGCAATGGGTGGGTGTCAGGCTGAAATAGGTGTGTCCTCGGCCATGGCCGCAGCTGCTTTAACAGAAGCACTGGGTGGAAGCCAGCGTCAGGCTTTAATGGCAGCTGAAATAGCTATGGAGCATCACCTGGGGATGACGTGCGATCCTATAGGAGGATTGGTTCAGGTTCCTTGTATAGAACGAAATACCATGGGGGCTATTAAAGCAATTACAGCCTCACAATTAGCTCTTCAAAGCACACCAGACTTTGCTAAAGTATCCCTGGATGTAGTTGTAGAAACCATGTGGGAGACAGCACAGGACATGAACAGCAAGTATAAAGAGACAGCTGAAGGTGGATTGGCCATCAATATTCCATTAAGCCTTAGTGAATGCTAAGGCCCTATCTTATACTTCAAAAGATTGGTGAGGGGATGGTATTTCTACATTTTGGTAGCCTTTGCGTTCCAGTTTAGCGGCAAACTCTTTTTGTACAGTGTATTCTCCGTGCACTAAGAAAAGGCGTTTAACTTTTCCCGGATCTTGCTCACTTAAAAATTGGCTTAATTCATCGCAGTCGCCATGTGCACTCATGCCTGCCATACGTCCAATTTCAGCTTTAACAGGGCTAGGATCACCAAAGATTTCAACCTCGTTATACCCCGTAAGTAGTTGCCCTCCTAATGACTGTTCACTACAATAGCCAACAAATAAAACACTGTTCTTTTCATCATTGATAATGCTATTGATATGATGGCGTACGCGCCCGGCGTCAGCTGTGCCGCTTGCTGATATAATTACGCAGGGTTCCTGATGGTCAACCAGGCGCCGGCTATCTTCTACGGACTCCACATATTTTAAACCTTCAAAATGGAACGGGTCATCATCAATGCGCAACACTTGTTGTAGCCGCTCATTGAATAAATCGGTATATTTTTTTATGGTTTCTGTAGCCTTTAAGCTTAAAGGACTATCAATATAATAATTTAGTTCAGGTAGGCGCTTCTCCAAGCTCAGTTGATTTAAGCCATATAATATTTCTTGTGTGCGTCCGACACTAAAAGCCGGTATAACTAATTTTCCTCCGCGTTCAACACAGGTTTTCTCTACCCATTGCCTTAATGTTTTTACGATATTAAAACTGATATCATGGCGGCTATCACCATAGGTGCTTTCTAAAATGAGATAGTCAGCTTGAGGCAGAGGAACAGGAGAGGGAAGAAGAACACTACGTTGGCGACCGACATCGCCACTGAAAGCGATAATCCTTTCTTTGCCCTCATCTTTGATTTTTAAGGTAATGGCAGCACTGCCAATCAAATGCCCTGTATTGGTAAATATAAACGACACTTCTTCTGAAAGATCGAACCAAGTATCATAATCAACTAATTCAAAGAGTGGAAGCGTAGCGGCCACGTCATTGGACGTATATAGAGGTTCATAAGGCTGTAAGTTCTTCTTTGCTCTCCTTTTATTGATATTGTCCACCTCGTAGGTTTGAATTTCAGCGCTATCAAAGAGTAGTATTTCTGTGAGATCGCGTGTGGCTGGCGTACAATAGATCTTGCCTGTGAATCCTTCTTTCACCAGTTTGGGGATTAGACCGGTGTGATCGATATGAGCATGCGAAAGTAATAAGTATGTGATGGATTTCGGGTCAAAACCAAAATGTTCATTCAGGTCGTCAGTTTTTTGTCCCATTCCCTGAAACATTCCACAGTCTAAAAGGATATTGGTACCATTATCTAAGCTAATCAAATGTTTGCTTCCCGTTACTGTACGGGCGGCTCCGTGAAAGGTTAATTTCATCCAATGCTATTTTGTTGTTTTATAAACTCTTAAAATCTAAGCCTTTATGATCTATACAGAATTCGTACCTAAGAATTGGGCAATTTGAAATTTGATATTGGTGCCCTGCAGATAGCGCCGATGGCGTGTTTGAACTACAAAGGCACAAAGTACACGGAGGGGCACAGCGGAAATTGTCGGAACCGGGATTTGGGGAGATTCAGGGATTAGGGAGAACTAGGATTAGTATGATGGGAAGGGTTTCGCACAGAAGAAAGGAAAAAGGGAATATTGAACAAGGAACAAGGAAGGATGAAGGAAGAAGGAAGGGAATGTTCAAGGTACAAGGCACAAGATACAAGGTACAGGGGAAAGAAAGGACTTGCTCTACAGGGGCTGGTTTGTATCTTTAGGGTCTTCTCTTTTAGGGTGTTTTCAGCCTTTCGTGTTATACTTTTCTTTACTATTTTTTATGAGTTTATAACGGTGAATAGATAGCCTGATACGGTCTAGGTAGGGGTGTGGAAGGGCCGAAGGATCGGCCGGGGTACGGGTGAGATACGGAGTTAAGTAGGCTTCCATACGGAGTAACCTAGTATTCTATACGGAGTAACCATGAAGGGACAGAGGAGGAGTACTGAAGGTAGAGGGAAATGGCAGGGAAGGTAGCATGGCTGATGGCTGATTTTAGGATGGCGGATTGGATTGACCGTGGAAGTGAGGGATGGTCTGAACCATGATTTGGGGAGATTTAGGGATTAGGGAAAATAGGGAATTTTAGATTAGGGCTGCCGGAGAAATTATGTGAGAGCTATAAGTTATTCTAATTGGGGAATAGATATTCCATATCTCATAGATATGGAATATCTAAAAAGTAATATTATAGGGGAAGTAATGTTGCTGATATTTCAGGGCTCAAACAAGCTTTTAAATAGTTGTTTTGAGCTTAGGCTGTTACGGCGGCGCGAATTTTCTTTAATTGGATCAATAGGTCTTCTAAAAGTTCTAAACGAAGCATGTTGGCACCATCACTCTTGGCACAAGCAGGGTCTGGATGGGTTTCAATAAAGAGACCATCGGCCCCAGCAGCAATGGCCGCCTTGGCTATAGTACCAATCAATTGAGGATTGCCACCTGTAACACCGCTGGTTTGATTAGGCTGTTGGAGGCTGTGTGTGCAGTCCATAATTACAGGAGTGCCCGCTTGTTGCATTAAAGGAATATTGCGGTAATCAACCACCAGATCCTGATATCCAAAGGTGGTGCCTCTTTCGGTTAGCATCACTTTATCATTACCAGCGTTTTTAATCTTTTCTACAGCAAACTTCATGGCTTCACCACTTACAAACTGTCCCTTTTTTACGTTGACAATTTTACCCGTATTTGCAGCAGCTACCAATAAGTCCGTTTGGCGGCAAAGGAAGGCGGGTATTTGAAGCACATCTACATACTTAGCTGCCAACTCAGCTTCTTTTTCTGTGTGGATATCTGTAGTAGTAGGTAGTCCTAACGCTTTACCTGCATCGTGTAAAATCTGCAAGCCTAATTCGTCGCCTAAGCCGGTAAACGAAGAAGCGCTTGTACGATTAGCTTTACGGTATGAAGCTTTTAATATGTATGGGATACCATGTTTTTTGCAAATAGCGCTTACCTGTTCGCCCACCTGGTGAACCAATTCTTTACTTTCTACTACACAGGGGCCAGCAATCAAAAAGAAAGATTGCTTATCATACTCTTGATTACTAAATAAAGGCTCTAAAAACGAATTCATGGCGCAAAGGTAGGGAATGGTGAGTAAGTTGGTAGTTGGCAGTTAAGAGTTGACACTTGGCAAAAAAACATTGCTTATTGTAGATTGTTGGCTTTGTCTGTAATCCTTTTCACCTTTCATTTTTGACTATCAGCGTACAGCCTACATTTTTAAGTTTGCAGCTTGTTGTCTCATCTTTCAGCTCATCTAGGTTTCTGGTTTTTGGTTGAGTGCCAATGCTTACTTTTACACCCTTTAATTGATTTTATTGCTGTATGAAACAGGAAAAAATACTTGTTATTGGTGCTTCAGGACAAATAGGTGTAGAACTGACGTTAGCCCTACGTAAAATTTATGGTGCTCAGAATGTAATTGCTTCTGATCTAAGAGAGCAAAACCCATTATTGGAAGGAACTGGCCCCTATGTGAGCATGGACGTAATGAATAAAGAAATGTTGCATGTGCAAGTGATCCGTCAAAATGTGACACAGATCTATTTGCTGGCAGCAATTCTATCAGCAACCGGGGAGAAGAATCCAAATCTTGCCTGGCACTTGAATATGCAAGGCTTACTAAACGTGCTGGATATAGCCCGTGAAGAAAAGTTGACCAAAGTATATTGGCCAAGTTCCATTGCTGTTTTTGGTCCTACTTCGCCAAAGCAGAACTGTCCTCAACAAACCATTATTGAGCCTACAACAGTTTATGGTATCAGCAAGTATGCAGGAGAGTTTTGGTGTAATTACTACTTTCATAAGTTTGGCGTAGACGTACGTAGTTTACGTTATCCAGGTTTGATCTCTTATAAGTCAGCACCAGGTGGGGGCACAACCGATTATGCTGTGGAAATCTATCATGAAGCATTAGCCGAAAAATCATATACTTCTTTCCTGGAAAAAGGTACCTATTTGCCAATGATGTATATGCCAGATGCTATTCGTGCTACGATAGAATTGATGGAAGCTCCGATTGAAAAAATTAAAGTGCGTACCTCTTATAACCTGTCCGCTATGAGTTTCTCTCCAGAAGAAATTGCGGCTTCGATTCAAAAGCATATTCCAGAATTTACGATGAGTTATGAGCCTGATTATCGTCAGTCTATAGCTGACAGTTGGCCACAGAGTATTGATGATAGTGTAGCGCGTGCAGATTGGGGCTGGGCGCCTGAATATAACTTGGATAAGATGACGGCGGATATGTTGACAAACTTGAAGAGTCAGGGGTAGTCTGAACCGGGATTTGAGGAGATTGGCGGATTAGGGAGAAATGGCCGATTTGAAGATGGCTGATTTAAGTTGATAGGTTAACAAGGAAGTTAAGAGGTTAAAAGAGGGGAAGGAGGAAAAGAGAAAAAGTGAATACTGAACTATAAAAGAAAAGCTGGCTTTTAGGGCCAGCTTTTCTTTTATAGTGATCTTGTTCTATTCCTACAAGATCCTGTAGGATCAAGATAATCCTTGTTCTGTTTTATAACTCAGACAATACATCTTTCATATTAAATACACCCTTTTTGCCTTTCAGAAACTCTGCGGCAAGAACAGCGCCAGAAGCGAAACCTTTACGGTTGTGGGCGGTATGGATGATTTCAATATCATCGATTTCAGAAGTATATTTTACTTCATGAGTACCGGGGGCAGGATCAATACGTTCGCTAACGATCGATAGTTCATTCGATGCGGCTTCTGCAGTATTTACCCAGTTTTGTTTTCGAGTAATGTGTTGCAGAATTTGCTCAGCAATTGTTACGGCAGTACCGCTTGGAGCATCCTTTTTATGTGTGTGATGGATTTCTTTTACTGCTACCTCATAAGAAGGCTGTTTGGCCATTAGTTTTGCTAACAGCGAGTTGACTTCAAAGAAAATATTAACGCCAATGCTGAAGTTTGAGGAGTGTAAGAAAGCACCTCCTTTTGACTGGCAATATTCTTTCATTTCTGGAAGCTGCGCATTCCATCCTGTAGATCCGCAAACGACTGGAACACCAAAGTCGATACACTTCTTTACGTTATCATATGCAGCGTGTGGGGCTGTAAACTCTATAGCTACATCTGTATCGGCAAGGTTAGCGGCAGTAAAGTCGTTTAAGTTATCTTCAGAGATACGTAATGTTATTGTGTGCCCTTTTTCTAAAGCAATTTCTTCAATTAGTTGGCCCATTTTTCCATAGCCAATCAGTGCAATGCGCATATATAATGAGGTTTATTTAAATGCTAAAACTAAACTGATGCCGTGGGTGTTTCCTAATTCGCTATAGCCTGGTTTGATTTGGAAGCTAAGGTCCGGACTGACATCAAAGCTTTTTAGATGTGCGTCAACAGTGGCGTCTACTACATTAAGACCCCATAGCAAAACAAAAGCTACTACTGAGTAATCGATATAGCGACGATAATCGTTTCTATAAATTTTGAGTGTACCTTCTCCATTGGGGTTTTTAACAAAAGGCTGTAGCTTAATATATACATCGTCATAATGAGCAACATCATCGGTTACAGCCACTGTATACGCATATCGACATCTTTTGTACCAAGTTAAGTTGTAGTAGAAAACATAGGCAGATGTACCCAATGCTGCATAAACGATTGGAATCTTCCAATATTTTTTATTGTATGCTTGTCCCCACCCTGGAATGATAGCAGAGCGGATGGCTGCCTTTCTGGGCGAATGCGTGTTTAAAACAGAATCTATTTTTTGATCAGGTGTTGTACCCACTTCAATCCGCCTTCCAGCAGAATCGCGAATAACTTGCCCCCTAGCTCTGTTGTTAAATACAATAAGAAGTAGGCCTATCAGAAAAAAGCTATGTAGGATTTTTTTAGTCAATGGTAATTTGCATTAAATCCAACAGCTTATTCATTTCTTCCAGCGAGTAATAATCGAAAGTGATTTGTCCACTACCATTTTTACTATGACGAAGTTTTACTCTAGTACTAAAATGTGAAGCCAACTTATCTTCAATCTTTTGATAAACTACAGGTAGGCTATTAGTAGTAGCGGGTTTCTTTTCTTCACCCTCTTTATAAAGGTTACGCACCAAGTTCTCAGTTTGGCGTACAGAGAGTCCTTTTGATTTGATCTCATCAAAAATATAAAGTTGCTTATCGATCGTATCAACATTAATCAATGCGCGCGCATGGCCCATGCTTATTTCACCGTTTCTAACAGCAACCTGAATATCTGGTGGCAGTTTTAAAAGGCGGATGTAGTTGGTAACCGTACTTCTATCTTTCCCCATACGCTCAGCCACTTGTTCCTGGGTATGGGTTAATTCTTCCATCATACGCTTATAGCTTAATGCAATTTCCATTGCATTTAAGTCTTCACGCTGTAAGTTCTCCAATAATGCCAACTCCAGTAATTCCTGATCGTTAGCTTGACGGATATAGGCAGGGATGTCTTTTAGACCAGCTATTTTAGAAGCTCTCCAGCGACGTTCACCAGAGATCAAGCGGTATTTATTACCAGCAATTCTTGAAACAGTAATTGGCTGAATGATATCGTGCAGCTTAATAGAGCTGGCTAATTCCTGCAAAGCTTGCTCATCAAAATCACGACGAGGCTGCTTTGGGTTGGCCTCTATGTTTTCAATGGGAATGCGGATAACTCCTGTAGCTTCTTCTACTACCTTGGCTTTTAAGCTGCCTGCAGTTGTTTTAAGATCGGAGTCGATGCTTTGCAAAAGCGAGCGAATGCCTTTGCCTAATGCCTCTTTATTTTGTTTGGGAGTACTCATTATTATAATCAGATTTCTATATTTCAGTATCAAAAAGAATACTGAAATGCATGCAAAATTAGTTTTAGTATAAGATTCAGCCGTTAGAAATTTCCATCTGAAATCATAAATCTATAGTTCCAGTGTACGTTCTTCCTGGCTGATCTTGGTTAAATTGTTCTTTTGAAGAATTTCTTTTGCCAGGTTAAGGTAATTAGCAGAACCCTTGCTATGTGCATCATATAGAATGACAGGCTTGCCCACGCTTGGAGCTTCACTTAGACGGGCGTTTCTATGAACGATTGTACTAAAAACCAGCTCTTCAAAGTGACGTCGTACTTCGCCTACAACCTGGTTACATAAGCGTAGACGACCGTCGTACATCGTCATTAAAATACCTTCAATAATCAAGTCGGTATTCAAGCGGCTTTGTACAATCTTGATCGTGTTCAATAGCTTACCGAGACCTTCTAAGGCAAAGAATTCACACTGTACAGGTACTATAACAGAGTCTGACGCGGTTAAAGCGTTTACCGTGATCAAGCCAAGGGACGGAGAACAATCAATAACAATGAAATCGTAGTCGTCCTTAATGGGCTGAAGCAGTTGCTTTAAAACAGCTTCCCGGTTAGGATAATTGATCATTTCAATTTCCGCACCTACCAGATCAATATGAGAAGGGATGAGGTCTAGATTGGGGATATCCGTTTTCAAGATGACATCTTTTGCTGTAGCTTCATTGACCATGCAGTCGTACAGGCTTTGCGTAACGTTTTGGAGGTCAAAACCAACCCCTGTTGTACTGTTTGCCTGAGGGTCAGCATCTACCAACAAAGTTTTGTATTCCAAAACGCCAAAAGAAGCTGCCAGGTTAATTGCTGTGGTGGTTTTACCTACACCGCCTTTTTGATTGGCTACACCAATAATTCTTGCCATATTAAATCCTATCCCAGAAGGGGGTTTTTGTGTCTTGTATTGTGTTTGTTTTTCTTTAGTATTGCGACTTCAACCGCAAAATTGAGGCTTTCAGTGGTTGGATATCCATAGATCAGAGATCTACGCTTTCGCCTATCTCTGGAAGGTATAAAATGATTCCTGCATCTGTAAATGCCCGTTTTACTTTATCACGGTCTATTTTAATATACCCAAATGTGTCGTAATGAACTCCTATCACTTTTGTACACTGAACCATACGTGCCGCTTCGATAGCATCCTCATAACCCATCGTGAAGTTATCACCGATGCAAAGGACTGCAAAGTCTAGTTTGGCCCAGCGAGGTATGAGTTGCATATCCATAGTTAAAGCTGTATCGCCACTGTAATAAAAGTTTTTATCATTAGTGGTAATTACAAAGCCCATAGGATTAGCCCCATAACTGCCGTCAGGCATAACTGAGGAATGAATGGCATTAACACACTTAACTGTACCAAAATCAAATGCCCTTTTACCTCCAGTATTCATAGGATGGGTATTGGTAATACCTTGTTTGCCTGCCCATTCTGCCACTTCAAAAGCACCTATTACTGTGGAATCGTTATTTTTAGCAATAGCTGTACAGTCTGCCACATGATCCCCATGGCCATGTGAAATTAGAATATAGTCGGCTTTTATGTTATTGATATCCACGTGTTTAGCCAACTCATTTGGCGTAATAAAGGGATCAAATAACAAGTTTTTACCGCCAGCCTCTACTGCAAAACAAGCATGTCCATAATAAGTCAACTTCATAAAATAGCAGATTTAAGGATAAAGCCTCGCAAAAATACATTTTACTTATGCAAAATAGCAGAAATAGAAGTTAACACCTATGATTTCCAAAACTTTACTTATTTGCACTCTTATTATACCATACTATGCGGAATTCCTCTTTTGGGCTTGTTTTAGCGATTTTAATGCTATTGCTGGACATTTATGTGTACCAGGCAGTGCGATTTGTAGCACAGGGGGCATCGCCTAAGGTGCGTTTTGCAGTAACCATTATTTATTGGACTATTTCTGTATTAGCGCTCTTAACGTATGTGTTTTTGCCGTATTTAAACTTGGAAAGGTTTCATGGTCAAGTATGTAGTGTTTTATTTGCGGTTTTGATTGGGTTATTCTTTGCCAAATTAATAACTGCATTATTCCTGTTGATCGATGACATACGCCGGCTATTTCAATGGGCTTCGGGGAAGCTATTCTTTCCAAATACGGAGGGAGAAGATATAGAATCTGGGGAGCATATTTCCCGATCGGTATTTTTAAACTGGTTAGGGATAGCTGCCGGCGGTGGTTTATTTAGTTCTTTGATCTATGGATTTTCTAATAAATACAATTACCGGATAAAAAGAATTCCTATCAGCTTTAAAAACTTACCAGCTTCATTTAAAGGCATGCGCGTTGTTCAAATATCAGATATTCATAGCGGGAGCTTTACAAATAAGGAAGCTGTTCACCATGGTATTAGAATGATCCAGAAGTTAAACCCCGATCTTATCCTCTTTACAGGTGATCTTGTGAACAATCGTGCGGAAGAAATGAATGATTATAAAGACATTTTTAGCCAGTTAAAGGCTCCAATGGGGGTATTTTCTATATTAGGGAATCACGATTATGGCGATTACGTACAATGGGAAAGCCGGAAACTAAAAGAACAAAACCTGGAAAGACTAAAAAGCACACATGCTGAAATGGGATGGCGTTTACTTATGAATGAACATGTGATATTGGAGCGCGAAGGGCAAAAAATAGCCTTATTAGGCATTGAAAACTGGAGTGCAAAAGCTCGTTTCCCTAAATATGGTAAAATGAATCTTGCTCATGCCGGCACCGATGGCATACCTTTTAAAGTGTTAATGAGTCATGACCCTTCTCATTGGGAGGCAGAAGTGCTTGAAAAGTATAAGGATATTGATTTGATGTTATCCGGACATACACACGGCATGCAATTTGGCGTAGAGATTCCGTGGTTAAAATGGAGCCCGGTTCAGTATGTTTATAAACAGTGGGCAGGTTTATATAAAAACCATCAGCAGCACCTGTATGTAAACAGGGGGTTTGGGTTTTTGGGCTATCCTGGGCGTGTGGGGATTTTGCCAGAAATTACTTTATTTGAACTTAATTAATTGGCAAACTAAATGGATATTTGCGCCGTCTATATTTATTTAGGTGAATATAAATTCTAGAATCTAGCATCCTTAACGCTATAAATAATACTATGTATAAAACATTTTTTTGTGCTTTAAGTTTTCTACTGCTCAGTAACAGTAGTATTGCGCAAAAGAAAGCTACCCCTATAGATAGTACTGAATATTATAACGATCTGTTTAATGAGTTGGATAACTTTTTAGATTCCTTAACTGCTCCCCGAACATTTTTTATAGTAAATGCTACTATTGCTAATAACTACTTCAATTTTACCAATACGAGTAGTACGTTAATGGCGGTAGATAGAAAGATGAGCTTGACACCATCTTTGGGATACTACCATAAAAGCGGTTTAGGTTTAAGTGCTTCTACAGTCATTGCTAATGATGGTGATAAATGGAATGCTTTTCAATATTTAATCAGCGGTTCATATGATTATTTAAGGAATAAGGATTTTTTTACTGGGGCTAGCTTAACGCATTATTTTACTAAGGACTCATTGTCCTTTTATACTTCTCCATTAGAAAATGAGGCCTCCGTTTATTTTACCTATAAAAAAGCATGGGTTAAACCATCCATTACCGCTATTTATGGATGGGGTAGTAGAACTGCTTATGAACAGCAAGAGAAAATGATCAAACTACTGCGTAAACGTACAAACGCAGGTTATACAGTAGTAGAGACTGTTGAAAAGGTCAATGACTTTACTGTTTCTGCATCTGTTCGCCATGACTTTTACTGGCTGGATAAATTGGGGCCAAGAACATCATTACGTTTTACACCACTGCTTGTATTTACATCTGGTACGCAGCGCTTTGGTTTTAATCAAACAAGCAATTCTTATTTGCTACCTCAAAAGTCCAGTAATAATATTTTGTACAATACCGAGAATGTACAGTTGGATAGTCGACATGGATTTCAACCATTATCTGTAACCGCTTTTTTCAAATCGGAGGCTAGTTGGGATAAATTCTACATTCAACCGCAAATAGGATTTGACTACTATCTGCCAGCTAAACAGAACAATTTTACAACTGCGTTTGCAGTAAGCGTTGGCGCTACATTTTAGCAAAGAATTAGCATCAAATCAATAAACATGTGTTTTTTTTTAACACGTTTATTTTTTTACATGGCATTAAACTTGGAGTCAAATAGAAAATCATTTAGGATTATGAAAACAAAATTATCTGTGCTCTTTGCTTGTGTGATTTTTATGAATGCGGCAAAAGCTCAATTTGATGTGGGTATTAAGGCTGGTGCAAACATCAATAAGGTTGAAGGGAAAACGTTTAAAGATGAATTCAATTATGGCTATCTTTTAGGAGGATTTGCCAGAATAGGCTTGGGTAGTAAATTAGGTATTCAGCCAGAGGTTCTTTTCAGTCAATATCAAACAAAGACAAGTAGCAATCCATCTGATATTTGGGCAGATGCAGGATCTGATATTACTAACAAAAAAGTAAAGCTCAACTATCTTTCTATACCAATAATGCTGAATTATAAATTGGCTGGCAACTTTTTAGCATTACAAGCTGGTCCACAATTCGGTATCTTGTTAAACAATGATGAGACGCTGGTAAAAATGGTCAAAATGCATTTAAGTCTGGTGACTTCTCTCTTGCAGCTGGTGCACAGGTTAAAATATTGAAAGCTGTAGCTTCTGCTCGCTATGTTGTAGGATTAAACAATATCAGCGATATTGATAATCAGGACAAATGGAAGAATCAAGCAATTCAGCTTTCTGTAGGTTTGACCATTTTCTAGAAGGTATTTAAATTGTTTTATAGCTTAAACCCTTGCTTTAACGCAAGGGTTTTTTCGTTGACTGACAATTTGGACATTAAAACAGGGTGGCATTAATCTTGACCACTAGACCTAACGCACGTACCTTTGCCGTTTGACTGTACTTACGTGCCTTATTGTCACATATTAAATGTTTGATTTTGAAGATTATATTGAAGCCTGAAGATGAAATGGACTTCCTTCCCATTATTCCACTTAATGAAAGTGAAGCCGACAGTTTTAATAAAAAGGATGTTCCTTCTGAATTATCATTATTACCGCTACGCAATACAGTATTATTTCCTGGTGTAGTGCTGCCAATTACTGTTGGTAGGGATAAAAGTATAAAAGCAGTAGATGATGCCTATAAAGGTGGAAAATACATTGGGGTAATTGCACAAAAAGATAGCAATGTAGAAGATCCAACCATTGCTGATTTAGAATCGATTGGAACTGTAGCAAAGATTGTAAAGCAAATTAAAATGCCGGATGGCGGTATTACCGTAATCATACAGGGCAAAACACGATTTGAAATTGAGCAGATAACCGCAGAAGAACCCTATTTTAAAGCAACGATTAACTTGCTGGATGACGAGGAGATCTCAACTGAACCTGATTTTGCTGCTTATGTTTCCAATATTAAAGACCTGGCAACAGAAATTATACAGTTGTCACCCAATTTACCATCTGAAGCTTCGGTTATTTTAAAGAACATAGAAAGTCCTTCCTTTTTAATTCATTTTGTAGCTAGCAATCTAAATACGACAATCGTAGAAAAGCAACGTCTGTTGCAGTTAAATAATATTAGAGAGCGTGCGGACTTGTTAATGCAACTGTTGCAAAAGGAATTACAGTTTGCTGAGTTAAAAAATAAAGTAACCAACAAAACCAAGGCTGAAATAGATAAGCAGCAGCGGGAATATTTTTTGCAGCAGCAGCTAAAAAGTATTAAAGAGGAGTTAGGAGGTGATGCTAATGATCGTGAGCTAGCCGAGATGAAGAAAAAGGCAGAAAGTAAAAAATGGCCTGATGCAGCAAAGGAGATGTTTAAAAAGGGGATAGAGAAACTTGAGCGAATGCATCCGAGTACGCCAGACTATTCAGTGGTGTATAACCATTTGGATTTAATGCTGGACTTGCCTTGGGAAGAATATACGGAAGATAAATATGACCTAAAAAAGGCGAAACAGGTTTTGGATGCAGAGCATTATGGAATGCATAAAATAAAAGAAAGGATTTTAGAATACCTGGCAGTCCTAAAGCTAAAAGGAGATATGAAAAGTCCCATTTTATGCTTTTATGGTCCTCCCGGTATTGGTAAAACTTCTTTGGGAAGAAGTATTGCCAATGCTATTGGTAGAAAATATGTGCGTTTAAGCTTGGGGGGTATTCATGATGAAAGTGAAATTCGTGGGCATCGGAAAACCTATATAGGTGCCATGCCAGGCCGGATTGTACAGTCCATTCGAAAGACAAAATCCTCAAATCCGGTTGTAATACTTGATGAAATTGATAAAGTTGGAAGTGATCATAGAGGAGACCCTAGTAGCGCCTTATTGGAGGTGTTAGATCCGGAGCAGAATCATACTTTTTATGATAACTATCTTGAATTAGAATATGACCTAAGTAAAGTATTATTTATTGCTACTGCGAATAACCTGCAAACTTTGCAACCGGCTCTTCGTGACCGTTTGGAGATCATTGAATTGAATGGTTATGCCGTTGAAGAGAAAATAGAAATTGCAAAACAACATTTAGTGCCTAAGCAAAAAGATGCTCACGGCTTAGGTAAGACAAAGTTTAAAATATCGGATAAGATATTAGAAAAGATCATTGAAGACTATACACGAGAAAGTGGTGTACGGGAATTAGATCGTCAGTTAGCGTCTATTATGCGTTACCAAGCAAAGCAATTAGCTTTAAAAGGTACAATCAAAACTAGTTTAACTGCAGCCGACATAGAAAAGATGTTGGGGCGCACCCGATATTCTAATGAGATCTATAAAACCGTAAATATGCCTGGTGTAGCTGTAGGTTTGGCATATACTTATGTGGGCGGTGATATTTTATTTATTGAAACGACTTTAAGTGACGGAAAGAGTGATCTTAAGCTAACGGGTAACCTAGGTAACGTGATGAAGGAAAGTGCTGCAACAGCATTGTCTTATTTACAAGCCAATGGAAAAAAAATAGGAATAGACCCACTGGTATTTGAGAAGAAAACGGCGCATATACATGTGCCAGAAGGTGCGACACCAAAAGATGGTCCCAGTGCTGGTGTAACAATGCTAACGGCGTTAGCATCTGCATTTACAGGAAGGAAAGTTCGCCCTTATGTTGGAATGACTGGAGAGATTACACTTAGAGGAGCTGTTTTACCAGTAGGGGGAATCAAAGAAAAAGTATTGGCAGCAAAACGTGCCGGACTAAGAGAATTGATCTTATGCTGGCAAAATGAAAAAGATGTGCAGGATATAAATCCTGAATATATTAAAGGAGTAAAGTTTCATTATGTAAAGACGATGAATCAAGTATTGGACTTAGCTTTACAAGATTAAACAATACCCTAATTGCGTTTTTTACTTATAGTCCTATTCACATTAGCCGCTTTATCTTCTAATTCTCAGACATTAGGAGGAAAAGCGGCTTATTCTTTTTTAAACTTGCCTGCTTCACCATCGCTGTCTGCTTTAGGTGGTGTAAACATTTCTTATAACAATAATGATGTAGGTTTAGCTACCAACAACCCTTCTCAATTAACAAGTAACTTGCATAGTCAACTGGGTGCATCGTTTAATGCTTTTTTTGCTGGTATTAAGGCCTATCAATTAGCAGGGGCTGCTTATAATCAAAAGCGTGACCTAACAATAGGAAGTAGCTTATTCTTTATTGATTACGGTAATATAACCCAAGCTGACGACGGAGGGAATGTAACGGGTAGCTTACGCCCAAGAGATATGGTTTTTCAGTTATCGGTTGGTAAAAGTTATCTAGAGAAATGGCATTATGGTGTCACTGGCAAGTTTATTCATTCTGACTATGGCATCTATCAGTCTTCTGCAATTGCATTTGATGTAGGAGTTCATTATTCAGATTCTTCAAAGCTATTCAGTGCAGCCTTTTTGGCTAAGAATATGGGTACGCAACTGTCTACCTATTATGGAGAGAAGGAGGAGCTTCCTTTTGATTTACAGCTAGGAATAACGAAACGGTTAGAAAAAGCCCCTTTAGGTTTTTCAGCTACTTTACAACAAGTGCACCGCTGGTTTGTAGGCTATGAAGATTCATTGGTGACAACAACAGGGTTCAACAAGTTCTTTAACCACTTTGTTTTAGCAACCCACGTGTATATAGGAAAGAATCTTGAAGTAATGGCCGGTTATAACCGCTTACGGAGAACTGAATTAAATATCAATACAGGAGGGAATGGGTTAAATGGTTTTTCTACAGGTTTTAAAGCCTCATTTAAGAAATTACAAGTTCAATATGCGCGTGCGTATTTCCAACGCGCAGGGGCATATAACCAATTTGGTCTCAATCTGAAGTTGAACTCACTGATACAATCCAGCGATTTATAATCGTCCATATAAATAAAAAGCCCCTGATTATTCAGGGGCTTTTTATTTTAATCGAAATAACTAAGACTTGTTTTAGGTGTTAGTGTTTGTAAAGTTTTAAACATTAATTGTATTGTTTGCTCTATATCTGCACGGTGCAACATTTCAACTGTTGTATGCATATAACGTAGAGGAATAGAAATGAGCACTGATGGGCAGCCATCGTTTGCATAAGCAAAGGAGTCAGTATCTGTTCCAGTACTTCGAGAAACCGCTCTCAATTGTACCGGAATTCCATTCTTTGCAGCTACATCCTGAACTAGATTTAGTAGTTTGTTGTGTACTGCAGGCCCAAATGAAAGTGAAGGGCCCTTGCCACATGTTGTATCTCCCTCAATAACCTTATTAATCATAGGAGTGGTTGTATCGTGCGTTACATCTGTAATAATAGCAGCATTTGGTTTTATACGACGTGCAATCATTTCTGCGCCACGTAAACCAATTTCTTCCTGTACGGCATTAACTACGTATAAGCTATAGGGGAGCTTTGTTTTATTTTCTTTTAAAAGTCGTGCAACTTCTGCAATCATAAAGCCTCCGATACGATTATCAAAGGCTCTTCCAATAAAGAAATCATTGGCTAATTCATCAAAGCCATCAACATAAGTAACCACACAGCCTACGTGAATGCCAAGGTCCTCTATATCCTTTTTACTTCTGGCTCCGCAATCTAAAAACACATTTTCAACTTTAGGTGCAGGCTCCTTATCTGGAGTATTAATACGAGTATGGATAGCCGGCCAGCCGAATACAGCTTTTACGGGCCCTTTTTTTCCATGAATAATAACACGCTGGCTAGGTGCGATTTGATGATCTACACCACCGTTGCGTTTTAAATAGATCAATCCTTCATTAGTAATATAATTGACAAACCAGCTGATCTCATCAGCGTGTGCTTCAATAACTACTTTAAACGGTTGGTTGGGATTAATGATACCTACCGCTGTCCCGTACGGATCTGTCATGATTTCATCAACAAACGGGCTGATGTAATTTAGCCAAAGCTTTTGACCAGCAGTTTCAAATCCAACAGGAGAGGGGTTATTAATATAGTTTCTTAAAAAATCTAAAGACTTGCTCGTTAAAATGGAAGTGCTTTTCGTTTCTATCTTTTTCGTTCCTTTCGCCATAGTCATTATTCTTTAAATATCAAATTTACTTAAATCTAAATCAAGAATAATAGCAGTCCTGATAGCATCATTAAGCCATCTAAAAGAAAATAATAGTAATAATCTGATTCTGTTTTATTAATAGGGATGTTTAACAGTACTAAGATCAATAGTGGAACGAAAAACGTTATTGCGACATTGAATGGCAAGAAATAAAATAGGGCTAAGTTACTCAGCAGTGTAACCGATATAGAAATCCAGAATATAACAGAAATACCCTTGTCTGTTATGTTTGTTACCAAGCTTCTGATGCCTTGTTGTCGGTCCGTTTCTTTATCTCTATTATCAAAGAGAATGCAAATAGAATAAATTAAATAAAAGCGATTAAATATATACAAGTGTTGAGCTGTACTCCAGTTATTTGTATTTACAACTAATGGTAGAATGGCAGTTACGTAAGTCCAAACTAAGGTTAAGAATGCAGTTTTTGCAACAGCAATTTTTTGCAATTGGTTGAAAGGAGAAAAAGGAAGTTTCGGAGCTGAGTATAGAAAGGTAATAAAGGCAATGGATAACAGCCAAGGCCAATAGTTTAGTAAATGAAGGCCATAGTAGGTGGCGCCAATCAGACCCATTCCGGCCAAAGTGATGTGTAAGCGCCGATTTTTATAGTGCCAGTTTGCTTTAATAGCAGTGGTGGCAGGGGCAGGTGTCAGTAGCCAATGAAAGTTGTAACTGCATAGCGTACTAAACCATACAAAGAATAATAGGGTAAAATTGATCGGATAATCGAAAAGTAAGAAGGTTTGATACGTCATCACTACCGTACAGCCAGCTATATACAAGCTGGTAAACAGTAAAAAATCAAAACCTTTTTTAATTGATTTAAGCAAACCTCTAAAATCGTTCTACGATAACATTGGCAGTAGCGGTATCACTTACGTTTTTGGCTTTATCAAGAACTACTATTTTCAAAGCCATAGTGTCTGGTTCTTTTTGGGTAGAACCAGGTATACTAATAGTAGAGATGCCGGCTGTAAGACCAAAACCATATGTGAGTGTAAGGGTCATTTCTCCACTGGGATTATCAGGAAATGAAGGGATTTTAAAGCCTTGGGGCTTTATGTCGGTATAAGGTCCTCTTTTGTTAAGCCGTGTTCTTACAACATACAAGGAGTCATCAACATCGCCTTCTTTATCTGTGAATGATAAAACGATTTTTAGATCTTGGTTTCGGGGAACAAAATCATAGTTCTGCGATTCTATTTTTATATGAGGCTTGGTTTGAAATTTGTCTTTGTTGCAAGCAGCAAAAACTAACGCACCTATACAGAGGATAAATATTTGTTTCATAGTTAAGTCCTATCCAAATTTACCGTTTGTCCTTCGAAAAACCTAAAGCCCTTATTCTATAATAGTATTTTAATAGTACGCAACACTAGACAGAAAGATCTTAATTGGATGCTTTTAGTTCTTCTTTTTCTATAAACGCGTCCTGATAGACTTTTCGTATACCTTCTTTGAGGCCAATTGAAGCTTTCCAGCCCATCGCGTTCAACTTAGAGACGTCCATTAACTTTCTAGGCGTGCCATCGGGTTTGGTGGTATCAAAAGTGATGCGGCCTTCATAGCCCACGACATCCTTCACCAGGTACGCCAGGTCTTTGATGGAAAGGTCTTCACCCACGCCGATGTTTACCAGCCCGGCTTCATTGTAGTTGTCCATTAAAAACAGACAAGCGTCGGCCAGGTCATCGGCATGCAAAAACTCCCGGAGCGGAGTGCCTGATCCCCAGACCATTACTTCTTGATCCCCTTTTTCCTTGGCTTCATGGAACTTCCGCAACAGGGCCGGCAGGACATGCGAGTTCTTAAGGTCATAGTTATCGTTGGGCCCATAGAGGTTGGTGGGCATCACCGAAATAAAATTGCAGCCATATTGGTCGCGGTAGGCATCACAGAGTTTGATGCCGGCAATCTTGGCAATGGCATAGGGTTCATTGGTGGGTTCTAATAATCCAGTTAAAAGGTATTCTTCTTTTAGGGGTTGCGGGGCCAGCTTGGGGTAGATACAGGAGGAACCCAGGAACAACAACTTTTTCACCCCCACCTGGTAAGCCTGGTGGATGATGTTACTCTCGATCAGCAGGTTTTCATACAAAAAGTCGGCGCGGTACGTATTGTTGGCTACAATACCGCCGACCTTGGCGGCGGCCAAAAAGACGTACTCGGGTTTTTCCCTTTCAAAGAAAGCGGTAACCGCGGCTTGGTTTCTCAAATCCAGCTCTTTAGAGGTGCGGGTCAGCTGGTTGGTAAAGCCTCTCTTTTCAAGCGCTCTGACCAGGGCACTGCCCACCATCCCGCGGTGACCGGCTATATAGATTTTACTGTCTTTGTTCATGTTGCTTTCGCTTTTCTTTTTGCTTTTCCCGCTTGGTTTCTCTGCGCTCCCTTCTTGTTCCTTGTGCCTTAGCTCACCTTATTCAAACTGGCGCGCTACCTGGAAGCCGTTTTTAATCAGCAGCTGCTCGCGCTGGAAGGTTTGCAGATCGGCTTCCACCATTTCGGTGACCAGTTGCTGTAGGCTGTACTTCGGCGTCCAGCCCAGTTGGGTCTGTGCCTTGGTGGGATCACCAATGAGCAGGTCCACTTCGGTGGGGCGGAAGTACTTGGGGTCAATCTTCAGGACCTGTTGGCCCGTCTTGAAGGCAAACTGGGACGTGCAGCTTTTAATCACCCCGACTTCGTCGACACCCGAGCCTTTAAACTCCAGTTCCGCGCCCACCTGTTCAAAGGCCATACGGATAAACTCACGCACCGGGGTGGTAATACCGGTGGCAATGACATAATCCTCCGGCTGGTCTTGTTGTAAAATAAGGTACATGGCTTCCACGTAGTCTTTAGCATGTCCCCAGTCCCGCTGGGCATCGATGTTGCCCATGTACAGGCAATCCTGCAGGCCTAAGGCCAACTGGGCAACTGCGCGGGTGATTTTTCTTGTCACAAAGGTCTCGCCCCGTAGCGGGCTTTCGTGGTTAAAGAGGATACCGTTACAGGCATACATCTGATAGGCCTCGCGGTAGTTCACCGTGATCCAGTAGGCGTACATCTTGGCCACCGCATAAGGAGACCTTGGATAGAAAGGAGTCGTTTCTTTCTGGGGGATCTCCTGTACCAACCCGTAGAGCTCCGAGGTGGAGGCCTGGTAGATACGGGTTTTCTGGGTTAAGCCCAGCAAACGCACGGCCTCCAGGATGCGAAGGGTACCGATGCCATCGGCATTGGCAGTATACTCGGGGGTGTCAAAACTCACCTTTACGTGGCTCATGGCGCCCAGGTTATAGATCTCATCGGGTTGCACTTCCTGGATGATGCGGATCAGGTTAGTGCTATCCGTCAAATCCCCGTAGTGCAGTTTAAAGCGCACGTGGCGTTCGTGGGGATCCTGGTAGAGGTGATCAATCCGGTCGGTGTTAAACAGCGAGGCCCGCCGTTTGATGCCATGGACCATGTATCCTTTGTTCAGTAAAAGCTCGGCTAAATAAGCGCCGTCCTGACCCGTCACGCCCGTTAGTAATGCAACATTCGACATTGAAAATGAATTAGTTAATATGAAGTTAGTTTGATAATTCAGCAGCGAAAATACAATAATGTTTCTATTGAAATATGGTTACTTATAAAGAACAATAATAGGAATCGTGCTATTAATTAAAGATGCCGACTTAAGCAAACTAGTAACATTTTAAAGTACTTACTAGGGTTCATCTAAATGCTTTCTTAAGTTAAATACCTAATATTTTTTCTAATTAATTTCTTTATAAGGAGTAGGTAACCGGTTGATAACCTGTATCTATATAGACTCAGGTTATCATCTTTTTATCCTCGGGTTATACTCAGATTATCCTTGAGTTATCCCTGAAACTAGTTTTAATTGCTTATAAGCAGTATAAATATTCATTAAGGCAAGTATTTGTATTAAACGAGGTATTTCTGGAAACGGAAGGGATATATTATACGATTAAACTAAGTGAGGTTATATAATGGTAATATAGACATTTTACAATTCCTTAGATATCAATAGAATAGCAAGTACAATTTTATCAATACCTATTATGGGGTAGAATTCAGTTGTAATTGATTTTCCTCAATAAAAATTTAAGACTTTCTTAAGCGGAAACCTCATCTATTTCTCGTTTTTTTAGTCATAAACTATACCTTTGCGCCCTGCTGTAGAGCTAATTTTCAAAGCGATACGGTGGTTACATTTCTGATTATGAGAAATATGTAGTTGTATTTCCTAATAATGAATGTTCAAATCCAATAACATATGAACTGCTTTAGGGGCCTATTTGTACTTCTGCTTTGTTTTGTTAGTGTTTTTGCTTTCGCGCAAATTCCTTCTGATCTTAGTGCCATAAAGGCTTCTCAAATACCTGATGCTCAATTACAACAATACTTGGCCCAAGCAAAAGCTAAGGGGATTACATTGGATCAGCTTGAGGCAGAAATGCTGCGCCGTGGTTTACCCCAAAGTGAAATGGCCGAATTGAAACTGCGCATGAAGCAACTTAGCCAAACTGGTGCAAGTGGGGATTCACCGGCTGATATGCCAACTGGGATTTCACAAGAAAATGGGAAACGTACTTACAATAGAAATCTACTGTTAGATGCGGAATCATTTGAAAGCCTGAGAAGGCGTTCAAAGATTTTTGGGTCTGAGTTATTTTCTAACTCAAATCTGACATTTGAACCCGATATGAAAATGGCTACGCCTAAGAGCTATGTTATTGGCCCTGAAGATGAATTGATCCTAAACGTTTATGGCTTAAACATATCTCAGCAGACTTTAAAAGTGTCGCCTGATGGCACTGTAAATGTAAAGTATGCAGGTGTAGTTAAAGTCAATGGGCTATCTATGGAGGCCGCTTCTGCACTTTTAAGAAGTCGATTAATAAAATACTATCCAGGTTTGAGTAGTGGGCAAACAAAACTGGAATTATCCCTAGGTAATATTCGCAGTATTCGAGTTATATTGATTGGAGCGGTTAATCGCCCTGGGACCTATACCTTACCTTCTTTAGCTAGCTTATTTAATGCGTTATATGTAAGTGGTGGGCCTGCCGAAAACGGTTCATTCAGAAATATTGAATTGATACGAAATAATAAGGTTGTAGAGGTGGCTGACTTGTATAACTTTTTATTAAAAGGTAATCAAAGTAGCAATGTTCGATTAGAAGATAATGATGTTATTCGTGTTCCGTATGCCAAGACGATGATTACTCTGGATGGAGAACTGAATCGTCCGGGAATTTTTGAAATGCACAATAATGAAACGCTGGAAGATGCTGTGGAGTTTGCAGGTGGTTTCAAAAGTAAAGCCTTCAAAGGAAGGGTTACCGGTAAGCGTTATTTAGATTATGACAGAACGGTTGTAGATATTTCAGGCGATTCATTGGCCTATTTCAAGCCTAAAAACGGAGATGAGTTTTTCATTGATTCCGTTATCAATCGTTATCAAAATCGTGTGCTTATTGATGGTGCGGTGTTTAAGCCAGGCCAATATGCTTTGGAAAGTGGAATGACCTTAAAGCAGTTGATCAATAAAGCCCATGGCCTTAAAGAGGATGTATTTACTGGCCGTGCTTTAGTGGTGCGTACACGTGAAGATCTAAGTAAAGAATATATTGCTGTAGAATTAAAACCTATAATTGCTGGTCATGTAGATGGCTTAGTACTACGTAAAGAAGACAGTATACATGTTGCTTCTATTTTTGATTTGAAGGATACAACGACAGTCACTATAAATGGTGCTGTGCGTAAGCCCGGCGTATTTCGTTATGAAGATGGTCTTTCTCTTAAATCTTTAATACTAAAGGCTGAAGGATATACAGATCATGCAACAGGATTGGGTATTGAAATTTCTCGCCGTAAACGTGACGTAGATGTTAGCAGGTCTGGTAGCAGTATTGTTGAAATCATCAAAATTGATGACAATAAGGAGCTCGCCAACAGTTCAACAGATGTTGAGTTGAAGCCGTTTGATATCGTTACAATCAAAGAAGATCCTTATTACAAAAAGCAGATCAGTGTTAAAGTATCTGGCGAAGTGCTAATGCCTGCAGTATATACCCTGCAAAGCAGAGAAGAGCGTTTAAGTTCATTAATTCAACGTTCTGGCGGATTGCTTTATACAGCGAATGTTAATGGGGCTAAGTTGATAAGGAAGAAGACTGAGGCTATAGATTCGGCTGAAATCCGTCGCTTGTTCAAGGCTCTTAATAAGGAAGCAAATCCTTTAGCTGAGGATAAGTTAAATGATACAAAGCTGTCTGCGAAAGATGGTGCAATCCAGTATAGCTCTCAATGGATGGATTACAATGTAAAGGCTTTGGGTAAGGATTCTACCTTGTTGAAACTGGAATTGGCTTCGAAGAAAACTACTGAAGTAGCTATTGATCTGAATTATATCTTAAGACACCCTGGTAGCAAAGACGATATTACATTAGAAGAAGGTGATGAACTGATTATTCCGCGTATCAACAATACTGTTAGTGTGAGTGGTGAAGTATTTAAGCCTGTTGATATTATGTACGAGAGAGGAAAGAGCATGAAGAATTATTTGTCTGATGCTGGAGGAGTAACGCAGTTAGGAAAAAGAAATAAGGCCTTTGTGATTTATGCAAATGGTAGATCTGCAAAAATTAAAAAGGCACTGGGTATATTTCGGATTTACCCGCAGATGGAACCTGGATCAAGCATATTTGTGCCGCAGGTAGCTAAAAAGAATTCGTTTGATGCTGGAAAGGCAGGTATTTTGATTTCGGGAGTCACTGCTTTGATTACTGCTATTTCGCTGATGGCCAGATAGTTTTAATGCAATTAGATGAACCATCGCATTCTGGCTGGCATTACGTTTCTTTATCATTTCGAAAGTGGTTTACAATGAATGGTCCGGACTATTCGAATCAATGAATAGTCCGGACTAATTGAAGGTGCCAGAAATTTTGGTATTAAGTGAGTCCTTAAAAATCTTGACATGGGACTCAGGAGGCGAAGCTTTGCCTGTTAACGAAATATTTTCGATGGTAACAATTCAACTTTACTATTGAAACTTGATTAATAAATTAGTTCGATCATGGAAGTAAATAAGGAATATTCTTTGGTTGATATTTTGAAAATACTAAAATCTTTTTCTCAATATCTTTTTAAAAGATGGTGGCTATTGGCAATTGTTATGTTGGCAGGTGCTGGATTAGGCGTTGTTTTTTATTATAAGCAAAAGCCAAAGTATGAAGCTGTAACTACATTCATTCTGGAAGAAAAATCTTCTGGTGGCGGAGGTTTGGCTGGATTAGCTTCCCAATTCGGCGTTAATTTGGGCGGTTTAGGTGGTGGTGGAAGTATGTTTTCTGGAGATAACATACTAAATATCTTGAAGTCAAAGAATGTTATTCAAAGAGTTTTGTTAACCAAGATTGAAGATACTACATACGGTGGACAGACCTTGAGCGATTTATATTTAGATTTTTCTGGGATTAAAAAGGCATGGCAAGAAGAACCTTTATTGGCTAAATTCAGTTTTGTAGGTGCTGAGAAGCAAATGAGCCCACTTCAAGACAGTGTGTTGAATATCATATATGAAGCAATAACTAAAAATAATATAGCTACAGATCGTACTAGTAAGCAAGGGTCAATTATTAAGGTGCAGGTCACTGCTGAAAACAGTCTGTTTGCTAGACTTATGACAGAACGTTTGGTTGAAGAAGCTTCTAAGTTATATTTTGATATTAAAACAGGTACTGCGGAGGCCAATATCCAACAATTGCAACGCCGCTCGGATTCATTGTTAATGTTATTAAATAGGAAATCGTTTACAGCAGCGGCCAGTCTGCCGCTGGATATAAATCCGGGAATACGGACAGGGGTAGTGCCAAGTGAGATTGCTACCAGGGATAAGACTGTTCTGGCTACGTTGTATACAGAGGTTACCAAGAACTTAGAAGCTAGCAAACTGGTGTTATCGCAACAGATGCCTGTTATACAAATTTTGGATAGACCTGGGTATTTGTTAGTAGATAAGAAAAAAGGGCGGCTATTTTGGGTAGCTACTTTTTTAGTGGGACTTAGCGCAATTTATATTTCTGGTATTTTTCTTTACTTCCTTAGAGTACAAGAAAACAGATATAACAGATGATTTATTTATTATACGTGAATAACTAAGGTGTAGGCTAAAGTATAAAAAATGGGTTTTCTTAAATCTGAAAGTTATAAAAAGGGGGCTATTACCTCAATATTCTTCAGTGGTATTGCAAAGGGGCTTGCTTTTTTTCAAAGTGTAGTAATTGCTTTTTATTTCGGTTCTAACTTTCATACAGATGTATACTTTTTTGTTTACACAACGATTACTTTAATTGCTTCATACATTATATCATTGAATTATCTGGTATTAATTCCAGAGGCAATGAAAATATCTAGTGAAGAGTCTGAAATAGCATCGCAGCGCTTCTTAAATTTTTTCTTATACATTTTTATTTTTTTAGTCTCATTGTTGGAAATATGTTTCTATTGTGACCCAATACAGTTTTTTGAAACTTTCTCCAAATTAGATAGCAGTATTCTGAAAAGCGAAATGCATACAATGACGCTATTTATGCCCGTATTGCTATTAATAGTGTTGACAACCTATTTTACAGATATTCTAACATCAAAAAAATATTTTGCTTTACCTCTTATTGTTAATTCAATAAATAGTTTGTTGACTGTTTTATCCGTTTTTGTGTTGCATAAGTATGTTGGAGTTAGTTGCGCTATTATTGGTATTTATGTGGGATATATCATCAATTTGCTTTGGCTGCTATATATTTTATTGCAAAAGCTAAGGTGGAATTTCCTTTCTGTAAATTTTAAGATTCAAAAAAAAGTACGTAAGAATATAGCCTATGCTTACTTATCTCAGGTGACTACTTTTTTGGGAAGCTTTTTCCCTATTTATCTTATCAGTAGTTTTTCATCTGGAATTATGACATCACTTAATTACGCCCAAAGACTCTATCAGATTCCAGAACAACTTATTATTTCGCAAACAAGTTCAGTTTTGGGTATTAAATTGAATGAGCTAAACGTAAACAAACAAAACAATGAGTTGAACAGAATCTTATTGGAGGTTGTTTCGTCAACATTATTTATAGTAGTACCATTTAGCTTTGCTTTTTATTTGTATAGCGAGAAAATTGTTGAGATCATTTACATGAGGGGAAGTTTTGATGTTTCATCTGTAAAATCAACGGCACTTTTTCTTAAATATTTTGGAATAAGTATACCCTTTATTGCATTGAATGCTTTTTATAGCAGGGTATTTATTGCCTTACAGAAAATGAAATTGGCTTTTTATTCATCTCTTTTTGTCAATATCATCTTTTTATTACTAATGTATTTGTTTGTCCAGTTATTAGGCCCAATAGGGTACCCAATAGCTATATCAACGTACTTAGGATGTAGTGTGATAATCTTATTTCCGTTATTGTTTCAATTGCGAATGCCGTTAATAAATTCAATAGGGATAATAAAGTGTGTATTTCGAATTTATGGCCTAAATCTAATTTTAAATCTACCAATTTGGTTTCTTTTAAAAAGTGAAATCGAGTTTAATATTTTTCTATATGCTACTTGGATCGTTAGTTGTTTAATCATCTTGAATTACTATACAAAGACAAGCATACATTTTTATAATATTCAAAAGATAATTTTGAAGAAAGTAGCTTTCTCAAAATAAAAAATCACCATTTATGGAAAAACTTAGGCGCTATTTATCAGCAACGTCCTATAAATACTCAACTTTTAAATTTTTAGATAGACAAGTTATTGAAGTAAATGATTTCCGTGAATTGAAAAAGCTGTTTCGTTGGGAAAATGATCCTATTCTAGATAGGGACGATATGTATAATTGTAATTATGTAGAGGATTTGAATGAAAGGAAATTGAGAGATACAGAAAGCATTGCTACGATTATGCGAAATGCCAAACCCAAAACAGCAGTGGAAATTGGAACTGCAGATGGAATGGGTACATTGTTGCTTGCTAAAAATTCACCAGATTCCCAAATATACACCGTGAATATTCCTCCTGAAGAGATAAAGCAAGGGGGGAAATTGGTAACCTATGCGCCTGACAGGGAAGAAATCGGTTCAGCATTTAAAGAAACTCCATTTAGCAAAAACATTCACCAAATTTATGCTAACACAGCCTATTGGGAACCCAATATTGGTACTATAGATTTTGCAATAATAGATGGTTGTCATGATACAAAATTCGTCTATAACGATACTAAGAAAATATTGAAACATGCTAAGAAAGGCAGTTTTATTCTTTGGCATGATTTCAATCCTTCTTTGGTTAAAAAGTTTAATTGGATTCACACAGTTTGTAAAGGGGTTGATCAACTTTGTCGGGATGGATTAATCACTGATCGTATTTATCATATTAAGGATTCTTGGGTAGGAATTTATCGGGTGTAGCGCATGGAAAGTTATAATAAGTTAAAAATAGTATACGCCTATACTGTTTTTAGGTCTGCAGCGTATGGTAATGTGCGTGCAATGAATGAGAAATACATTAGTGATCTCAATAAATCTGGGTTTAATGTTGAAGGTTTTTGTCTGACGCTTGATCCACCTAACGATGCTTTAACCTTTAAAGATCTTGATAGAAAATGGAAATGGGGTGACCCGACGCTTTTCAAAATGTATGAGGAGCTTGAAAGGAAAATTGATGGTAAAGACGTACTTATAAATGCCTCGGGGGTCAATTTGCATCCAAGGTTTGTTGAGCGTTTGCCAGTTTTTACCGTTTATCAATGCTTCGATGATCCCGAAAGTTCTGAACATCGTTCTAAACCTACTGCATTTTCCTATGATTTATCTCTAGTGGGTAATATAGCTGAAGTGGATACATATAAAAGTTGGGGTGTAAAAAATGTAGATTGGACATGTCTCGGACTAATGCATGGAATCTTCAATAAAAGCATTACATATGAAGGCATACTGAACGGAGATCGGGATGTCGATTTGTTTATGATGATTGATAAAACTGCACCGTGGCGTAAAGAAAGATTGAACAAAATCGATACTGCATTTCCCGATGCTCATTTTTATGGAAAGGGGTGGAAGCGTGGGTTATTGCCCAGGGAAAAAGAAATTGGAATGTTAGCAAGAACAAAAATTGGCCCTAATATTCATAACTCAACTGGTCCAATAAATCTTCGAACATTTTATTTGCCGGCAAATGGAGTAATGCAAATATGTGACAATAAAAGTCATTTGGGAAAATTGTTTGAGCTAAACAAGGAAGTAGTTGGATTTGACACCGTAGAAGAATGTATAGATCTATGCCATTATTATTTAGAGCATGATGATGAACGTAGGGAGATAGCTGCAAATGGCTGGAAGAGAGTAATGTCTGATTATACTGAGGAAAAGGTTTTTGCCAGAACTTATGGGATAATAAACAGTTATTTAAATATTGTAGATAAAAGAAAAGACGATCAAAAGCCAATTTCTATTGTCTATAATAGCCGGCCTAAATATTTGAAAGCGGTTCTGCTTACACATAAGCTATCTAAAAATATTTTTTTCCTTTTTAAGCGTTCAGCCAAAATTTTGTATAGTAGACTTCGATACTTTAAAAATAAATAAATGGTAGAAGAAATAAAACTTGATGATAAATTATTAGCAATAATCATTAGTAACCAATATCGTAAAGACGGGATATCTTTCTTTACCCCTGGAGATTTTTCTCAACAACTTGCTTATATGAAACATCCACAGGGAAAAGTTATTCAACCACATGTTCATAATCCGGTAAAGAGGGAAGTACATTATACAAAGGAGGTTTTGATTATAAAAAAGGGCAAGCTAAGGGTTGACTTTTATACAGATAACCACGATTACCTTGAAAGCAGAATCCTTGAAGAAGGAGATGTAATTCTACTTTCTGAAGGTGGACATGGATTTGAAGTTTTAGAAGATCTTGAAATGTTTGAAGTAAAGCAGGGCCCTTATGCTGGGGATTCAGACAAAACAAGGTTTGAGCCCAAGGTAGAAGCGCATCAAATAAATGGTTAAAAATATTATTGAATAAGTAAGATTTATATGAGCGAGTTTATTCCGGTATGTGAGCCATACCTTGCTGGCAGAGAAAAAGAGTACGTTTTAGAATGTCTGGAAACGGGGTGGATTTCTTCTGCTGGGAAATATGTAAAGGAATTCGAAGAAAATTTTGCTTCTTATTGCGGGACTCGCTATGCTGTAGGAGTTTGTAATGGTACGGTAGCGTTGCATTTAGCATTGACAGCTATGGGGATTGGAATGGGGCATGAAGTGATCATACCTAATTTCACAATGATAGCTTCAGCCTTTGCTGTATGTTATACAGGAGCTATGCCAGTTTTTGTGGATGCCGATAAAGAGACTTGGAATATTGATGTTTCTAAAATAGAAGCGAAAATAACTTCTAGAACGAAAGCAATAATGCCTGTTTCAATTTTCGGTCACCCTTGTCAAATGGATGAAATAAATGCTCTTGCAAAAAAATACAATTTATTTGTACTTGAGGATGCTGCTGAATCGCATGGCGCAGAATACAAAGGCAAACGAACTGGTAACCTTGCAGACATTAGTACCTTTAGTTTTTTTGCAAATAAAAATATTACAACTGGTGAAGGCGGAATGGTTGTTACCAATGATGAAAACTTATATAAACAGGCGCTGTATTTTAAAAACCTTTGTTTCCCTTTAGAAGGCCCCAGAAACTATCTGCATAATGAAATTGGATTTAATTATCGTATGACTAATATTCATGCGGCAATTGGATTGGCTCAAATGGAAAAAGCAGATGAGTATAAAGAGATGCGAATAAGCAATGCGATGTTGTATCGGAAATATTTGAAGGATGTACGTGGAATTAGGTTTCAGCATACAGATTCTAATGTGCTACATGTTCATTGGATGAATACTATAGTAATCAATCCTGTTGAATATGGGAAAACGAGGGATGAACTAATGTCATATCTTAAAACTAAGAATATTGACACTCGATTGCTTTTTGTTGGAATGCATAAGCAGCCTGCTTTGAAAAATTATGGATGTGAAACACAAGAAAGTTTTCCTGTTACAGACTGGCTCACAGACAATGGTTTTTATCTGCCGTCAGCAAGTAATTTAAAAGAGAAAACCATTGAATTTATTTGTAATGAAATTATAAGTTTTAGGGGGGTATAATTTATGGTATTTGATAATTATGCTAAATACTACAATCTGCTTTACAAAGACAAGGATTACAATTCTGAAACTGATTACGTTCAGTCATTAATCAAACAGTATGCACCAACACAAGCCAAAACTTTATTGGATATAGGCTGTGGCACTGGATTACATGCTTATTATATGGCTCAATTAGGCTATCAGGTGACCGGAATTGATAGTGCGCAAGAAATGGTTAATCAGGCTTTGGAAAAGAAAATTCCTAATGCAGATTTTCATGTAGAAAATGCGACTAGCTTTTCATTGGATAAAAAGTTTGAAATAATAACTTCTTTGTTTCATGTATTGAGTTATCAAACTCTTACACAAGATGCGTTGGATATGATACAAAATGCCAGTGCTCATTTGAATGAGGAAGGAATATTTATTTTTGATTTTTGGTATGGTCCTGCAGTCTTGACTGAAAAGCCCTCTGTTAAAGTTAAGCGACTAGAAGATGATGAAATAAAAGTAACCCGAATTGCTGAGCCTGTTTTAAAGATAAATGAGAATATTGTTGATGTGAACTTTGAATTGGTAATTCAAGACAAGCCGAATAATCAATTTAGTGTAGTGAAAGAGACTCATCCAATGCGTTACTTTTTTAAGCCTGAGATTGAATTATTATTGGATCGTGCAGGTATGTATCCTGTATATTTTAATGAATGGATGTCGGGAAACACTCCTTCTGCCTCTACTTGGGGTGTATGTTGTGTAGCTACAAAAAAAAGAAATTAACCAGAAAATGAAAGTTCGAATTGTATGTTATGAGGATGTTGACGGCTGGATTTTGGGAAAGTTTGCATTAAAATTACGTGAAAATCTCTGCAATATGGGCATTGACACTGACATTGCAAAGAAGCCTGACAGTTCTGCGGATATTAATCATCACATAATCTTTTTGGATTATGAGGGGAAAAAGAATTCCATAGATACCCTTATGATCACGCATGTTGACAATATAGATAAACTGGAGCTTCTCAAAAAACAACTTCAAACTGCAGAAGCAGCTATCTGTATGTCAAAGGAGAGTGTGATTAATCTTTCACAATTAGGATTAGAACGAAATAAACTATGCTATATAAATCCAGCTCACGATGGGGTGGTTTCTGTAAAAAAGATTGTAGTTGGCATTGCATCACGCGTGCATGATGATGGGCGCAAGAGAGAGTACTTTTTTGATAGGCTGGCTGGGGATATAGACTGTCGATATTTCAAATTCAAAATCATGGGCAGTGGTTGGGAACCACAAGTTGCATCACTTCTTAAAAATGGATTTGAAGTGGAGTATACAGACCGCTTTATCTATGATGAATACATAACAATGATTCCTACGCTGGACTATTATTTATACATGGGTATGGATGAAGGCCAAATGGGTTTTATTGATGCTTTGGCTGCAGGAGTAAAAACAATTGTTACAGCACAAGGTTATCATCTGGATGCTCTTGGTGGGGTAGTTCACCCATTTACTTCATATGAAGAGATGAAGAATATTTTTTTATCTCTTCAGGAAGAAAAGGAAAAACTTGTGATGTCTGTTAATACATGGAATTGGGCTGATTATGCAAAAAAGCATGTTGAAATATGGAATTATTTGCTTAGCCGCAAACCTGTAGAAGGTAAATTTACAGATGGCTTGAATTCATTACTGGCACAAAATGACATACCTATAGATTATGATAGTGCTTTCGTGAAAAACAAGATCAGAGAATTAAAATGGAACAAATACTCCCATTCTTATTTTAAGAAAAAAGATCAGTTGAAAAAAGCATATAATGCAAAAGGCTTAAATGGGGTTCTAAAGCTAGTTGGGACTAAGGTTACAAATAGATTAATCCCTTACAACATCTCAGGAAAGAAGAAGAAATAGTGATATGCCGGTCTTTCGCGCAGCTTAATTATGTTAAAGAAGATTGTCTTTTATATTGTAACTATATGGCTTGTATTGTATAACAATTCATTAATGTATGAAGCTGATTTAGGGTATTCCTGGTCTCATATACCTATCCCTAAATTTTTCAGATTTGTAGAAATTTTAGTTATAACAGTACTTTATATAGTTGCAATAATAAAGTATGCTAAGGATCGATCTTTGGGGAAAACTAAGCTATTTGTTTTTTTATTGTTTTGTTTGTCTATCCTGGGAATAATTGTCTCCTTTAACTTTAGTTACAGTTATTATCAGTTTGTCTCCATATATTTATTGCTTTCGCCTCTTTGGTTGTATGATGTATTTTGTTCAATAGGTATCGATGAAAATTTTATAAAGCGGGTAGTAAAATTTTACTTCGGTTATATTTTATTGAATGCATTGGTGGCTTTATTTGTGCATATACCTAATTATTGGCCAGTACATTCGGATAATGTTAATGGATTTTTTAGTGATGCACATGTCTTTGGTACTTTTATGGCAATGACTTCAATTGCTTTCTTTGCAAAATTTATTTATGAAAAGAAATTGAAGTTTTTAATTTTTTCGAACTTTGTGTTATTGATTTCTTTTTTCTCTTCAAATGAGAAAGTTATTATTGCCAATCTGCTATTTATCTTTATCCTTTTATTTACCTACTCCAAAGTTACTCGTAGAGTCACCTATATTTTCGCTGGTTTTGTACTGTTTCTTATGTTTTCCAATTTTGATATTGAAAGCTTTTTAGAGCCTATGGGAATCGACTTTCGATTATTCTGGCTAATTAAATCCATAGATTTTTCACAGATTGGACCAATAAAAGCTTGGCAAATAGCTATGCATTACTGGCTTACTAATCCCTACACTTTTCTTTTTGGGTTGGGACCCGGCAACTATGCCAGTGCTGGTGCATTGGCTGCCTTTACTGAAGGAGTTAAAAACTTAATTTATCAGCAGAATGACTTTTATATAAGCATGAGCGAGTTGGCTTTCAACTCTTCCTTTGATCGTCCATTTAATTTTTTTACCAATCTATTAGTAGAATTTGGATTTGTCGGATTCACTATTTTTTTTATGCTTGTTTTTAAAATTGTGAAGACTGTATATGTACAGAAAAACCTTACAGGATTAAATAAGATATTGAGAATTGTATTCTTGTTTAATATGTTTGTTTTTTTCTTTACAGGATTGATCATGCCAGGGGAGTGGATGACACAAATACTTAGTTATCCCACCATGCTTTTAGCATCATACTTTTTCTATCTCAAACGTAATAGCTCTATAACAAAATGATGGTGAAAAAAGTTAAGGTATTAATAACAGTTGATTCCTTGAATTCTGGAGGGACGGAAAGACAGGTTATAGAATTGGTAAAAGGTTTTTCAAAGAATAAAGATTTTGAAGTGTCCGTTCTTACACTTACAAGCAATGGCTACTACGACAAAATAGTTAAAGACTATGCATCCTTATATTCTCTTACAGCAAAGCCAGGAGATTGGAAAAGAGTTTCATCTTTTAATAGATTGTATAAACTAATTAAAGGCAATAGCTTTGATATTATTCATACGATGAGTTTAGAAGACTCATTAATGATTTATGTTTTGTCTAAACTACTAAATTTTAAATGGATAAATGGAAGTATTAGGGATGCTGATGCTAGATTAAGTAGAAGGCAATTGCAAAAAAGGTATTTACTTAAACAATCTACGTATGTTATTTCTAATAGTCTTGCCGGCCTTAAAGTTTATAATATAAAAAGACGCCGGTTTACGAAAGTAATTTACAACGGAGTAGACCCCAATAGATTTATAGTTAAAAATATAAGCGAATACAGTAAAGGGGCTAAAGAGGTTCGCTTATGCTCTGTTGCTAACTTAACAAGTTATAAAGACTATAATACTATAATTGAGGCTGTCGACTCATTAAGAGAGTTGCCCATTACGTTGCATGTTTTTGGAGATGGACCTTTGAGGCCACAACTTGAAACAAAAGTTCAAGAAAAAGGACTTCAAAAGAAAATAACTTTTTATGGCAGTGTAAGTAATATTGAAAAGTTTTTACCGACTATGGATTGCGGTGTTTTAATGTCGTTTAAAAAGAGTGGTGAAGGCTTGCCTAATGCGATTCTTGAATTTATGTCATCAGGGGTGCCGGCAATAGCTTCAAATGTTGGGGGGGTATCGGAAGTGATAAAAAACAACTTTAATGGCATACTCGTTGAACCAGAAAATGCTTCTTCTCTTTCTGAAGCAATAAAAAGAATAGTTGAGGATAGGGGCTATTTGTCTTTTCTTTCAGGAAATACTCTTTCAGTTATTCAAGGCAAGTTCACTCTTGGCAGAATGATAGATGATTATATAAGTTATTATATAGAAGTTGTTCATGGATAATTTTAATAATACAATCAGCTATAACCTAAAGTTTTCATTGGTTGTAGCAACCAAAAATAGGGTTGTCGAGCTAGAGCAGTTTTTGGAATCACTTGTTAAACAATTATACCGAAATTTTGAGATAATAATTGTTGATCAAAATGAAGATGGACGGCTGTTAGATGTGGTTGCTAAATATGGAAAGCAGTTAAATATTTTGCACTTAAGAAGTGAAACCGGAATTTCAAAAGCAAGGAATGTAGGTTTACAAAAAATGTCAGGTGATATTGTCGCATTTCCTGATGATGATTGTTTGTACCCTAATGATTTATTGAAACAGCTTAATAAACTATTTAGTGAGCATTCAAACTATAGCGGTATAAGTGGTAGTTTAACCGAGGATATTAATTTGCCTATAAAAGAATCAACTGCCGTTATTAATAAGAAAAATATATGGGAAACGGTTAAGTCTGCAACTGTTTTTCTACGTAAAGATGTAATAACTAAAACTGGTTTATTTGACGAGAATTTAGGGGTTGGTTCTGGAACGGGGCTCGGTGCTGGTGAAGAGACGGATTATTTACTTCGGGTAATTAATAATGGCTTTTCAATTGTTCATATTACTGCCATTAAAATAATTCACCCTCCAATAATTACAAACTATAATCAATGGGCAAAAGTTTTTAGCTATACAAAAGGTTCTAGTTATGTTTTTCGGAAGCATAAGTTTCCAATCTATATATTTCTATACCAAATTATCAGGCCATTAATTGGGATATTTTTATTCGGATTGCTTTTGCAAAAGAGTAGAGTTAAATACTACTACTATTCGCTGAAAGGAAAATTAAGTGGCTATTTTACCCAATTGATCCATGAATAATAAAAGATATAAAATAGCATTTTCGACTTCGTCTGAGATCGGCAGCCAAAGGAGTGGGCTTTCGGTATATATGAATGAATTGTTGGAAAGTATCATTGAATATGATGATCAAAATGAGTATCATTTATTTATTCCCCAAAATCACACCGCTTTATTTAGAGAGATTGTTGCAACATCCAAAAGTAATGTTGTAATTCATTTTACAAGTTCATTTTTTAATGGTGCTGTATCCAATATATTTTGGCATTTCTTTATTTATCCTTTTTACTTATGGAAATATAAGATAGACCTGGTTCATCTTCCTGAATACAGAAGGACTGTCCTATTCTCAAAATGCAAAAAGGTAATGACTGTTCATGACTTAATTGGTTTGAAAACAAATAGGTTTGGTGTATTTCGAAGTTTCTATAATAAAAGAATTATTTTCCCAGTTATAAAAAAAATCGATCATTTTATAACTGTTTCGGAAAATACAAGCAGGGATTTACAAGAATGTGTAGGAATAAATAAAGGAAGAATAACGACTATTTATGAGGGAACAAGTGAAAAGTTTAAACCTAGAAACCTAGAGGATATACCTTTTAAGATTAAGAATAAGTATAGTTTTCCTTTCTTACTTTATGTGGGTAGGATTGAGCATCCTAATAAAAATCATTATAATTTAGTTAAGGCATTTAAGATTCTAAAAGAAGATAAAAGTTTTTCAGAAGTAAAAATGGTATTTGCCGGAAAGCTGGCGTCTGGTAGTGAATATGTGCTGCAAGAAATTAAGAATTCTGGTTTAGAAAACGAAATTATAATTACAGGATATTTAGCTGATGAGGAAATACCATATTTATACAATCTTGCGATGCTCAAAGTTTATCCATCAATTTATGAAGGATTCGGTTTGCCAGTTTTAGAAGGTTATGCTAGCGGTTTGCCTGTTGTTTGTTCAAAATCCTCTTCACTTTTAGAATTGTCTTGTTCAAAAGATATGTTGTTTGATTGTTTCTCCCCAGATGAGATCTGTGAAAAAATAAAGATATTTTTAAAGAATGATGAAATAAGGAAGAAACAATTGGCGTTGCAATTTCATTTTATGAATAATTTTTGTTGGAAAAAAACCGCCGAAAAAACTGTTGAAATTTATAATTGTGTAGGCGATACAAAATAACTCTAATTCATTAGAAAGGACATAACAGAGTATAACTCTCACTAAATAAAAGATATCCTCAGAAGTTATTAATCAGTTGGAATTCTACAATGAAATTTGGACATAGTTCGGGCTGAAGAGTTCCAAGGGTTGATATGACATGAAGGGTATTAACTGTGATGCATAATTTCAGATTTCAAGTCAGCTTTTATAAATTATGGTGCCCTTTCACTTATATCGTTCAATCAGTATCATTTTAATACCTTTTTTCTAAATATGAGTTTTAAAGACTCAGAGAAACAACTACTTTATGAGTTTGGTAAAAAAAGTTGCAGATAATTCATCGACAGCCTCATTATCTCATTCGATGAGATATAAGCGATTTGTTTATTTTAAAAGTTTAATTGATAAATTAAATAAACCAGTTACTATTTTAGATATAGGTGGAACTCAAGAGTATTGGATTAATATGGGTGTAGATAGCAAAGACATTAAAATCACACTTTTAAACCTTTCATTACAAACAACAACATCTCCTAATTTTTTAAGTGTGGTCGGTGATGCTACGAATCTAAGTGAGTATGCTAATAGGAGTTTTGATATTGTTTTTTCAAACTCTGTTATTGAACATCTTTTTACAAAAGAAAATCAAGGCCGAATGGCTAGGGAAGTTATGCGGGTAGGAAAATATCATTTCATTCAAACACCAAATTATTATTTTCCAATGGAACCTCATTTTCTTTTTCCAGGTTTTCAGTTTCTTCCAAAGTCAGTAAGAGTGTTACTTATCAATAAATTTAATTTGGGCCATATTTGTAGAAAGGGAAATATTGAAGACGCCCGTTCGATAGTTGAAGAAATCCGATTGCTAAAAACTAAGGAGATGCAAGAGTTATTCCCTAAATCTATTATCTGGAAAGAAAAATTTGCTGGACTAGCCAAGTCCATTGTAGCGCATAATTTAAGTTAATGAACAGCCGTATAAAGATATTGGGGAATAAGGTCAATTGTTTCAACGGATATAATGACTTATATCAGAATATTATTGATGATTTTAGAAATGAAAATATTCGAAAAGGATATGTAACTGTCAATAATGTTCATACAATGATTGAAGGATTTCACGATTCTTCTTTCCAAGCCATTATCAATGAAGGGTATCTATCCTTACCCGATGGGAAACCCTTGGAAATAGTGGGCAGGTTGAAAGGTAATAAGAATATTTCAAGGCTTTTTGGTCCAACGGTAATGGAGAAGTTTATTGATTGGGGGCGTAAAGATAATCTTACACATTTTTTCTTTGGTAGTTCTGAAGCAACATTGTCAAAACTTAAAGAAGCCATTGAAGAAAAATATCCTGGGACCCAAATAGCCGGAATGATTTCACCACCATTCAAGCCTTTTGCGGAGTGGAATAATGCAGATTTTATTCACGCAATAAACTTGGCTAAGCCTGATTTTATTTGGGTAGGTTTAGGGGCTCCTAAACAAGAAAAGTGGATGTTTGAAAACTTTGACCGGCTAGATCAAGGCCTACTTTTTGGTATAGGCGCCGGATTTGACTATTTAGCAGGGAATACGAAACATGCTCCATCTTGGATGAAGAATGCTTCACTTGAATGGCTTTATCGATTAATTCAAGAACCACACAGATTGTGGAAGCGATATTTCAAAACTATACCCCAATTTATTTTTTTTGCTACATTAGAGATATTAGTTTTAAAATTCAGACGTAGCAAGTAGCTTCGTATTCATCTTTGACTTAATGAATTCTGTGTCATTGCAGTTCATTTACTATTTTTTGCTATAAATATATAGCCATTATTGATAGTGGCTATATAACTGCTTGAAAGTCAAGTTATTAGGTTGAACTTGATAAGATACTAGTATTCTAAATTGCACTTACGACTTCATTAAAATAGCCTAGAAATGGGCTGTTTTATTTTCAAATAAAGATTACTGTTTTGTATAACAGATATTGTTTGGATTTCGATTCTTAATCAAAATGAAAATACTTTGCCCCTAAGATTTAGTTTTGTTAGAATCCTTAGTTAAATGTTTACTAAGAATGGTTTCGCAAGAGCCAAAGGCTTAAAAAGTAATTTGTTGATTTTTGAAGCAACGTTTATTAAGCTATCTTTGTCAAAGAATTGGATAATTTTTAATTCGATTCTTTAAGCCAAAGCGCAAACTGCTTATGAAGAGAATATTTTGGGAGTTAGAATACTTTTTAATTTCCTGAAAGAAATAGACTTCATAAACTTTTTGTAAGGGTAGCCAGCCGATTATTGACGAAGTTAAAATTACTTGTGTGAATAATTAGGTTAAGGGCAGTTCGAAAACCTACTTTATGCAAAGAGTTTCAAGCTTTTCAATACGTGGTAAAGTAATTGCTGATTTGTTGATACTGACTTTGATCAGTATAGCAGTTCAAAGTAATTTATTTAACGATAAAGCACTTTCATTTTCAGATACAAACCTGGTTGTTCTTCTAACCAGCTTATTTCTCTGGTTTATTTCTGGTAGGGCTATGGGCTTATATGTAGATTTTCGCCTAAAGCCATTTTCTATTGAGTGGATTGCTTTTTTAAAAGCATTAGTCCTTTATACTTTACTAAGTTCTTTCTTCTCCTTTCAGTTAATGAAGTATAATCCCATTGGACATTGGGATTTATTGCTTCATAGCTGTTTGATCTTCGTATTATTACCAGCCCAGAAGTTAGCTATTCGTATTGCTTTGAAACGATTTCGAGATAGTGAGAGTGTTAAAAGGAAAGTTTTAATTGTTGGAGCTGGTGATACAGGAATGAATTTTTACCAACAGTATGTCAAGAATGAAAAATATGGTTATACACTCACTGGCTTTATAGATGATATTAAAAATTCTTCTTTAAATGGACATTATTTAGGAAAAACATCAGAGCTTAATAAAGTAATTGCTAGTCATGAATTAGATGATATAATTGTGGCACTTCCCATTACTCAAGAAGCTCAAATCCAAAACATTGTAACTGTAGGTGAAAAAGAAGGGAAAAGAATTCGGATCATACCTGATTATCAGCGTTTTGGATCCGGGAAGTTTAAGGTAGATCGCTTAGGCTCTTTACCTATTATTACACTCAGATCCTTACCGTTAGATGTAGTTGATAATAAAGTTTATAAGCGATTGTTTGATATTGTTTTTTCTATTCTAGTAATTACCTTAGTTTTCAGTTGGTTATTTCCAATTATTGCACTTTTGATTAAAATTAGCTCGAAAGGTTCTGTTTTTTTCAAACAAGAACGATGGGGTTTAAATAATAAGGTAATTACTTGCTATAAGTTTCGGTCTATGGTTTCCGCAAGTAAAGACGTGGATGAAAATGGGAAATATCAACAAGCCTCCAAAAATGATCCTAGAATTACTCCAATCGGTAAGTTTCTAAGGAAATCTAACCTTGATGAACTTCCGCAATTCCTTAATGTATTATTGGGTACAATGTCTGTGGTTGGGCCTAGGCCTCATCCTGTTCCTTTAAATATTGCTTCTAAGGATAGTATCGAGAATTACATGATGCGTCATTGGGTTAAACCAGGTATTACAGGATGGGCTCAAGTGAGTGGTTACCGGGGTGAAACCCGAGTGCCTCATTTAATGCAGAAAAGGGTAGAACATGATGTGTGGTATATGGAAAACTGGACATTTTGGCTTGATTTACAAATTATTGTACAGACTTTGGTAAATATGGTGAAAGGAGAGAAGAATGCATTTTAGATTTTTGTTTGCGGGAGAGAAAGCTTTTATAAGAGTTTCTGGAACAATAGCTTTCGTTTTATTTTTTCAGTTTATATCTATTTTTTCAGCTGCCCAATCATTACCTGTCGGCACTCCATTGCTAGAAGATGGCGCCAGATTTTTGCAATTGGAGGGCAAAGTAGGACTAAATACTTCTTTTTTAGTAAGACCACTGAGTAATATAGAGCTCGTTTTTCCTGATTCTAATTCTCTTGAAAGCGATTACAGTAAAGGCAACAAACTATTCCTTAAAAAGGATAAGTTCTCATTAGCTATATTACCGGTTTCTGTAAAACAACTGTACAATTCTCACCATCCTTTTGGATGGAATGATGGATCTATGGTTCCTGCTAAAGGCTATCAAAGTCAAATGTCTACTGGGTTATTTGCTAAAGTGGGGCCGTTAAGTATTCAACTGAAACCAGAACTTGTCTATGCACAAAATGCTAGTTTCACTACTTTTCCTGCATCTCATAGTGATAGTATCTGGAAAAGCTATTATTATGTATTAAACCGTATTGACGCACCCGAGCGATTTGGTACTAAAGAGTATGTAAAGCTTTTTCCTGGTCAATCGAGTGTTCGGATTAATTATAAAAAGCTTTCTTTAGGTGTTTCTACAGAGAATTTGTGGTGGGGGCCTGGTGTACGAAACTCATTGTTAATGAGTAATAATGCACCTGGGTTTAAGCATTTAACACTTAATACTACAGCTCCAATTGTTACGGGCATTGGCTCATTTGAAGGGCAAGTAATTAGTGGAATTTTATCCACCTCTAATATATTACCCCCAGATACGGCTCGTACTTTTGAAGGTCAAAAGTTATATATTCCAAAACCAGAAGAAGGTGATCGATATATCAATGGGATGGTAATTACTTGGCAGCCTAAATGGACCCCTGGTCTTCATTTAGGTGTTGGAAGGGTGTTTTATCAATACAAATCAAATGTATCTACTTCATTAAATGGTTACTTACCTGTTGTTACTGCTTTATTTAAGGGAAATGCCAGAAAAGAAGATGCATTTGGTAGAGACCAAGTGTTTTCTCTTTTGACTCGGCTGGTTCTGCCCGAAAGTAAAGCTGAATTTTATGCAGAATATGGTAGGAATGATCATTCGCAAAATGGGAGAGATCTACTATTGGAGCCTGAGCATGCAAGGGCTTATATTATAGGAGGAAGAAAATTATTCTCAGCTACTAAAAGCAAAGAAGTTGAATTGTTTATTGAAGTTACCCATTTGCAAATGCCGCAAACTATCCAAGTAAGGGAACTGCAAAGTTGGTATATACACCATCAAGTAAAACATGGTTATACAAACCAAGGTCAGGTAATAGGTGCTGGTATAGGGCCTGGTGGGAGTAGTCAGACTATTGGGGTAAACTGGCTTAAAGATTTGAATAAGTTTGGTGTTACGTTTGAACGGATTGTTCATAATAATGACTTTTATTATGATGCATTTGCATCGCGACAGGAATTTGGAAGGCATTGGGTTGATTTAGCCTTTAGTCTTAACAAAAGTTGGCTTCAAAAGCGCTTTATATATTCTGCTAATCTTTCTCTTGTTCGCTCTTTAAACTATCAGTGGCAGTATAATACTGCATTGGATGAAAATGTTGATGTAGCAAATGTGCATGCTACATTTTCAATCTCGTATTTATTCCATTAGGATTATTCACGTATGGATTTAAAGTAATCGCTTTTCACATTATCTGGCTATTGGCTATAGGAAAAAGTTCTGGTTGACAGGAAGTAGCACAACCACATTTAAACGGATTATATCTACACTCTTATTTAGTATTTGTAGCTTACTATTTGCGTTACCTTTCAGTGTGATGCATACCATTCTTTCTTTACTTTTCGATTATCGCGGACTGTTACTACCTTCTGAGTAATTAGTGGCGCTGTGCATATTGTATTCGGTGTTGCAGTCAACTGCTTTTTAATAGCAGGATCCGGTTATTATGGGATAGTCATTGCTAGATGCAAAAGCATTTGTCAATGTGTCTTCAACGCTTCCTTTTTTTCTTCCCTATTTTCCTCTCGCAGCCAGAAGTTTACCTTCCCCATTAGCTTGCCAAACAATCCCTGCCTGCGCACTTCTGATGACAGGTGGTGATAGCAAATAGACATGACGATCTTGGAGGTCTCACCAAACCGGTCGGCATTGGCCATGGTGCCTTAGAGATTGGGTTCCTTGCATATCAGCTTGCCGCTTCTGTAGTTGCCCTTAGAGCGCATGTAATACTTGTCGCCCAGTTTATAAAAGATGATGCCATCGATGGTAACGGTGATAAAAATCGGGCCTACTTATTGTGCCAATGTGGGCGAATTTAAGGTCTTAGGTTTAAAGTTATTTATGCTTGCTAAGCAATTTAGTGATTTGCTTCTGATTTTGTTTATTTGCAAGGGGGGCTGCTTTAGCTATATACTTTAGGAGAGGTTGTAATGCGAGGGCTGGGGTTGCACGCAAAGACGCTAAGGAGGAACAGCGCAAAGAAGCTAAGAGATGAAAAGAGGGAAAGGAGAAAAGGAATATTGAATAAGGAACAAGGAATGATGAAGGAAGAAGGGAGGAGAAGAAGTCAACAGTCGACAGACGACAGTCCACAGAGGGAAAGGCAGTAGTAGCATAGGCTGCTGAACGAAGACGTACTGTGGTAGTATCCCAGATGGAGGGCTTTTACTGGGCTGTTGGTACGGACTTACCCACAGGACAGGCACAGATAACCAACAGGAAAGGTACAATAGACTATTACGCTTCATCGGCATAACCATAAGAATGTATTGGATTTACTTTGAATGAGGGTGGCGACCTTTATTACAAACACCGCCATTTCCAGAATACCCTTCAGGTCATAGTGTTGTTTCTACTGCTGCTGCTGCTGCTGCTGTGGTTTTGACCAAGCTATTTGGCGAAAGCTTTTCTTTTAACGATAATTCAGAAAAGGAGTTTGGTTTGGGTGCGCGTCGATTTAAATCGTTTAAACAAGTTGCAGATGAAGCTGCCATTTCCCGCTTTTATGGAGGTATTCATTACCGTGATGCTATTGAGAATGGCCAGGAACAGGGGAAACAAATTGGTGGGTTTATCATTCAGAAGTTAAAACTGTGAGTTCGAAGTTTTCAGAATTATAAATAATAAAATGTGCATGAAGAATAGAAGTTTATTTGCCAGCTTTATGAGGAAACGTGCCATTGGCCTACAGGCTGTTGTCAATCCCCTTGGCCTAATTATCTTTTCCTTTTCAACGCTAGTAAGTTTTTCCCAAGCAGGAAAAAAGCAATCGTTTACTGAATATGTAGATCCCTTCATTGGTACCGCAGAACATGGTCACGTATTTCTAGGGGCCAATGTACCTGCCGGTGCGGTGCAATTAGGGCCTTCTAACATTATCCAAACCTGGGATAAATTCAATGGGTGGGACTGGTGTAGTGGGTATAATTATTCAAGTAAGGAAATCCTTGGATTTACGCATACACATTTAAGCGGTACAGGTATTGGCGATTTGAATGATATTCTTATTCTTCCTGCCAACGGTAGCTTGCAATTGGAAAAAATGAAGATTGAGGATCCAGCATCTGGTTACGGCTCTTCTTTTTCGCATAAAAACGAAACTTGTAAGCCTGGCTATTATCGGGTTTACTTAGATAAGTACAAAGTAGATGCGCAGCTTACTGCTACAGAAAGAGTAGGTTTTCATCAATACAAATATGAAAAAACGGACAATGCGCATTTGCTCATTGACTTATCGTTTGGTATGGGTTGGGATGCGCCAGTAGATACTTATATCGAAAAATTAAATGACTCCACATTTACCGGTTATCGGTTTTCGAAAGGGTGGGCAAGAGATCAGCGGGTATACTTTGCCATAAAGCTTTCCCAGCCAGTGACAAAGTTTTCGTTTTATGACAGCACAACATCTATAGCTGGCAACAAGGCAAAAGGTAAGTTTGTAAAAGCCGCTTTATATTTTAATGCTACAGCCAACCCGAAAATGGGAGTGAAGGTGGGGCTATCAGCCGTGAGCGCAGCGAATGCTTTAGGGAATATAAAAGCAGAAGTTTCGGGATGGGACTTTGAAAAGATAAAAAATCAGGCAGCCGATAAATGGAACAAGGAGCTTGGAAAAATTGAAATAGAGGCAGACAGAAAAATCAAAACCATTTTTTATTCGGCTCTATTTCATAGCTTATTTGCGCCTTCCATTTTTAATGATCACAATGGTGATTACTTAGGGGCCGATTTAAAACCTCATTCCAATCCCGGTTATACCACCTACAATCTATTTTCATTATGGGATACGTATAGAGGTTTGCATCCACTGGCTACCATAATTCAACCAGAGAAAGTAAGTGATTATATCAACACCTTCCTGGCTATTTATAAAGAACAGGGCAAGTTGCCGGTTTGGCATTTCCAGGGGAATGAAACCAATACCATGATCGGTTACCCCGCTGTGCCAGTAATTGCTGATGCTATCCTGAAAGGTTTTAAAGGCTTTGACGTTAACCTGGCTTATGAGGCTATGAAGCATTCTGCCATGCAGCAAAAAGATGGTATTCAGTTTATTCAAAAGCTTCAATTCATTCCTGCTGATAGTGTAGCTGAATCAGTAGCCAAAGCACAGGAGTATGCAATTGGGGATTATGCTATTGCACAGGTAGCAAAGAAATTGAATAAACAAGACGACTATCGATATTTCTCACAAAGAGCCGAACTGTATAAACTCTATTTCGATCCTTCCACAGGGTTTATGAGAGGTCGGTTATCAAAAGAAACCTGGAGAAGTCCTTTTAATCCTTTCAGTGCCTTACACCGGCAAAACGATTATTGCGAAGGCAATGCCTGGCAATATACCTGGTTGGTGCCGCACGACGCTAATGGGTTAATCGAGTTAATGGGAGGGGAGCAAACCTTCATTAAGAAGTTAGATAGTCTATTCTCGGCCACACCAGTTTTAAATGAGAGTAGTTCGCCTGATATCTCCGGAATGATTGGGCAGTATGCACAAGGTAATGAACCCAATCATCATATTACTTATCTGTATGCGTATGCAGGACAGCCATGGAAAACCGCAGAAAAGATTCGCCAGATTGCTGATAGTTTTTATACAGCGCAGCCCAATGGCCTATGTGGCAATGATGATGCTGGAGAAATGAGTACATGGTATGTGCTATCGACAATGGGGCTTTATCCGGTAAATCCGGTTAGTGGTACGTATGTAATGGGTAGTCCGCTGATCAACAAAGCGGTTATCCATTCAGGTAAGAAACCGTTCACAATTAAAGTTGAAAATAACAGTAAGGCCAACCTTTATATTCAGTCAATGACATTGAATGGCAAGCCATATCCCTATTCCTACTTATTGCATAAGGATATAGTAGCTGGCGGAGAGTTGGTTATTAAAATGGGTAACAAACCTGGTGAAAAATGGGGGATAGATAAAAAATATCGTCCTGGCTTTCAATTTTAAGCTAAGATTATTGAGCCATTTGTTATAGAAAATGCATTTCATTGTCACGCAATCCGGTTGTAAAAGATGGTATTGTTTCAGTTACAGTTCCTGATGTAAGCAGTAAACCAGCGTTAACGGTTTTCAATGTAAATGGAAACGCGGTTAGACAGACTAACGTTAAGGCTAATGTCACTAAGTTGTCTGTGGCTGGTTTAGCATCAGGTGTATTTTATTTAACCTAAACGCATAAAGAGGGCATGTTACATAAGAAGAGTCATTTACTTATCAGCCTGTTGTTCCTAACGCTAGGTTTGTATGCGCAGAACCGCTACGAACTTAATAGTGGTTGGTATTGCACGAATATTAAGAATGTAAAAGAAAAAGGGGAAGTCATTTCATCTAGCCGTAATAAACTTACGGACTGGTTACCGGCAACAGTACCGGGCACAGTACTTACTACATTACTCAACAACAAGCAGGTTGCCGATCCCTTTTATGGAATGAACAATAAATACATTCCAGATATTTACTTCACCGGCAATGATCATTACACTTATTGGTTTGTAAAAGATTTCAAGGAGAAGGCTGCCTCTGGTGAACAGGTTTGGTTGCAACTGAGAGGGGTAAACTATAAGTATGATCTATTTCTCAACGGCAAAAAGTTAAATGAGAACGTGCATGAAGGCATGTTGATGAGGGCTCAATTCAATATCACGAACTATTTAGCCAAGGATGGCAATAATCGATTAGCCGTTTTAGTATTGCCGCCCGATGTGCCAGGAAACCCGAACGGAGGACAAGGGGGCGATGGAACCATAGCTAAAAATTTGACTACACAGTACACAGCTGGTTGGGATTGGATTCAGCCGATGCGTGACCGCAATACCGGCATTTGGGATAAAGTATTTATTGAAAAAACAAATGCGGTAAACATCAACAATCCGTACATCGTAACACTGGTACCAGGTGTGCGTAAGCCTGATGACGTAAAACAAACTCCTGCCACCATAAAGCTAAGTGCTGAATTGACCAATGCCAGTAACCAATCGGTTAATGGAGTATTGCAATATCAATTGGCTAACAAAACGATCAGCAAAGCCGTTACACTGGCACCTAATAAAACGACAACCGTTAAGCTTCCTGATTTTGTATTAGAAAACCCCAAACTCTGGTGGCCCAATGGATATGGTGAACAGAACTTATACAATATCAAATTGCAGTTTTTGTCGGGCCAAAAAATATCTGATGAAGAAACGATTCAATTTGGTGTAAGGCAAATAACCAATCAGTGGAATGCGCACACTGGTAGCATGCAGGCTTTTGTTAACGGGCAAAAAGTTTTTATTAAAGGTGGCAACTGGATCATTTCGGATGCCATGCTTCGTTTTAGTGAACAACGTTATAATGCAGAGATCCGGTTTCACCGGGATATGAATTTGAATCTAATCCGCATCTGGGGTGGTGCGATCACTGAACGTCCAGAATTTTACAAAGCCTGTGATAAATATGGTTTATTGGTATTCCAGGATTTCTGGTTTAGTGGCGATTGTAATGGACGATGGCTGGATCCTATGAAAAAAGAAGATCAGTGGACAAGAAGAAAGTACCCTGATGATCATCAGCTGGCCCTGCAAACAGCGACAGACCAAATCAAGTTGATCCGTAATCATCCCTCACTGGCGTTTTGGTGCGGTGGCAATGAGATTACACCACCCGATGATATATTAATTCCGTTGAGAGACTCATTGTTGCCAACATTAGATGGTACCCGTTATTTCTTTGACTATTCTAACAGTGACAGCATGTCGCTGAACACAATCGGTGGCAATGGCGATGGACCTTATTCTGTCCAGGATACTAAAACATTCTGGAGCCGCAAAACCTTCCCTTACAATTCGGAGGTGGGCTCAGTAGGAGTGGGAGACTATGCTTCTTTGCAACGCTTTATTCCTGCGCAAAACTTAGTGCCGCCCAAATATCCATCCCATGCCGATTCGGTTTGGGAGTATCATAAATACATTTCTTACGAGCACTATGTTGATCAATACGGCGCGGCAAAAGATGCTAAAGACTTTGCCATGAAGGCGCAGTTGGTCAATTACAATCAATACCGTGCCCTGATGGAAGGTTTTTCATCTCATATGTGGGATTGGTATACTGGCAGTATAATTTGGAAAACACAGAATCCCTGGACAGCACTGCGTGGACAGATGTATGATTATTATTTGGATGTAAATGCCTGTTTGTATGGATTGAGAAAGGGCAGCGAATCCTTACATGTTATGATGAACCCTTCTGACAGTATGGTGATGCTGGTGAATAATGGATTTGATATAAGACGCAATTTGATGCTGGAGGTTAAAACATATGATATGTTGACCGGAAAGGACAGCTTGTACTCTTTACTATTTAACGAGGTGGGAGCCAGTATGAGCAAAAAGGTATTTCCGATCAGTGGTTTTTTAAAAGGGTTAAATAACAAAGAAGGCGTGTTTGTATCACTAAAACTATTCTCTGAACAAAAACAATTGCTTAGTGAAAATTTATATTGGCTGCCGGGCGTAGATGGTAATTACACGGCCTTACAGCAAATGAAAAAAACGAAGTTGACTGTATCTGCAAAAAGGATAAATGGAAGCCATGTCAGTCTGACGGTGACAAATGACAAAGCCAATCCTATTGCATTTTTTAACCGAATTGCTTTGATCAATAAACAATCAGGGCAGCGAGTTCTTCCTGCATTTTTTTCTGACAATTATCTGAGTGTGTTGCCTGGTGAAACAAAGACCATAACAATTGATTTTACTGAAAAAGATAACAAGGGCGAAAAGCAAGTCCAGGTTTATGGGTGGAACGTTGATGAGCAATTGGTTGATATAAAAGAGTAACGACGGTTGCCTTAAGAAAGTATCATTATAAAAAGTATTTACATAGATGTATGGTGTTCTGGCTTTTATTCCATTTTTATAGACACCGAACAGTACATAAATCTTATTTGAAATAAACTATTTGGAAACATATGAAACGTCGTCAATTTATTAAGGCCTCCGGTATTTTAAGTGGAGGACTTATCCTCAATAAAGCCCAGGCGTTTGCTATTGGTTATAATGACTTTGAAACGAAAAGACCACCGCTTGCTGATAGACACTTCACCAGTCTGGCAGTTGAAGCAACTATCGAGAAAATAAAAAAACAAACCCGTAATAAAGAGCTGGCCTGGTTGTTTGAGAATTGTTATCCCAATACACTAGATACAACTGTTTATTACAAAGAGACCAACGGCCGCCCTGATACCTATGTGATTACCGGCGATATTGATGCCATGTGGATGCGGGATAGCACTGCACAAGTGTGGCCTTACCTGGCATTGGTGCGTGAAGATGTAAAGCTGCAAAAGCTTATTGAAGGCGTTATTAATCGCCACACGCGTTATATCTACAAAGACCCATATGCTAATGCGTTTTATAATGATGAAAACAAGGTGAGCGAATGGAAGGATGATCTCACTGATATGAAATCTGGTGTACATGAAAGAAAGTGGGAAATCGATTCTCTTTGTTATCCTATTCGACTGGCGTATGCCTATTGGAAAAAGACCGGACACACAGCACCGTTTGATAATGAGTGGAAAGAGGCCATCAGCTTGATTGTAAAAACATTTAAAGAACAGCAACGAAAGGGGGATAGAGGCCCTTATCATTTTCAGCGAAATACCGCTAAGGCAACTGATACACTTCCATTGCAGGGATATGGGTATCCAGTAAAACCTGTAGGATTGATTTGCTCGGCGTTCCGTCCAAGCGATGATGCTACAGTTTATTCTTTTTTAATTCCATCTAATTTCTTTGCTGTTGTATCGCTAAGGCAGGCTGCGGAAATGCTGCAGTCTATACATAAAGACAGTAAGCTTGCTACTGAATGCACACAGTTGGCCAATGAAGTGAATGAAGCGCTAAAAGTGCATGCAACGGCACAGCACCCCCAATTTGGGAAAGTGTTTGCGTTTGAAGCCGATGGTTTCGGTAATCACCTTTTCATGGATGATGCTAATGTGCCTAGCTTATTATCACTTCCTTATTTAGGTAGTGTAAGTAAGACAGATCCGGTATATCTCAATACCCGAAAAATGATCTTGTCGGAGAGCAATCCTTTCTTCTTTAAAGGAAAGGCGGCTGAGGGTATCGGTGGGCCACATGTGGCCGTAGATATGATCTGGCCTTTAAGTATTATTATGAGAGGGTTAACCAGCAGCAGCGAGCAAGAAATAAAATATTGTATTGACACGTTGCAAAAAACACATGGTGGTAAAGGCTTTATGCATGAGTCGTTTCATAAAGACGATCCAACAAAATACACCCGTGATTGGTTTGCCTGGGCAAATACGATTTTCGGTGAATTTGTTTTGCAAGTGGCAAAAGAAAGACCGAGGTTAATCGGATAAACTAATGAAGCTTTTCAAAAACTTTCTCATCCTAAACAGTAAGCAATCAATCAATACCCCTGTTTCTACAGGGGTAGCTTTTTTTACCATTTCGAATAATCAGTACGTAATGCTCCAAAGTCTGAATTCTTAATGGGATTGCTTAATTCTCAGTCTTTACTTTTTCCTTTGTATAGGCCATGACACGGCGTTTTAGTACCCGGGTGAATGGCTAAACAACGTCCTGTAAGTGATAAACACAAGTCATTGCTTTGGCCACAAATCGGCACCCAACGTATTCCTATATGCAAGCCATTATACTATTGCGTTTCTATTCTCTACGATTTTGTGTTTTAGTTGGAATGACAAAAGAACGAGGCATTATCATTGGTACACAGTTTTTTTGACATTGTTTAGGAATGTATAAGCGGCCGTTGCGTTTCACTTTCCAGTTGGATAAGTAGCGCGCCTGCTTAACACGAGGAGTTGGTTTTGTTATCTCCTTTTTCTTTTCTGTGGTAGTCAGTGCTGGTGTGGGGTGCGGTGGCAACACAGGTGCAGTTGTACGTACAGAAGGCGTAGCTTCTATTGTCGTTTGCTTGGCAGCTAATTTCTGGCAATGCGCTAACAGTAGTTCCTGGGCTTCTTCCTTGGTCTTGCCCTGGTACAACCACTTATTGACCATGCCGGTTAGCCTGGCAAACAACCCAGGTTTGCGCACGGTCCCTGGAAGCTGGCGGTAGTACACGCGCTTCACCATCTTAGAGGCCACGCCAAACCGGTCGGCATTGGCCATCGTGCGCTGGAGGCTGGGATCTTTTCGCATCCTCTTAGCGCTTTTATAATCCCCCTTGCTACGCAGGTAATACTGCCCATTGAGTTTATAAAAGATGATGCCATCAATGGTGCCGGTAATAAAGACGGGGCCTACTTGTTTTGCCATGGTGTACGGGTGCTTGTTAAGGATGAATGACGGATGACTTACTGCTAAGTATTTTAGCAAATTTACTATAGAGCGGGTCCTCTTGCAAGGGTTTTGCTCCCTTTAGTTATACACATGTAGATGGGGTATAATACGAGTTTTGCGCGGTGAGAAAGGAGGAAAGGAATAATGAACAAGGAACAAGGAAGGATGAATAGTGAAGGAAGGAAATGTTCAATGCTCAACGTTCACTACTCAATGTTCAATGAAGAGAGGAGGAGGATAGAAGGATAGTGGGAGCAGTAGTGAATGTGGAAGGCAGGTAGAGGGCTTTTTCTGTGCAGTTGGTACGGACTTACCTACAGAAGAGGTACAGAAGAGGTACAGACTAGGTACAGAAGAGGTACAGGAGAGGTGCAAGAGAGGAGGACGGCAAGGGGATTGGGGATTAGGGTATTGGGGATTAGGAGAAAGCCCGGCTCGTGAATGGTGAGTGGTCAGTGGTGAATGGTGAATGGTGAGTTGTGGGTGGTGAGACGTGAAAAAGAAAGCGGTAAGCTATAAGCTGCAAGCCTAGAGCGAAGCTCTTTTATAGTTCTCTTTCCTCTATATTGAACATTGATTGTTGAGTATTGAGCATTGAATATTTTCTCCCTTCATCCTTCCTTATTCATTATTCCTTTCCTTCATCAGCTAATTCTCTTCCCTTTCGCATTAAACATTTCCTTTTTTCTACTTGTAAAACTCATTTATACTAATTCAATCCGTTACATTGCAACCGGTGGTTGGGATAATTTGACATCAACAATTTCCTTGGATAATTAATGAATTGGTTCTCGGTTCTTTTTATTGCGTTTTTCAAATCGCTATATGGCTTGCGCAGGGCCGATAGTGTTTTGTGTCTTTATAAATAAGTATACCTAGTGAATTCCTTTTCAGGATTTGTACCAGTTTTAGCCAATATGCCTTATTGAATAAAATAACTATGTTGAACGATAAACTCACTTACATGTGTTTTCAGAAATGGACTAGAATAATGTCTCTTATAAGCTTCCTGTTGTGTACCCAGGTTGATACAAATGCTCAGCAAAACGTGCATCCGCAATCGACAGCTTATGAATGGCCGAAAGATGTTGATGTGAAAAAGAAACTGGACCAATGGCAGGACCAGAAATTTGGAATGATCATACACTGGGGTCTTTATGCCGTACCGGGTATGATTGAGTCCTGGGCTTTGTGCTCTGAAGACTGGATCGATCGGGACAGCACCATTAGTTATGATGAATTTAAGAAGTGGTACTGGGGGTTAAAGAAAGATTTTAATCCTGTCAATTTTAATCCCGACCAGTGGGCCAAAGTAGGAAAAGCAGCAGGTATGCGTTACCTTGTTTTTACGACCAAGCACCACGATGGC